>NZ_POUC01000318.1 GCF_002891435.1 Streptomyces cahuitamycinicus
CAACACCGCCGACCCCGACAACACCGCCGACCCCGCCGACGCCGTCGGCACGGCGCTGCACTGGTACGCGGCCGTCGCCGAACGCGTCCTCGCCGCGATCACGGAACCCGGCCTCGACCTGGCCGACCGCCGCCGGCCCGCCCCGGCCCAGCCGAACGGCCACACGGCCTACGTCGACACCGTCGCCCCCTTCGCCGGTCCCGGGGAGGCCTTCGCCTGGGGGGACATGGAGCTGGACAACGTCGTCACCCTGGTCGAGCGGTACGCGGACGACCCCTGCGGGCAGCGCGCGGGCCTGGTCTGCACACTCGTCCGGCTGATCTTTCCCTACGCGCAGCGCCGGGGCCGCCTCGCCGAGATGGAGGTGCTCGGACAGGCCGGCCTCCGGGTGGCCCGACGGCTCGGTGACGTGGAGGCGGAGGCGTGCGCGCTGGCCGACCTCACCGGGCTGCACTTCCTGACCGGCCGGCTCAAGGACGCGCTCGCGCTCAACGACCGGGCGCTCGCCATCTGGCAGCGGCTGGAGAATCCCTCCTGTATCCGCCGCTGCCTCGACAGCCGCGGCCTGCTGCTGGACGGGCTCGGCCGGCGCACCGAGGCGGCTGAGGCGCTGACGCGGAGCCTGCAGTACGCACGGCAGCTGAACGACCCGCACGGCGAGGCCGTCACCCACGGCCACCTCGGCAACCTCGTCGAGCACACCGACCCGCGGGCGGCCATCGAGCGGCACCGGCGTTCGCTCGCCCTCGGGGACGCGATCGGCGCCGTGATCGTGCGGCACTCCGCGCACTGCAACCTCGGATACGCGCATCTGCGGCTCGGCCGACCGGCCGCCGCCCTGCCGCACTTCGAGGAGAGCCTGCGCATCCTCGGCGGCCACGGCGACTGGCACGGCGAGTCCCGGGCCCGGCTCGGCCTGGTCCGTGCCCTGCGTCTGCTCGGCCACAGCGGGCGGGCCACCCGCGAGTGCGCCGAGCTGCTCGGCCGGGCCGACGCCCGCGCCGACCGCTACACCGGCGCTCTCGCCCGCCACCAGCACGGGCTGCTGTTGCGGGAGCGGGGGCACATCGGCGAGGCGCGCGAGGTGTGGGGGGCGGCTCTCGCGGCCCTGGAGAAAACGGACGAGCAGACGGTCGTCACAGAGCTACGCGCGTTGCTCGCTCCCGTCGACCGGTCACGCGGCGTCCCCGACGACACCCCGTCCGGCCCGGCTACTTGGCGTCCGCGTAGCACTCCACCACCGCCGTCGTGAACGGGAACCGCACGGGCGTCTCCCCGAAGGTCAGCCGTCCGGCCAGGGCCGCTGCCTCGCGGATCGCCGCCACGACCGTCTTCGTCTCCTCCTCGGGGCAGTGCACGATCACCTCGTCGTGCTGGAAGAAGACCAGCTCGGCCGACAGCTCCGCGCAGGCCTTGCGCAACGCGGCGAGCAGCAGCAGCGCCCAGTCGGCGGCGCTGCCCTGGACGACGAAGTTGCGGGCGAAGCGGCCGCGGGCGCGGGCGTTCGTGGAGGCGTAGCCGGGCACCCACTGCCCGCTCCCCGGCTGATCGTCCTCCCCGGAGCCGGAGCCGGAGCCGGAGCCGGAGCCGGAGCCGGAGCCGGAGCCGACGGCAGCCGTCGGGATGCCGGCCTCCTCCGTCGCGTCGTCCGTGCCCCGGGCCGCGGGCGGGCACGTCCGGCCGAGCCAGGTCCGCACGAGCCGGCCCTCCTCACCGGCCCGGGCCGCGTCGTCGACGTATGCCACCGCCCTGGGGAAGCGGCGTCTGAGCGCGGCGAGGTTCTTCAGGCCGTCCCCGGACGTCTGGCCGTAGACCGCGCCCAGCACGGCGAGTTTGGCCTGGGAGCGGTCGCCGGAGAAGGCGCGGTCGGAGACGGACTGGTACAGGTCGGTCTCCCGGCCCGCCACCTCCATCAGGCCGGGGTCACGGGAGATCGCCGCGAGGACGCGCGGCTCCATCTGGTCGGCGTCGGCGACGACGAGCCGCCAGCCGGGGTCGGCGACCACGGCCCGCCGGATCACCTTGGGGATCTGGAGCCCGCCCCCGCCGTTGGTGACCCAGCGTCCGGTCACCGTCCCGCCCGCGAGGAACTCGGGTCTGAACCGCCCCTCGCGAACCCAGTCCTGGAGCCACGACCAGCCGTGGGCGACCCAGATGCGGTACAGCTTCTTGTACTCGATCAGGGGCTTCACGGCGGGGTGGTCGACGGTCTCGATCTCCCAGCGGCGGGTCGAGGAGACCTTGATCCCGGCCTGGGCGAAGGCCTTGACCACGTCGGCCGGCAGGTCGGGGCGGACCCGGCGGCCGAACGCGGCGGACACCTCGTCGGCCAGTTCGGCCAGGCGGCGTGGCTCACCGCCGCCCGCGTACCGATCGCCCAGCAGGTCCTGCAGCACGGCGCGGTGCACCTGGGCGCTCCAGGGCAGCCCGGCGCGGTTCATCTCGGCGGCCACCAGCATGCCGGCCGACTCGGCGGCCGTCAGCAGCCGCATGCGGCCGGGGTGCTCGGCGCTCTCGTGCCGCCGCTGCTGCCCGGCGTAGACCGCGAGGAGGTCCGGCAGGGGGAGATGGGCGCCTTGCGGCTCGAACAGCGAGGACTGCGAGCCCGGTTCGGCGGACCGCTGGGGCGGATCGGGCGGCACGGGGCCGCCGCGCAACCGGGCCAGGGCGGCCGCGGCCGAGCGTGGTTCCCCGTACCGCCCCTCGTGGCCGAGGAGGAGGGTCTCGGCAGCCTCGATGTCGTAGCACCGCTCGGCTCGCACCCCCGTGGCGAGCAGGCGCGGGTAGACCTCGGCGGTGGACCGCCACACCCACCGCGTGACGCCGGGACGGCTCCGGACGGCCTCGCCGGCATCCGCCTCCCGCCGCACCGGGCCGGAGGGCAGCCCGTCCGGACCGAGGGGGGCGACGTCCACGCCACCGTCCTCGGCCGGAGCGAGCGCCCACCGTTCGGCCATGTCGCGAGTGTGACAGGGGGGTCTGACAACGCCCCCGACTCGTTTCCGTGGAAGGCCTCGTCGCGCCTCCGCCGCGCCTCGGCTGCCCTCCGCCGGGCCTCGTCGAGCCTCCGCCGCGCCTCGGCCGCCCTCCGTCAGGCCTCGTCGGTCTCCCTCTGCGCCTGCATGATCTTCTCCAGCACCGTCCCGACGTATCGCTCGGCCCGCTCCTTGTCGATGCCGAGGCCGCTGAGGACACCCTCGCCGTTCTCGTGCTCCAGCAGGGCGAGCAGGATGTGCTCGGTGCCGATGTAGTTGTGGCCGAGGCGCAGGGCCTCGCGGAAGGTGAGCTCCAGGACCTTCTTGGCCGCCTGGCCGTACGGCACGAGCTCCGGGACCTCGTCGACGGCGGGCGGAAGGGCCGCCGTCGCCGCCTCACGGACCGCGTCGAGTGTGACGCCCTGCTTGACGATCGCCTTGGCGGCGAGGCCGTCCGGCTCGGCCAGCAGACCGAGGACGAGGTGCGCGGGCAGGCCCTCGGCGTTGCGGGCCGCCTTGGACGCGTTGTGCGCGGCCATGACCGTGTTGCGGGCGCGGGGCGTGTACCGGCTGAAGCCCTGGCTCGGGTCGAGGTCGTTCGACTCCTTCGGCACGAACCGCTTCTGCGCGGCCTGCCGGGTGACGCCCATGCTCTTGCCGATGTCCGTCCAGGACGCGCCGGACCGTCGGGCCTGGTCGACGAAGTGGCCGATCAGGTGGTCGGCCACGTCGCCCAGGTGGTCCGCGGCGATCACCGCGTCCTGGAGCTGGTCCAGCGGCTCCGGGTGGACCTTCTTGATGGCCGCGATGAGGTCGTCGAGACGGATCGACGACGTGGTGTCGGGGTTCGTCATGTGTCAACCGTAGGTTGCGCCTCTCGGGGTGTCAACCGCGGGTTGACACCCGTTGTCGAGTGGGACGACGTGGCACCATCGGCCCGTGAGTACGTCCAGCACCGTCGATCGCGCGTTCGCATCGGCCCTCTACGAGACCGGTGAGACCGCCCTCGACGCCGGCGCGTCCCTGCTCGCGTCCGACCCGGCGGCCGACGCCGAACTCGCCCGGCGCGGGCACGAGTTCGTGGCGGGGGCGTGGCGGCGCGGCTGGCAGCCGGCCGATGTCGTGCGGATCGTGCGGCGCGAGCTGGACGACGTGCATGTGCTGCTGGTGGCCGAGCTGATCCGTACACAGGCACCCGGTGACGGCCCCCGGGGCCGCCGCTGGAACGCCCAGCTCGCGGAACTCCCCGACGACGCCCCGCCCCGCACCGACCGCTTCTCGCACGCCACCGCCGTGCTGGAGCTCTACCGCCTGCTGCTGCGGCTGCCGGCGCTGGAGGCCCTCGACGAGGGGCCAGGGCGCGCGCCCGGCGGGGCGAGGACCGAGTCCCGCATGCTCACCCGGATCCGTGCCCTGCTCGCCAAGGCGGAAGCGACCGGTTTCCCGGAGGAGGCCGAGGCGCTCAGTGCCAAGGCGCAGGAGCTGATGGCCCGGCACAGTGTCGACGAGGCGCTGCTCGCGGCGCGGGCACCGTCGGCGGACGCGCCCGGCGCCTGCCGGATCGGGGTCGAGCCGCCGTACGAGCAGGCCAAGGCGGTGCTGCTGGACGCCGTCGCCGGCGCCAACCACTGCCGGGCGGTGTGGAACGAGCCTCTCGGCTTCTCCACCGTCGTCGGCTTCGAAACCGACCTGGAGTCGGTCGAGCTCCTCTACACCTCGCTCCTCGTGCAGGCCACGACCGCGATGACCAAGGCGGAGGCCGCGCAACGGGCGGGCGGCCGCAAGCGCACCAAGACGTTCCGGCAGTCCTTCCTCGCTGCCTACGCCCACCGCATCGGCACCCGGCTGGCAGCCGCCGCCGAGACCCAGGTGACCGACGATCTGCTGCCGGTCCTCGCCTCCCGCGAGGTCGCCGTGACAGGGCGGCTGGACCGGATGTTCCCGGAGACGACCACGACCCGGCTGCGCGGGGTGCGCGACGCGGCGGGCTGGACGGAGGGCGCGCAGGCGGCGGACCGGGCCCAGGTCCGGCACCGGCCGCCGCTGCGCTGAGCCCCGCCCCGCCGCGCTCCCGTCAGCCGGCCGAGGTCTCGAAGCCGCTCACCGATGGCTTCTCGTCCGTCCAGGCGACCTCGCCGTACGACCACGTCAGTTCGTGCGCCGTCCTGGTGTCGCCGGGCAGGGTGAAGGATGCCTTGCGCACGTCGAGGCTCTCCGCGGAGCCCGCCTCGCCCCGGACGTAGGTGACGGTGAAGGAGGTGGTGCCGCCCTTCCCGAGGGTCAGCGACTGGGGCTTCGCGCCCTCGTCCGGGGAGACGGACGTCGTCTTGTCGTCGGCCAGCAGGTCCACCGCGGGGAAGCCCTTGAGCGCGCACTGCGCTCCCTTGTTGGTGAGCGTCACGGTGACGGTGCCGGTGTCCCCGGCGGCCGGGGCGGCGCCCGCACCGACCTCCACGCCCATGTCGCCGAGCGCGCACGCCGAACCGCTCTTCCAGTCCGTGTTCTTGACGTCGTCACCACCGGTCTTGTCGTCGTCGCAGCCGGTCAGCAGGAGCGTCGTGGCGAGGGCGGCGGCCAGGGCGAGGGGGAAGGTGCGCATGGGGTCCTCTGGGCGTGTCGAACGGAAGCGGCTTCGGGCCCCTGGATCATCACGCACCCAGGCCCCGGGCGGGCACGCACCCCCTGCGATTCCCCCGAACGCCGGACGGGCCACGGATCCCGTAGGAGATCCGTGGCCCGTGCGTGCTGATGCCGGTGTCAGCCGAGGCCTGCCGTCGGGAAGCCCGTGGGGAGCTTGCCGCCCTCGGCCTTCGTGTAGGTCTCCGCGCCGAGGCCGCCCTCCCAGGTGACCTTCAGGCTGCTCTCGTTCACGGAGTCGACCATGCCGGTGGCCCGGTCCTTGGAGCCGTCCGTGCACTTCAGACGGATCATCCGCATCCCGGACTCCTCGCCCGCGGTGCCGCTGCACACGCTCCCGCCGGTGGCGAACAGCGCGGCCTGCTTGCCGGTGATCACCAGGGCCACGGCCTTGCCCCCGGTCGTCGCGAGCCAGCTGCCCGCCAGCTCGCCGCCGGCCGACCCGTCGGAGCCGGAGCCGGAGCCGGCGCCCCCGTCAGTCGCCGCGGGCGCCGAGTCCGACGGGGACGGACTGGACGCCGAGTCGTCCCCCGAGCCGCCGTCGCCACTGCACGCGCTGAGCGCGAGCACGCCCGCCAGCCCCGCGGCCGCCGCCGCGAGGCGCACGGCGCCGGAGCGACGCGAGAAGATCACCGAAGTCACTGCTAGCCCCCAAGCTGTAGCCGGCCGACCGGCCCGGAGGCACCGGCCGGCCCGGAAGGCGCCGGAAGGTCCGGAAGGCGCCGGAAGGTCCGGAAGGCCCGGAAGGCACCGGCCGGCCTCCTGGCCGGAACGATCGCAGCAAGCTATCAGGGCCCGTCAAGGGCCTCCTCGAACGTCTCTCACCAGGACGACTTGCGCACCCCGGGCAGATACCCCGCGTGCGCCTGCTCCCGCAGACCCACCCGGGACAGCCCGAACGCCCGGAAGTAGCCGCGCGGCCGGCCGTCCACCTGGTCGCGGTTGCGCACGCGCGTGGCGCTCGCGTCCCGCGGCTGCCTGCGCAGCTCCGCCTGTGCGGCGAGCCGCTCGGCCTCCGTCGACGACGGCCTCCGGATGATCTCCTTCAGCTCGGCCCGCCGGGCGGCGTACCGCGCGACGACCTCCTGTCGCCTGTCGTTCTTCGCGATCTTGCTCTTCTTGGCCATCAGACCCTCACTCCCCGGGCGCGGATCCGGGCGACGGCCGCCTCGATCCCGATCGTGTCGACGGTCTTGACCGCCCTGGCGCTCAGCCGGAGCCGGACGTACCGGCCCTCGCCCGGCAGCCAGTAGCGCTTGGACTGGATGTTGGGGTCGAACCGGCGCGACGTGCGCCGGTGGGAGTGCGAGATGCGGTTGCCGAAGCCCGGCTGGGCGCCGGTCAGCATGCAGTGCGCGGACATGGGTGGTGACCTACCTCTCCGTCTCGGGTGATGCAAATGGAATTCATTTTCAGTATCATAGCGGCATGGCACGCAACGAACTCCGTCCGGTCATCAAGCTCCGGTCCACCGCCGGGACCGGCTTCACCTACGTGACCCGCAAGAACCGCCGCAACGACCCGGACCGGCTGACCCTGCGCAAGTTCGATCCGGTCGCCGGCCGCCACGTCGCATTCCGAGAGGAGCGCTGACCATGCGCGAGGGAATCCACCCGGCGTACGGCCCCGTCGTCTTCCGCGACCGCGCCGCCGACTACGCCTTCCTCACCCGCTCGACCATGACGAGCGAGAAGACGATCGAGTGGGAGGACGGCCGGACCTACCCGGTCGTGGACGTCGAGATCTCCGACGTCAGCCACCCCTTCTACACCGGCACGGCCCGAGTCCTGGACACCGCGGGCCGTGTGGAGCGCTTCGAGCGCCGGTACGGAAAGAAGGGCTGACCCCATGGCTGTCCCTCCTGGGCTCCCCGTCGTGATCGTCGGCGGGCTGCACGCCGATGCCCGCAGGGCGGCCGTCGCGCGGCTGCTCGCCGACGTGCCCGGCAGCGTCGTCCTCCACCATGACCTCGCGACGGCCGCCGCGGGCACGGTCGTACGGACCATCAGGGACGCCTCCGGCATCCTCGACGCGGGGGAGGCGCCGCTCGTCAACGACTGCGCCTGCTGTGCCCTGCGCGAGGACCTGGTGCCGGAGCTGGAGCGGCTGCGGGACGCCGGCGGCACCCGGCTCGCCGTCGTCGAGCTGTGGGACTCCGTCGAGCCCAAGGCCATGGCCGAGGTCGTCACGGCCGGCGGCCTCACCGTCACCGGCGTGATCACCGCCGTCGCCCCGTCCCTGGTCCTGCCGTACCTGGGCAACGGCGACGACCTGGCCGACGGCGGTCTCGCCGCAGCCGCCACCGACCAGCGCACGGTCGCCGACACCTTCGCGCGCCAGCTGGAGTACGCCCCCGTGCTGGCCGTCGTCGATTCCCCGGAGGCTGACGACGAGGACCGCGAGCTGCTCGCGCAACTGCACCCGACGGCCCGCCAGGTGCCCGTCGGGCAGGATGCCCCGGCCGATCTGGCCGATCTGGCCGGTTTGGCTGAACCGGCTGAACCGGCCGCCGACGGCCTGACCGTGCCGACCCCGCGCCGGCATGCGCTCTCCCCCCTGGCCCAGGCCGCCCTGGCCGGCTTCGACGTCGAGTCGGCCGCCGCCGCCCAGCATCCGGCCTGCGCCCTGCTCCCCGCCGAGGCCGACGCGCATGGCGTCTCCACCCTGGTCTGGAGCCGGCGCCGCCCCTTCCACCCGGAGCGGCTCTATGCCGCACTGGAGGACCTCACCTGCGCGGCCGCCCGCAGCCGGGGCCGGTTCTGGCTCGCCGACAAGCCGGACACGCTCTTCCACTGGGACGCGGCGGGCGGGGCCCTGTGCGTGGAGAGCACGGGCCCGTGGCTGGCCTCCCTGCCGGACGCGGCCTGGGACATGGTCCCGCCGGTGCGCCGGGCCGCCGCCGCGCTGGACTGGCACCCCGAGCACGGCGACCGCTGCCAGCACCTCGTCTTCACCTCGCCCGGCCTCGACCGGGACGGCCTGGAGCGACTGCTGGAGTCCTGCCTGCTGACCAACGCCGAGTACGCCGCCGGGCCCGACGCCTGGCAGCGGCTGCCGCACGCCTTCGACACCCTCCTGGAGGTCTGACCTCTCATGCCGCGCAAGCCCGACCGCAAGCCCGCCAAGGACCGGCCCAATCCCCTGGACCAAGCCGGGATCACCTACGTCGACTACAAGGACACCGATCTGCTGCGGAAGTTCATCTCCGAGCGCGGAAAGATCCGCAGCCGCCGCGTCACCCGGGTGTCGTCCCAGCAGCAACGACACATGGCCAGGGCCATCAAGAACGCACGCGAGATGGCACTGCTCCCGTACACCGGCCACTGACCCCCGCAGGGGCAGGCGCACGCTCGCCACTGGTAGCCGGGCCCGAGCGGGGTGCCGGTGCCACCGGCCGACGGCAGCCGGGCTCAACCGGCCGGGCCAGCCGCACGCGCGCGTGACCGGTGACGGGTTGCGGGTGACCGGTGACCGAGCCCGGGCGGGAACCCGTGGAACCCGACGCACCGGTCGCCCCTGCGGCCGCCGCACGCGCGCGTGCCCGGGTGAGGTTCCCCACGCTTGACGGGGCGGGAACCTCCTGCGCATGACCCGCCAAGGCCGACGGTCGCCGTCGGCCGGCCGGCCCCGTGGTCCGCCACAGGCGCTCCGGACCGGGCCGGACGCCGACCGGGGCGGGCGCGCGGAGGCCGAGGGTCGGAACGGCGCGGCGGGCCGCCGCGCGGGTCTCCAGGGCCGGAAGCCGGGTGAGGGGTCCGGCAATGGTCCGAGCGACGCACCGGTCACAGGGACGACCCCGACCTGCTGCGACCGGCCCATTTCTCCCCGTCCCCGCAGGCCGTGGCCGTCTTCCGGATGCGGGTCGGCCGGTCGAACGGCCGAGCCCGCGCCCCGCGCCTCAGCTCCCGCTTCTTCCCTGCGACCC
>NZ_POUC01000319.1 GCF_002891435.1 Streptomyces cahuitamycinicus
CAGGCACACGAGGACGTGAGGGAACCCGCCCACCCGTCACGGAGCGTGCACACGATGCACGCAGCCGGACGGGGACACAGCGAACGCGGGAGACCAGCGCATCCAACACCGCTCGGGATGCGCGCAGTTCCAAGAGCTGGCAGCAAATGCCACTCCTGGACACTGTTTAGGAACGGTGCGGTATGTCGGTGGACGGCGAGGCGGTACGGCTCCGGACCGAGGCGGACGAGCCGGGGTGGGAGGTGGACCCGGACGACGAGTGGGGCGTGGCCGTACTCGCCACGGTGGGACGGCAGTTGCGGCTGCGGCGGGAGTCGGTGGGGATGCGGGCCGCCGACTTCGCGGTGGCGGTCGGGTATGGAGAGGACCTTGTCTACAAGGTCGAGGGTGGGAAGAGGATTCCCCGGCAGGAGTACCTGGACAAGGCCGACGAGGTGTTGGGCGCGGGTGGGCTCGTCGCGGCGGCTTGGGAGGACGTGAAGAGGGTTCGGTATCCCAAGAAGGTTCGGGAGCTCGCCAAGTTGGAATCGCAGGCGGTGGAGGTCGGCGTCTACGAGAGCAACTGCATCAACGGCCTCTTGCAGGTTCCCGACCATGCCAGGGCGCTGTTCGAGGCGATGCAACCCCCGTACTCCCCGGACGAGGTGGAGCGCATGGTGGCCGCGCGGGTGGCTCGTGCGTCGATCTACGAACGTACGCCCGCTCCTGCGCTCAGCTTCGTCCTGGAAGAGGCGGCTCTGCGCCGTCCCATCGGGGGCACAATGGTGTGGCGTCGACAGCTCGAACGTCTGTTGGAGGTGGGAGGGCTGCACAACGTCGTGCTTCAGGTGATGCCGTTGAACCGCGAGACCCACTCCGGTATGGACGGCAAGATCGAACTACTGAAGTTCGTGGACGGTTCCGCCGTGGGGCGCTCCGATGGTGCGTTCAACGGCCGACCGACCTCCGATCCCAAACACCTGCGCATCCTTGAGCTGCGGTATGGCACCATCCGGGCTCAGGCGCTCTCCCCACGGGAGTCGCTGGCCTTCGTCGAGCAACTGCTGGGAGAGACATGATCCGCAAGACCACTGCCGGGGACGCCTCAGAGCTGGCGTGGTTCAAAAGCAGCTACAGCGGCGGTAACGACGGCAACTCCTGCGTTGAGCTTGCCGTCGCCCCCGGCACCGTGCACGTTCGCGACTCCAAGGACGTGGAAGGCCCCCGGCTGGCCATCTCGCCCGGCGCGTGGGCGGACTTCGTGCCGTACGTCGTTACGGGCTGACGCCTCTACCTGGCCACGAACTGGGTCAGGATCGCCTGGACCTCGTAGATGTCGACGCCCTTGGTGAAGGTCTTCTGGATCGGGAGCTGGGAGCCTGAGAGCCAGATCTTCAGCTCTGCGTCCAGGTCGAACGTGCCCGCCGTCTCCACCGCGAAGTGGGTGATGCTGCGGTAGGGAACCGAGTGGTACTCGACCTTCTTGCCGGTGATGCCCTGCTTGTCGATCAGGATCAGGCGGCGGTCGGTGAAGAGGATCGTGTCGCGGATCAGCAGGTACGCGGCGTGGACCTGTTCGCCGTGGCCGAGGAGGCGGGCGTAGTCCTGCTGGGCCGACTGCGGGTTCACGGTGTGTGCGTTGCCGAACAGTGCCATGAAAACCCCCGTGATGCGTCGCGGCGGCCGGGTGGCCGTCCTGGTGCGATCTTCGCAAAGCTCAGGGCCCGGGAGAAGGCTCTCGTCCTCCCGGGCCCTGTGCTGTAGCCGGCGTGTTACGACCGTTACGCGGCCGACTCGCCGCCGAAGCGCTCCTTGTACGACTCCAGGTCCTCGTCCGTGAGCTTGGCGAACAGCACCGGCGGGATCGTGAAGGGGGTGCCGGCGGGGACGGCGGTGAGGGAGCGCGCCTCTTCCTGGGTGACCCAGGCCGCCGTGTCGTTCTCCAGGGAGAACGCCTCGCGCATCTTCTTCGCCGACGTCGGGATGAACGGCTCGGAGACCACGGCGTAGAGGTGGATCAGGTTCATCGCCGTCCGCAGGGTGAGCGCGGCGCCCTCCGGGTTGGTCTTGATCTCCAGCCAGGGGGCCTTCTCCTCCAGGTAGGAGTTGCCCGCCGACCACAGGGCGCGCAGCGCCGCCGCGGCCTTGCGGAACTGGATGGCCTCCATCTGGGACTCGTACTCCGCGAGCAGGCGGGTGATCTCCTCGCCCAGCTTCGTCTCCGCCTCGCCGGGCTCGGAGCCTGCCGGGACCTCCTCGCCGAAGCGCTTCTTGGAGAAGGACAGGACTCGGTTGACGAAGTTGCCGAGGGTGTCGGCCAGGTCCTTGTTCACCGTGGCGGTGAAGTGCTCCCAGGTGAAGGACGAGTCGTCCGACTCCGGGGCGTTCGCCATCATGAAGTAGCGCCAGTAGTCGGCCGGCAGGATGTCGAGGGCGTCGTGCGTGAAGACGCCTCGGCGCTGGGACGTGGAGAACTTGCCGCCGTAGTAGTTCAGCCAGTTGAAGGCCTTGATGACGTCGACCTTCTTCCACGGGGCGCGGGTGCCCAGCAGGGTCGCCGGGAACATCACGCTGTGGAAGGGGACGTTGTCCTTGCCCATGAACTGCGTGTACTGGACGTTCGCGTCCGACTTCCACCACCAGGAGCGCCAGTCGCGGTTCTCCGGGTCCTGGTCCGCCCACTCCTTCGTCGCGCCGATGTACTCGATCGGGGCGTCGAACCAGACGTAGAAGACCTTGCCCGCGGCGGCGAGGTCCGGCCAGGTGTCGGCGGGGACCGGGACGCCCCAGTCCAGGTCGCGGGTGATCGCCCGGTCGTGCAGGCCCTCCGTGAGCCACTTGCGGGCGATGGAGGAGGCGAGGACGGGCCAGTTGTCGGCACGCTCGTCGACCCACGCCTCGACCTCGCCGGCCAGCGCCGACTGGAGGAGGAACAGGTGCTTGGTCTCGCGGACCTCCAGGTCGCTGCTGCCGCTGATCGCGGAGCGGGCGTCGATCAGGTCCGTCGGGTCCAGGACGCGCGTGCAGTTCTCGCACTGGTCGCCGCGGGCCTTGTCGTAGCCGCAGTGCGGGCAGGTGCCGATGATGTAGCGGTCGGGCAGGAAGCGGCCGTCGGCGTTCGAGTACACCTGGCGGATCGCGCGCTCCTCGATGAAGCCGTTCGCCTTCAGCTCGCGGGCGATCTCCTGCGTGATCTCGTGGTTCTGCGGGGAGGAGCTGCGGCCGAAGTAGTCGAAGGCCAGGCTGAAGCCGTCGTAGATCGCCTTCTGCTGGTGGTGCGCCTCGGTACAGAACGCGTCCACGGGGACGCCCTGCTCCTTGGCGGCGAGCTCGGCCGGGGTGCCGTGCTCGTCCGTCGCGCAGATGTAGAGGACCTCGTGGCCCCGCTGGCGCAGGTAGCGGGAGTACACGTCCGCCGGGAGCATGGACCCCACCATGTTGCCCAGGTGCTTGATCCCGTTGATGTACGGAAGGGCGCTGGTGATGAGGTGTCGAGCCATCGCGGGCTGCTCCCAAGTCGCTACGCGGGGTGACGATCTCGTGGTCCAAGTCGTCTACGAACCTTGAAATCGTAGCTGACACGGGTACGCCGCCCGCCTCCCCTTTTGCTGGGTGAGAAGCGGGCGGCGTCGGCAGGAACGTCTGAGGGCTACGGGCGCCAGTTCGCCAGTACGCCCTCGTAGAGCTCCTTGTCCGTGAGCTCGCGGGGGGTTTCGCCGGCGAGGAAGTGGGACGTGTTGGGGGTCTTGAGCTTGCGGAGGTAGTCGAAGGCCTTGTTCTCCGGGTCTCCGAAGGCGACGAAGGAGAAGAAGACGGCGGGGTGGGTCTTGGCGGCGTCGGTGAGGGCCTGGGTGGCGGGCGTCTTCGCGTCGGGCGCCCCGTCGGTCTGGAAGATCACCAGGGCGGGAGTGCCGGCGGTTTCTGCCTTGTCGTGCTGGGCGAGGACCGCTTCCACCGCCGCGTGGTAGCTGGTGCGGCCCATGCGGCCGAGGCTCGCGTGCAGGTCGTCGATCTTGTTCTCGTGGTCGGTGAGGGTGATCTCGCCGGTGCCGTCGAGTTCGGTGGAGAAGAAGACGACCGGGACGGTCGCCTCGGGGTCGAGGTGGGCCGCGAGGGCGAGGGTCTGCTCGGCGAGAGCCTGGGCGGAGCCGTCCTTGTAGTACGGGCGCATGGAGGCGGAGCGGTCGAGGACGAGGTAGACCTTGGCGCGGGTGCCGGTGAGGTTGTTGGTGTCGAGGGTGGTGGTGGCGGCCTGGTAGGCGGTGGTGAGGCCGGGAGCGAGGGTCTTTACGCGGGTGAGGGGGACGGCGGGGGCGTTGGTCTCGGCCTCGGCTTCGCCTTCGGCCGTCTTGGTGTTCCCACCCGCACCACCCGTGCTGCTCTCGTCGCCGGGTGCGGGTGGCCCCTGAGGGGCCCGGTCGCCGTCGGCGGCCGCGGGTTCGGGCGCCGCCTCGGCTTCGGCCGTCGGCTCGGCCTGTGTGGTGGGTTCGGCCTCAGGGGCCGTCTCGGGCTTCGTCTCCGCCTTGGCCCCGGCCTTCGGCGTGGCCTTCCGCTTCGCCTTGGGCTCGGCCTGCGGCTTTGCCTCGGCCTCGGGCTCGGCTTCGGCCGTCGTCTCGGGCGCGAGCGGGGCCTCGACCTCGGGCTTCGGCTTCCGCTTCGGCTTTGGCTTCGGTTCGGGCGTCGCCTCGGCCGCCGGCTTCTCCTCCGGCTTCGAGTCCGTCGCCGTCGTCGGAGCAGGGGCCTCTGGGGCGGCCGGTTCCGCTGCCTCCGGCTCGGGCTTCGGCTCCGGCGCGGGCTCGGGCTTGGGCGCTGTGGGCGTCTCGGCCTGCGGCTCGGGCTCGGCCTGCGGCTCGGGCTCGGCCTGCGGCTCGGGCTCGGTCTCCGGCTCGGGCTCGGCTTCCGGCTTCGCGTCCGCTTCCGCCGGTGCGTCGGCCTTGGGCGCAGCCTTCGCGTCCGCTTCGGTCTGGTCCGCTTGCGCCGGTGCGTCGGGCTCGGCTGCCGCCTTCGTGTCCGCCGTCGCCACGGTCTCCGGCTCAGCCTCGTCCGCCGGGCTGTCCTCAGGCTTCTCCGAGGTCGTCGACTCCGGGTCCTCCGTCGTCGGAGCGGCCGCGGAGGGCGTCTCCGCCTCCAGCGTCTCCTCCACCGGCGCAGTCTTCTCCACCGGCGCCGTCTCCACCACCGGAGTCGCTTCCGAGGCCGCCTCGGTCTCCGTCGCAGTCGCCTCGGCCTGCGTCTCGGCCTCCGCCTGTGTCTCGGCCTGTGTCTCGGCCTGCGGCTCCGCCTCCGGCGTCTTCTCCGCGACGGCCGGCTCCGCGGTCCGCGGTGTCTCCTCCGCAGCCTGCCGATCTCCGACGCTCGCCCGCTCCCCCTCCGCCGATCGCGTCGGCCTCGGGACCGCCACGTTGTCGAAGGCCGCCGACACCAGATCGTGATGGTCGGAGGACGACGTGCGGGGCTCGGGGACGCCGGCCGTAGGCGCGGGGTTCGGTTCCGGGGAGGGGGACGGGACCTTCGGGCCCGTGTCCGCAGACGGGGCCGCCGCCGAGGTCCGGCCGGCCGGTGCGGGCGTTTCGCCGCTGGACTGCTCCCCGGCCCCGCTGGTCTCACCGGCGGTCGTCGTCCGCGCCGCACCCTCCGCCTCGGCGGTCCGTGACTTGCGGGACCGACCGAACGCGTTCCGCAACCGAGTGAGAATGCCCATGTGCGCGCAACCCTTCGCGTGAGTTGAAGCCGTCAATCCCTGGCCAGGACGGACACGTAAGGTTAGCGGCCCTCCTGTGTGATCTTGGGCAGGGTCTGTTGTGCCAGGTCCACCCTGTCAAGAGGGCATCCGGCCGGTGCGGGTTTCGCCGGGCTGGATCGCCGCAACCCCCGTACGGCGGCCGGGGGTTCATCCGCTGTTCACCAGGGCGCCCGGCTCTCGCGCATGTGTGCCCCTACGGTCACGCTGACACCAAGGGCATCCAAGGAGAGACCAAAGTGCGCAAGCTGCTGCCGTTGATCGGAACGCCGTCCGGTTCGCACCCCGGCGGCCGGTCCGCCATGACCTGTCGTTTCCGGTGTGGTGACGCCTGCTTCCACGAGGTGCCCAACACCAGCTCCAACGAATACGTCGGTGACGTGATCGCCGGTGCGATCGGCCGCCGGTCGATGATGCGGGCCGCGGCCGTGGTGACCGTGGCCGCCGCCGGGGCGGGCGCTGCGGGCGTCGCACAGGCTCCGCGGGCCGCCGCCGCCCCGGCCGCCGGTGCCCCGTCCGCCGCTGCCGCCTCAGAGGCCGCACGGCGCAAACACAAGGGCGCGCGCGGTCTGCGCTTCGCGCCCGTCGCGCCCAACACCACCGACGCGGTGACCGTGCCGGAGGGGTACCGGCAGAACGTCGTCATCCGCTGGGGCGAGCCCATCCTGCGCGGTGCGCCCGCCTTCGACCCGGAGAAGCAGACCGCGAAGGCCCAGGCCGGTCAGTTCGGGTACAACTGCGACTTCCTCGCCCTGCTGCCGTTGCCCGGAGAGCGCAACCGGCAGCTGCTCGTCGCCAACCACGAGTACACCGACGAGATCTTGATGTTCCGCGGCTACGACGCCGACAAGCCGACCCGCGAGCAGGCCGAGATCGCCTGGGCGGCGCACGGGCTGTCCGCCGTCGTGGTGGAGGGGGACCGCAAGAGCGGCAAGCTCACCGCCGTCTCCCGGCATCAGCTGAACCGGCGCGTCACCGCCACCACCGAGTTCCGGCTCACCGGGCCCGTCGCCGGGTCCGAGCTCGTGAAGACCTCCGCCGACCCGACCGGCACCAAGGTGCTCGGCACCCTCAACAACTGCTCCGGCGGCGTCACCCCCTGGGGCACGACCCTGCACGGCGAGGAGAACTTCAACCAGTACTTCGCCAACAGCGGCCGGGCGACCGACAAGCGGTACGGGATCGGGACCGGGGGCAGCGAGCGGAAGTGGGAGCGGTTCGACAAGCGGTTCGACGTCGCCCGGGAGCCGAACGAGGTGCACCGGTTCGGGTACGTGGTGGAGTTCGATCCGTACGACCCCGCCTCCACGCCTCGCAAGCACACCGCTCTCGGGCGGTTCAAGCACGAGGCCGCGACCGTGCGGCTCACGCACGACGGGCGTCCGGTCGTGTACTCCGGTGACGACGAGCGCTTCGACTACTTCTACAAGTTCGTCGGTAGCAAGCGGATGCGCCACGGTTCCTCGCGTGCCGTGCGCGAGCACAACCTCTCCCTCCTCGACGAGGGCACGCTGTACGTCGCCAAGGTCACCGGTGACTCCCCCGCCATCGAGATCGACGGCACGGGCAAGCTGCCGGCGGACGGCGAGTTCGACGGGAGCGGCGAGTGGATTCCGCTGGCCACCGCCACCGCGGACGGCGCCGTCTCGCACGTGGACGGGATGAGCGCCGAGGAGGTGTTCGTCTTCACGCGGCTCGCCGGTGACAAGGTGGGCGCGACCAAGATGGACCGGCCCGAGGACATCGAGCCGAACCCGGTGACCGGCAAGGTGTACGTCGCCCTGACCAACAACACCAACCGGGGTGTCGGTTCCAACGCCAAGGCGGACGAGGCCAACCCGCGCAACGCCAACAAGCACGGGCACGTGCTGGAGCTCACCGAGCGCTGGAACCGGCCCGAGAGCACCCGGTTCGCCTGGTCGCTGTTCCTGGTCGCCGGTGACCCGGACGACCCGGCGACCTACTTCGCCGGGTTCCCGAAGGAGGGCGTCAGCCCGATCTCCTGCCCGGACAACGTCGCCTTCGACCCCTACGGCAACCTGTGGATCTCCACCGACGGCGCCCAGCTCGGCTCGCACGACGGTCTGTTCGGTGTGGCGACCCGGGGTGAGCGGCGCGGTGAGCTCAAGCAGTTCCTGACCGTGCCGAAGGGCGCCGAGACCTGCGGCCCGATCATCCAGGACCGGCGTGTCCTGGTGGCCGTGCAGCACCCGGGCGAGATCGACGGCGCGTCCGTGGAGAAGCCCGCCAGCACCTGGCCCGACGGGCCCGGGACCCACGTCCGTCCGGCCGTCGTGGCCGTGTGGCGTGCCGACGGGTGCGACATCGGCGTCTGAGCCGTCCGGCGGCAGCGGTTCAGTACAAGCGGTTCAGCGGCAGCCGTTCAGCGGCAGCCGTTAAGGAGCAGCGGTTCGGCAGCCGTGGTTCAGCGGCAGCGGCAGCGGCAGTGGTTCAGGGGAGGGCCGGGCTCGGGGTCTGAGAGGGCCGCCGGGTGCCGGCCGTTCCCGCTCCTGCCACTCCCGGTACGCCGGTGCCTGCCGCGCCACCTCCCCGTACGCCTCCTCCAGTGCGGGGTAGACGCCGTCGAGGTCGGTCTCCGTCCGGGCGGCGGCGATGGACAAGGCCCTGGAGAAGTCGGCCCGTTGACACTCCATGGGGATGCGGCCGTCCCGCTGTGCGGGGCGGCCGTATCCGTGTGTGCGTGACCGGCCCGGGTCAGCTGCCCTCGTGGAGCGTGAGGTCCGTGACGACCGCGCGGTGGTCGGTGTCGGCCAGGTCCAGGATGCGGGTGCGGCTCGCGCCGAAGTCCTCCGAGACCAGGACATGGTCGATCTGCACGCCGAGCGTGGGTGCCGTACGGGCCGGCCAGGTAGCCGTGCGGTCGGCTCCGTCCAGCCGGGAGGCGTCGCGCAGGCCGGTGTCGAGGATGCGGCGGAAGGCCGCGTGGTCCTGGGAGGCGTTGAAGTCTCCGGCCAGGACGAGGGGGGTGCCCGGGTCGGCGGTGGCCGCCTCGCGCAGGGCGGCGAGCTCCCGGCGCCAGAGGTCCACCTGCCCGGGCAGCGGGGGCATCGGGTGGGCGAGCTGGAGCCGTACGGCGTGCCCGTCCACGTCGGCGACCGCCCCGGGCATGCCCATCGTGCCGGGCACGCCCTCGGTGGGCCGGAGCGGGAAGCGGCTGAGGATGACGGAGCCCTCGGAGCCGCCGCCCGCCACGGCCCGGCGGTGCGGGTAGTCCTTCGAGAGGTCCCGCTTCAGCAGCGCGTCGCACTCGTAGTCGCATTCCACCACGAAGACCACGTCCGGTTTCTCGCGGCGGACGGCGGTGACGAGGGAGCCGGTGCCCTGGCCGAACTCGACGTTGGAGGTCAGCACGCGCAGTTCGGCGACCGGGCGGCCCACGGGGTCGCCGACCTTGCCGTACGGCTCGATGAACCAGGCCAGCAGGCCGAGCAGGACCACCCCCCAGAGCGTGCCGGGCCACCAGCGGGACAGCAGGGTGAGCAGCAGCGCCACGGCGGTGGGCACGAGCAGCCAGGGGAGGAAGGCGAGGAACTGCGGGACGGGCGTGATGCCGTCGCTGTCGGCGGCCCGGAAGCCGACGACCACGCTCACTCCGGCGAACAGCAGACCGGCACACCAGACGCCGAGCCGCCGTCCGGGCGGACGGTGCTCCCGCCCGTCGTCCCTGGCGGTCCACTCGGCAGCGGCGGTGTCCAAGGCCCGGCCTTCCGTTCGCGGGGTGGGATGCCCGAATCCCCCCTCAAGGGCCCCCTCAAGGGCGAATCCTCCCTCAAAGACGGGGTGGGGC
>NZ_POUC01000031.1 GCF_002891435.1 Streptomyces cahuitamycinicus
CCTCCGCCTCCCCCGCCGCCGCGGCCACCGCGGCCACCGCGCGGCGGGAGGTGACCGGCGAGAGCGCCGGACACCTCACTCGTCCCCGTCCCCGTAGCCGTAGCCGTAGCCGTAGCCGTAGCCGTAGCCGTAGCCGTACGTAAGGTTCACGCCGCCGACACGACGAGCAGTGGTCGCTGTCCGCCAGACGGACCTCAGGGGCGGTACGCCTCGCCCGCCGGATACGGTGGAACCACCATGAGCGCTTCGCAGACCTCGTCTTCCGACGTCCCTGCCGACGTCCCCACCCTCCTTGTGAAGATCTTCGGCAAGGACAGGCCGGGCATCACCGCCGGTCTCTTCGACACCCTCGCCGCCTACTCCGTCGACGTCGTCGACATCGAGCAGGTCGTGACCCGCGGCCGGATGGTGCTCTGCGCGCTCGTGACCGAGCCGCCCCCCGGGCTGGAGGGCGATCTGCGGTCGACCGTCCACAGCTGGGCCGAGTCGATGAAGATGCAGGCGGAGATCATCTCCGGCCGCGGTGACAACCGCCCGCGCGGGCTGGGCCGCTCCCTGGTGACTGTGCTCGGGCATCCGCTCACCGCCGAGGCGACGGCCGCGATCGCGGCGCGGATCACGGAGACCGGCGGCAACATCGACCGTATCTTCCGGCTCGCCAAGTACCCCGTGACCGCTGTCGAGTTCGCCGTCTCCGGCGTGGAGACCGAGCCGCTGCGCACCGCCCTGGTGACCGACGCGGCCAGGCTCGGCATCGACGTGGCGGTCGTCGCCGCCGGGCTGTACCGGCGCGCGCAGCGCCTCGTCGTCATGGACGTCGACTCGACGCTGATCCAGGACGAGGTCATCGAGCTGTTCGCCGCCCACGCCGGCTGCGAGGACAAGGTCGCCGAGGTGACGGCGGCCGCGATGCGCGGGGAGCTTGACTTCGAGCAGTCCCTGCACGCGCGCGTGGCGTTGCTGGAGGGGCTGGACGCCTCGGTCGTGGACAAGGTGCGCAGCGAGGTCCGGCTGACGCCGGGCGCCCGCACCCTGATCCGTACGCTGAAGCGGCTGGGCTATCAAGTCGGCGTCGTCTCGGGGGGCTTCACGCAGGTCACCGACGATCTGAAGGAGCGGCTCGGGCTGGACTTCGCCCACGCCAACACCTTGGAGATCGTCGACGGCAGGCTGACGGGCAAGGTCACCGGCGAGATCGTCGACCGCGCGGGCAAGGCCCGGCTGCTGCGCCGGTTCGCCGCGGAGGCGGGTGTGCCGCTGTCGCAGACGGTGGCGATCGGTGACGGAGCCAACGATCTGGACATGCTGAACGCGGCCGGTCTCGGGGTCGCCTTCAACGCCAAGCCGGTGGTGCGCGAGGCCGCGCACGCCGCGGTGAACTTCCCCTTCCTGGACACGGTCCTTTATCTGCTGGGCGTCACGCGTGAAGAGGTCGAGGCGGCGGACACCCTCGACATCGGCTGAACCCACACATCGACTGAACCGGCACACCGGCCTGACCGACACATCGGCTCAACCAGCACACCGGCCTGACCAGCACATCCGCTGAACCAGCACACCGGCCTGACCGGCATACCGGCTTGACCGACCACGAGGGGCCCGGCGCCACACCGGCGCCGGGCCCCTGTCACGCGGAGATCGTCACTCGGCCGGCGCCCAGTAGTCCCGCAGCGTGGCCATGCCCGGCTCCAGGCTCTTCCACGTGCCGCCGAACGACAGCACGGCGAAGGCGGCGGCCGGAAAGCCGCGGCGGGTCATCCGTTCCCGGGCGTCGTCCTCGCCGGAGCCCGCCAGAACGTCGGCGAGGCCCTGGATGCCGGGGTTGTGCCCGATCATGAGGACGTTCTGCGCGTCGTCGGGGGTCTGGTTGAGCAGGGCGATCAGCTCGCCCGGCGAGGCCTCGTAGATCCGCTCCTCGTAGACGGTTTTCGGCCGATGCGGGAACTCCTGGACGGCGAGCTTCCATGTCTCCCGGGTCCGGACCGCGGTGGAGCACAGGGCCAGGTCGAAGGCGATACCGGTGTCGGTCAGCCTGCGCCCGGCCTCCGCCGCTTCCATGCGGCCCCGGTCGGCGAGCGGACGCTCGTGATCCGTGACCTGTGGCCAGTCGGCTTTCGCATGGCGGAAGAGGACAATCCTGCGGGGTTCTGCGACGCTCATGAGATCCAGCTTCGCATGAAACACGCCACGGGGCGCAGGGAGTTGACCACCGGTTTTGGCCGTGATCAGCGGGCGAACAGCTGCTGCACACGCTCGAGGAGGTGGGTGATCGCCGGGTCGCCGCCGGCCGCGTGGGCGTCGGAGGGGTTCAGGATCAGGGCGAGCAGCGCGGTGAAGGCGAGCACGGGCAGGGCGAGGGCCCACCAAGGCAGCCGGCCGGCGGCACCGGCCCGGGTCGCCGGGTGGGGCCGGGTGTGCGTAGGGGCCGACATGGTGCCTCCGCTCCTCGAGTGGTCGGTGACCGTCTCGCGGTCACACACTCGAAGTTACGGAATCCGCGGCTGCCGTCCCATCCGGTGATCCACCCACTTGACCCTGACCCTCACCCCCTAGGGGACAGGGGGGCTAGCCCCACCATGGGCCGCGTGAGTGCCGGTCATGGCGAGGCGATGGTCGCGATGACGGCGATGACGATGAAGATCGCGAAGAAGGCTCCGAACACGAGCAGCATCTTCTTCTGACCGTGCTGGGGATTCGGGTCGAGCACTGGCATGGGGCGATTCTCCCACCCCTCACGGCAGCCCGGCGCCCCGGGGTGACTCCCGGCCCCCGGGGTGTTGCTCAGCGGGCCGCCTCGTCCTCCACCGTGCGGTCGCGCCCGGCCAGGAAGCCGACGGCCATCTGCGGGATCATCAGGGCGCTCATCAGCGCGATCGGAAGGCCCCAGCCACCACTGTGCTGGTAGAGGACGCCCACGAGGAGCGGCCCGGGGATGGAGATCAGGTAGCCGGTGCTCTGCGCGAACGCCGACAGCCGGGCCACGCCCGGGCCGGTCCTGGCCCGCATGCCGACCATGGTCAGGGCGAGCGGGAAGGCGCAGTTGGCGACGCCCAGCAGCAGGGCCCAGGCCCAGGCTCCGGCGGCGGGCGCGAGGTACAGCCCGGCGTAGCCGGCGAGGCCGCATGCGCCCAGGGCGAGCACGATCGGGCCCTGGTGGGGCAGCCGGGTGGCCAGGCGGGGTATGACGAAGGCCAGGGGCACGCCCATCACCATGGTGACCGCCAGGAGCAGCCCCGCGGTGCCGGCGGGCACACCGGCGTCCCGGAAGATCTGCGCCATCCAGCCCATGGTGATGTAGGCGGCGGTGGCCTGAAGCCCGAAGAAGACGGCGAGTGCCCAGGCGGTGCGGCTCCGGGCCATCCGCAGCGGGGGCGTCTCCACGCGCGCGTGCTCCGCCGGAGGAGACGCCGGGCCCCGCGCCTGCGTCGCCTCGGCGGTCTCCTCCCCCGCCCCGGGCGGTGTGGCGCGTCCCCGGGCGAAGGGCAGCCACGGCAGGACGGCGGCCACGGCGAGCCCCGCCCACAGGGCCAGGCCCGTCTGCCAGCTGCCGCCGAGGGTGTCGGTCAAGGGGACCGTCACAGCGGCCGCGAGGGCCGTGCCGAGGGCGAGAGCCATCGAGTACAGGCCGGTCATGGAACCCACACGGTCGGGGAACCAGTGCTTGACGATGACCGGCATCAGGACGTTGCTGACCGCGATGCCCATGAGGGCCAGGGCGCTGCCGGCCAGGAAGCCGGCCGTGCCGCCGGCGTAGGGGCGGACGAGCAGGCCGGTGGCGATCGCGGCCATGCCGGCGCACACCACGGCGCCCGCCCCGAAGCGGCGGGCGAGCCGCGGTGCCATGACGCCGAAGACGGCGAAGCACAGCGGCGGCACGGAGGTGAGCAGCCCGGCGACGCTGCCGCTCATGCCGAGCCCGACGCGGACCTCCTCCAGGAGGGCGCCGAGGCTGGTGATGGCGGGGCGGAGGTTGAGCGCGGACAGCACGATGCCGAGGACGAGCAGCCGCATCGTCCACGCGCGCGTGGACGCGCCGCCCGGTTTCCCGGCGTCGTGCGCGGTCGGGCTGCGTACGGTCGGGGGCGTCATCGTCCGGGTTTCCTCACTGACCATGAGAGCCATCATAGAATCATGGGATGATTGACTGTCCACTCGTCCGCTGCCCTGCGGCATCCCGGTCGTGCGAAGGTGAGCCATGCCCCTGAGCCATCCCCGCCGTTCGGCGCTCTCCGAGCAGGTCATCGCCGCCCTGCGGGCCCAGATCACCTCGGGCGAGTGGCCGGTCGGCTCCCGCATCCCGACCGAGCCGGAACTGGTCGAGCAGCTGGGCGTCGCCCGCAACACGGTCCGTGAGGCCGTCCGCGCCCTGTCGCACAACGGCCTGCTGGACATCCGCCAAGGCTCCGGCACGTACGTCGTGGCGACGAGCGAGCTGGCCGGCGTGATGCAGCGGCGGTTCGCCGAGGCCGACCCGCGGCACATCGCCGAGTTGCGCTCCACGCTGGAGTCGGCGGCCGCCCGGCTGGCCGCCGAGCGGCGCACGGAGAAGGACCTCAAGCAGCTCGACGCGCTGCTGCTGCGGCGTGAGGAGGCCTGGGCGTCGGGTGACAAGGAGGCGTTCGTGGCAGCGGACGCGACCTTCCACCTGGCCGTCGTGTCCGCCTCCCACAACGACGTGATGACGGCCATGTACGCGGACCTGGGCGAGGTGCTGCGGGATTGGCTGCGCGAGGACGTCGGCGAGAAGCTGACCCCGGAGACGCACATGGACCACGGGCGGCTGCTCGATGCGATCCGCGCGGGCGAGGCGGACGAGGCCGCGGCGGAGGCCGCCCGCTACCCGTTCCTGTGCCGTCTGGGCGGGATCAGCTCTCCCGCCGGTGACTGATCCACACGTCACCGACCTCTTTCCAGCACCGCCCCGTCAGCCGCACGGTCTGCGCGGGCCCGGCCTCGACCGGTGAGCTGTCGGTGTCGATGTCCCACCAGCGGGCGCACTCGACGTGCAGGCTCACACGGTCGGTCTCCGGGTAGGGGTTGTGGCAGTACGCGGTCACCTTGGAGCCGGTCACGCGAATCCGGCACGCGGCGCCGAAGGGATCGGCGGAATCCCGCTCATCGGCGGGCACGCGCGCGTCGGCGGACTCGCGATCGTCGGCGGTCACGCGCGCCTGGGGCACCGCCTCGTACGCCAGGGTCAGCACGAGCGCGACGGCGAGGGACACTGAGGCCGTTCGGCGGGACAAGCGCACAAGGGGACCTCCTCGGCCGTGCTGGGGAGGGGCTCGCGTGGTGAACGCGTACTCCAGAGTGCCCAGTTGCAGGCTCCCCCGCCCGGCCGGCTGAGCCGAACGGGTGACGCCCCGTTCCCCGCGCAGTGCGGGAAACGGGGCGTCGACGACGTACGGGAGATCAGGCTCCGATGGCGTGCAGACCGCCGTCCACGTGGATGATCTCGCCCGTGGTCTTGGGGAACCAGTCGCTCAGCAGGGCCACGACGCCGCGGCCGGCCGGCTCCGGGTCCTTCAGGTCCCACTCCAGCGGGGAGCGGGAGTCCCACACGGAGGCGAGCTCACCGAAGCCCGGGATGGACTTGGCGGCCATGGAGCCCAGCGGACCGGCCGAGACCAGGTTGCAGCGGATGTTCTGCTTGCCCAGGTCGCGGGCCATGTAGCGGCTGGTCGCCTCCAGGGCGGCCTTGGCCGGGCCCATCCAGTCGTACTGCGGCCAGGCGAACTGCGCGTCGAAGGTCAGACCGACGACGGAGCCACCGTTCTGCATCAGCGGCAGGCAGGCCATGGTGAGCGACTTCAGGGAGTACGCCGAGACGTGCATGGCCGTGGCGACCGACTCGAACGGCGTGTTCAGGAAGTTGCCGCCGAGGGCGTCCTGCGGGGCGAAACCGATGGAGTGCACGACACCGTCGAGGCCGCCGAGCTCCTCGCCGACGATGTCGGCCAGGCGCCCGAGGTGCTCGTCGTTGGTGACATCCAGCTCGATGACCTTGACGGGCTTGGGGAGCTTCTTGGCGATGCGCTCGGTCAGCGTGGGCCGCGGGAACGCCGTGAGGATGATCTCCGCGCCCTGCTCCTGGGCCAGCTTGGCGGTGTGGAAGGCGATGGAGGACTCCGTCAGCACACCGGTGATGAGGACGCGCTTGCCCTCGAGAATTCCGCTCATGGTGATCAGTGACCCATTCCCAGTCCGCCGTCAACGGGAATGACGGCTCCAGTGATGTACGAGGCGTCGTCCGAGGCGAGGAACCGCACCGTCGCGGCGATCTCCTCCGGCTGGGCGTACCGGCCGAGCGGGACCTGCTTCACGATGTTCTCGCGCTGCTCGTCGGTGAGCGCCTGGGTCATGTCGGTGTCGACGAAGCCGGGCGCGACGACGTTGAAGGTGAGGTTGCGCGAGCCCAGTTCACGGGCGAGGGAACGCGCGAAGCCGACCAGCGCAGCCTTGGAGGCGGCGTAGTTCGCCTGGCCGGGACCGCCGTACAGGCCGACGACCGACGAGATCAGCACCACGCGGCCCTTCTTGGCGCGCAGCATGCCGCGGTTGGCGCGCTTGACGACGCGGAAGGTGCCGGTGAGGTTGGTGTCGATGACCGAGGTGAAGTCCTCCTCGGACATGCGCATCAGGAGCTGGTCCTTGGTGATGCCGGCGTTGGCGACGAGGATTTCGACCGGGCCGTGGGCCTCCTCGATCTCCTTGTAGGCCTGCTCCACCTGCTCGGTGTCGGTGATGTCGCACTTGACGGCCAGGCAGCCCAGTTCCGTCAGGGCGGCCGGCGGCTCACCCGAGCGGTATGTGATGGCGACCTTGTCGCCGGCATCGGCGAAAGCGCGGGCGATGGCGAGGCCGATGCCCCGGTTGCCTCCGGTGACGAGAACCGAGCGGCTCAACGGATCACCCTTTCGATAGCGGTCTGATACCCGCCCCGGCGCCTGGACGACAGGCGGTGACGACAGGCGGCTTTCCTCGAAAACCTATCGGTCCGGGCGGGCCCGCGGACAATCGGGCACCCACAGTGGCGTACCGGACTCGCTGTCGGGTTTCTACAGAAAGCCGCGGGTCCGGCCCCGGAAACTCATGGCCCGCGCGCGGGATGGGCGACATGATCGGAGCAGTCACGACGCACGGCAACCACGGTCACCTCGACAGAAAGAGACGGCGGTGCCTCATACCATCGACGAGGCCTTCACGGCCCTCCCCCTACGCCCCCTCGCCGACGCGGCCTTGGCACGCGCGCGTGCGCTCGGCGCCGAGCACGCGGACTTCCGGTTCGAGCGGGTGCGGGGCGCCTCCTGGCGGTTCCGGGACGCCAAGCCCGCCGGGTCCTCGGACACCACCGACCTCGGGTACGCGGTGCGCGTGGTGCACGGCGGCAGCTGGGGTTTCGCGTCCGGTGTCGACCTCACCCTGGACGCCGCCGCCAGGGTCGCCGGGCAGGCGGTGGCGATGGCGAAGCTGTCCGCCCAGGTGATCAGGGCGGCGGGGTCGGACGAGCGCGTGGAGCTGGCCGGCGAGCCGGTGCACGCCGAGAAGACGTGGATCTCGTCGTACGAGATCGACCCCTTCTCCGTGCCCGACGAGGAGAAGGCCGGGCTGATCGCGGAGTGGAGCGCGCGGCTGCTGGCGGCCGACGGGGTCGACCACGTCGACGCCTCCCTGCTCACCGTCCACGAGAACAAGTTCTACGCCGACACCGCCGGGACCGTGACCACACAGCAGCGTGTGCGGCTGCACCCGGTGTTCAACGCGGTGTCGGTGGACGAGTCGAGCGGCGAGTTCGACTCCATGCGCACGCTCGCTCCGCCCGTGGGACGCGGCTGGGAGTACCTGCGGGGCACCGGCTGGGACTGGGAGGGCGAGCTGGAGCGGATCCCGGAGCTGCTCGCCGAGAAGATGCGCGCCCCCAGCGTCGAGGCGGGCCTGTACGACCTGGTCGTCGACCCGTCCAACCTGTGGCTGACCATCCACGAATCGATCGGGCACGCCACCGAACTGGACCGCGCGCTCGGCTACGAGGCCGCCTACGCCGGCACCTCCTTCGCCACCTTCGACCAGCTGGGCAAGCTGCGCTACGGCTCGGAGCTGATGAACGTCACCGGCGACCGCACCGCCGAGCACGGCCTGGCCACCATCGGCTACGACGACGAGGGCGTCGCGGGCCAGTCCTGGGACCTGGTCAAGGACGGCACGCTCGTCGGCTACCAGCTGGACCGGCGGATCGCGAGGCTGACCGGCTTCGAACGGTCCAACGGCTGCGCCTACGCCGACTCCCCCGGGCACGTGCCGGTACAGCGCATGGCGAACGTCTCGCTGCGGCCGGACCCGGCCGGGATGTCGACCGAGGATCTGATCGGGGGCGTGGAGCGCGGCATCTACGTCGTCGGCGACCGGTCCTGGTCGATCGACATGCAGCGCTACAACTTCCAGTTCACCGGCCAGCGCTTCTACCGGATCGAGAACGGGCGGCTCGCCGGGCAGCTGCGCGATGTCGCCTACCAGGCGACGACCACCGACTTCTGGGGCTCCATGGCCGCGGTGGGCGGGCCGCAGACCTATGTGCTCGGTGGCGCCTTCAACTGCGGCAAGGCCCAGCCGGGTCAGGTCGCCTCGGTGTCGCACGGCTGCCCGTCGGCCCTTTTCAAGGGTGTCAACATCCTCAATACGACCCAGGAGGCCGGTCGATGAGCGCGCGTTCCAGCAAGCCGCACGAGGTCGTCGAGCGCGCCCTCGAACTGTCCCGGGCGGACGGCTGTGTCGTCATCGCCGACGAGCAGTCCACCGCCAATCTGCGCTGGGCGGGCAACGCGCTGACCACGAACGGTGTCACGCGCGGGCGCACGCTCACCGTGGTCGCCACGGTCGACGGCAAGGAGGGCACGGCCTCCGGGGTCGTGTCACGGTCCGCCGTGACCCCCGACGAGCTGGAGCCCCTGGTGCGGGCCGCCGAGGCCGCCGCGCGCGGCGCCGGGCCCGCCGAGGACGCGCAGCCGCTGGTCTCGGGCGGGGAGCGGTCGCCGGAGTACACCGAGGCGCCCGCCGAGACCTCGTCCGCCGTGTTCGCCGACTTCGCCCCCGCGCTCGGCGAGGCCTTCGCACGCGCGCGTGCGGGCGGCCGGGAACTGTACGGCTTCGCCAACCACGAGATGGTGTCGTCGTACGTCGGTACGTCCACCGGGCTGCGGCTGCGCCACGACCAGCCCAACGGGACGCTGGAGCTGAACGCCAAGTCCCCCGACCGGACCCGGTCCGCGTGGGCCGGGCACTCCACGCGGGACTTCAAGGACGTCGACCCGGCGGCGCTGGACGCGGAGCTGGCGGTGCGCCTGGGGTGGGCCGAGCGGCGCGTGGAGCTGCCCGCCGGGCGCTACGAGACGCTGCTGCCGCCGACAGCCGTGGCGGACCTGCTGATCTACCAGATGTGGTCGGCGTCGGGCCGGGACGCGGTCGAGGGCCGCACGGTGTTCTCCAAGCCGGGCGGCGGCACCCGGGTCGGCGAAAAGCTGACCGGCCTGCCGCTGACCCTGCGCAGCGACCCGGGCGAGCCCGGCCTGGAGTCGGCGCCCTTCGTGATCGCGCACTCCTCCGGGGGTGACCAGTCGGTGTTCGACAACGGGCTGCCGCTCGCGGCCACCGAGTGGATGCGCGAGGGCGAGCTGCGGCACCTGACGACCAGCCGCCACAGCGCGGGCCTGACCGGGCTGCCCGTGGCGCCGGTCATCGACAACATCGTCCTGGACGGGGGCGAGGACCGGTCCCTGGACGAGATGGTCGCGAACACCGGGCGCGGGCTGCTGCTGACCTGCCTGTGGTACATCCGGGAGGTCGACCCGGCCTCACTGCTGCTCACCGGCCTGACCCGGGACGGCGTCTACCTCGTGGAGAACGGCGAGGTGACGGGCGAGGTGAACAACTTCCGGTTCAACGAGTCGCCGGTCGGAGTGCTCGGCCGCGCCACCGAGGCGGGGCGGACCGAGAAGACGTTGCCCAGGGAGTGGAGCGACTGGTTCACCAGGGCCGCGATGCCGGCCCTGCGGGTGCCGGATTTCAATATGAGCTCTGTCAGCCAGGGCGTATAACCTCGTACCTGATTACGAGCCCACCCGAGGAGATACGAGAACCGTGACGGACATCGTCGACGAGCTGAAGTGGCGCGGGCTGTTCGCCCTGTCCACTGACGAGGACGCTTTGCGCAAGGCGCTCGCGGACGGTCCCGTCACGTTTTATTGCGGCTTCGACCCGACGGCGCCGTCGCTGCACGTGGGGCACCTGGTGCAGGTGCTCACCGTGCGCCGGCTCCAGCAGGCCGGCCACCGGCCGCTGGCGCTGGTCGGCGGTGCCACGGGCCTGATCGGCGACCCGCGCCCGACCGCCGAGCGCACGCTGAACGACCCGGAGACGGTCACCGGCTGGGTCGGCAGGCTGCGCGCCCAGATCGAGCCGTTCCTGGACTTCGAGGGCGAGAACGCGGCCGTCATGGTCAACAACCTCGACTGGACGGAGAACCTCTCCGCGATCGAGTTCCTCCGCGACATCGGCAAGCACTTCCGGGTCAACAAGATGCTGACGAAGGACTCCGTGGCCCGGCGCCTGGAGTCCTCCGAGGGCATCAGCTACACGGAGTTCAGCTACCAGCTGCTGCAGGGCATGGACTTCCTCCAGCTGTACCGGCGCTACGGCTGCACGCTGCAGCAGGGCGGCAGCGACCAGTGGGGCAACCTCACGGCGGGCCTGGACCTGATCCACCGCCTGGAGCCCGACGCGAGCGCGCACGCGCTGGCGACGCCGCTGATGACCAAGGCGGACGGCACCAAGTTCGGCAAGACCGAGGGCGGCGCCGTCTGGCTGGACCCGGAGATGACGACGCCGTACGCGTTCTACCAGTTCTGGCTGAACGTGGACGACCGGGACATCTCGAAGTACATGCGCATCCTGTCCTTCCGCTCCCGTGCGGAGCTGGAGGAGCTGGAGGAGCAGACCGAGGAGCGTCCGCAGGCCCGGGCCGCGCAGCGGGCCCTGGCCGAGGAGCTGACGACGCTGGTGCACGGCGCTGACCAGACGGCCGCCGTGATCGCCGCGTCCAAGGCCCTCTTCGGGCAGGGCGAGCTGGCGGAGCTCGACGAGCGGACCCTGGCGGCGGCCCTGTCGGAGGTGCCGCACATCCGGGTCGCCGAGCTCGGCCCGGCCGTGGACCTGTTCGCCGAGGTCGGCCTGGTGGCCAGCAAGTCGGCCGCGCGCCGCACGGTCAAGGAGGGCGGCGCCTACGTGAACAACGTCAAGGTCGCCGGCGAGGACGCGGTCCCCGCCAAGGAGGACCTGCTGCACGGCCGCTGGCTGGTGCTGCGCCGGGGCAAGAAGAACCTGGCGGCGGTCGAGGTCACGGGCGTCTGAGGGCAGCGTTCGTACGGTGAGCGCAGGAAGGGGGTGGTCTCCGGTTGCCGGAGTCCGCCCCCTTCGCCGTGCGCCCCGTCATGCCCTGCGTTTGTCTCGCCTGGCCGCCGTCCAGGCCCGGTCGCCGAGACCGACGAGGATGACCGCGGCCACCAGTTGGAAGAGGTGCCGCCACCAGTCGATGCCCGACGTGGCGTCGACACCGGCCGCCCGGGCGATGGCGTTGCCGGCGATGCCGCCGATCATGCCCAGGATGACGGTCAGCCACAGGGGGATGTGCTGCTTGCCCGGAATGATCGCTTTGGCGAGCAGACCGAGTACCAGTCCTACGATGATCGCCCACAACCAGCCCATTGCTGCCTCCTCAGTACGGCTCGACGTGAGCACTACGGCCAGTGTCGGCCCAGGTGCCGTACGCCGCATGCCGACGCGGGCCGTACGTGCCACGGCGCAGTCCGTTCGCCCCGGCGGTGCGCCACCCGGTCTCGTGACCGGCGCAGCCGCGGCGTAACGTGGGAGCTGTCCCGGTCAGGTCCCCCGGCCGACCGAGGGCGGCTACGGGGCGGGGAGAGTCCGATACGGGCGGATGGTGGAACGCGATGCGGAAGCAGGATGGTGGCGGCAACGTCCAGGTTTTCCGGATCACCGGCGCCCGGACGGGACTCCAGGAGGACGTACGCAGGCGGCAGCGCCGGTACGTGATCTCGATGACGGTCCGCACGATCTCGGTGATCCTCGCGGCCACGTTGTGGAACGTCGAACGGCACGTCGCCATCGTGGCGTTGGTGCTCGGGCTGGTGCTGCCGTACGTCGCCGTGGTGATCGCGAACGCCGGGCGCGAGAACGCGCCGTCTCTGCCGTCGACGTTCGTGGCGCCGCCGGTGCGGCCGATGATCTCGCCGTCGGCTCCGGACGACGGGCCGGCGGCGGCCGGCGCGGAAGATGCCGTGTCCGAGCCGGTCCCGGGTGCGCGGGACGAGACGCCCGAGCGGTAGGTGCGCCGGGGGAAGATCACCGGCGATCGGGGAGGGAAGTCATCTTCCCGCCAAGCTCAAGAAAAGCTCAGATCAATCATGTTGTTCCAGTGCCGGGCCCGGGGTGTTGCGTGACATACTTCGTACGCGCTCCGCATCCCCCGTCGGAGCGACGGACCGACGCCGGGCAGCTCCCCCCGTGGCTGCTCGGCGTCGCCTTTTCTGTGAGACGAAGCTGTGAGTGACGAGACGCCCATCTGTTCCGCGAAGGGCTGCCGGGCCGGGGCCGTGTGGGTCCTGGCGTGGAACAACCCGAAGATCCACACGCCGGATCGGCGCAAGACGTGGCTGGCCTGTGAGGAGCACCGCGAGCACCTGTCGCAGTTCCTCGGCGTGCGGGGGTTCCTGAAGGACGTGGTCCTGCTCGAGGAGTGGGAAGAGACCCGCTAGGCCGTCATCCTCCGATGGCCGACATCGGCCGGTCGGGCTGTACGAACGTCGGGTCGTCCAGGCCCGCTCCCGCCTTCTTGCCCCACATCGCGAGGCGCCAGATGCGGGCGATCTCCTCGTCGGGGGCGCCGGATCGCAGGGCGGCGCGCAGGTCGGTCTCCTCCTGGGCGAACAGGCAGGTGCGGACCTGGCCGTCGGCGGTGAGGCGGGTGCGGTCGCAGGCCGCGCAGAACGGGCGGGTGACGGAGGCGATGACGCCGACCACGTGCGGCCCGCCGTCCACCAGCCAGCGCTCCGCCGGGGCCGAACCGCGCTTCTCCTCGCCCTCGGCGGTCAGCTCGAAGCGCGTGCGCAGCGAGGTCAGGATGTCCCCGGCGGTGATCATGCCGTCGCGCTTCCAGCCGTGCTGGGCGTCCAGCGGCATCTGCTCGATGAAACGCAGTTCGTAGTCGTGCTCCACGGCCCAGGCCAGAAGCTCGGGGGCCTCGTCGTCGTTGAGGCCCGGCATCAGGACCGAGTTGACCTTGACCGGGGTCAGGCCCGCGTCTCGGGCGGCGTACAGGCCCTCGATGACGTCCTTGTGGCGGTCGCGGCGGGTGAGGGTCTTGAAGACCTCCGGGCGCAGGGTGTCCAGGGAGACGTTGACCCGGTCCAGGCCCGCCGCCTTCAGGGCCGCCGCCGTGCGCTTGAGGCCGATGCCGTTGGTGGTCAGCGACATCTGGGGGCGCGGCTCCAGGGCCGCGACGCGCTCGACGATGCCGGCCAGGCCCGGGCGCAGCAACGGCTCGCCGCCGGTGAAGCGCACTTCCTCGATGCCGAGGGAGGTGACCGCGATGTCGATCAGGCGGACGATCTCGTCGTCCGTGAGCAGGTCCGGCTTGGCCAGCCACTGCAGGCCCTCCTCGGGCATGCAGTACGTACAGCGCAGATTGCACCGGTCGGTCAGCGAGACCCTCAGGTCGGTGGCCACCCGGCCGTATGTGTCGATGAGCACGTGGGCCCCCTCCCTCGTCGCGGATCCTGCGTGCGGCACGGTTTCTCCGACACCCGCGAGCCTACGCGACCGTACCGGCAACGCCACAGGCCCGATCCCACGACGCGGGACGCGGCCGTGCCGCAGGGACCTGGAGGTTCCTACGACACGGCCGCGCGGGAGGGGCCGGGTTCAGTGGGCTCCGGTGCCGGTCAGGGACCGTACCTCCAGCTCCGCGTACTTCTTGACGTCGGGCTCCTCCTTGGACAGGACCGTACCGAGCCAGCCCATCAGGAAGCCGAACGGGATGGAGATGATGCCCGGGTTCTTCAGCGGGAACCAGGCGAAGTCGACCTCGGGGAACATCGCCTTGGGGTCGCCGGAGACGACGGGCGAGAACAGCACCAGGCCGACCGCGACGATCAGACCGCCGTAGATCGACCACAGGGCGCCCTGGGTGGTGAAGCGCTTCCAGAACAGGCTGTAGAGGATCGTCGGCAGGTTGGCGGAGGCCGCGACCGCGAAGGCGAGCGCGACCAGGCCGGCCACGTTCAGGTCGCGGGCGAGGGCTCCGAGGGCGATGGAGACGACACCGATGAAGACGGTCGCCCAGCGGGCCGCACGCACTTCCTCGGCGCCGGAGGCCTGCCCCTTGCGGATGACGTTGGCGTAGATGTCGTGCGCGAAGGAGGACGACGAGGCGAGGGTGAGGCCGGCCACGACGGCGAGGATGGTCGCGAAGGCGACCGCCGAGATCGTGGCGAGCAGGATCGCGCCCCAGGTCGAGTCGACGCCGCCCAGATGCAGGGCGAGCAGGGGTGCCGCCGTGTTGCCGGACGGGTTGGACGCGATGATCTCATCCTGCGAGATGAGCGCCGCGGCGCCGAAGCCCAGCGCGATGGTCATCAGGTAGAAGCCGCCGATGATGCCGATCGCCCAGTTCACGGACTTACGGGCGGCCTTGGCGTCGGGCACCGTGTAGAAGCGGATCAGGATGTGCGGCAGGCCGGCGGTGCCGAGCACCAGGGCGATGCCGAGGGAGATGAAGTCCAGCTTGGAGGTGCCGGTCAAGCCGTACTGGAGACCGGGCTCCAGGAAGGCGGCGCCCTTGCCGCTGTTCTCGGCGGCCGTGCCGAGCAGGTCGGAGATGTTGAAGTTGAACTTCAGCAGCACCAGGAAGGTGATCAGGAGGGTGCCGCCGATGAGCAGCACGGCCTTGACCATCTGGACCCAGGTGGTGCCCTTCATACCGCCGATGGAGACGTACACGACCATCAGGAGGCCGACGAGGGCCACGATGAGGATCTTGCCGGCGTCGGAGGTGATGCCGAGCAGCAGCGAGACGAGGACGCCCGCTCCGGCCATCTGGGCCAGCAGGTAGAAGATCGACACGACGATCGTGGACGTACCGGCGGCGGTGCGCACCGGGCGCTGGCGCATGCGGTAGGCGAGGACGTCGCCCATGGTGTAGCGGCCGGAGTTGCGCAGCGGCTCTGCGACCAGGAGCAGGGCGACCAGCCAGGCGACCAGGAAGCCGATGGAGTACAGGAAGCCGTCGTAGCCGAAGAGGGCGATGGCGCCGGCGATGCCGAGGAACGACGCGGCCGACATGTAGTCGCCGGAGACCGCGAGTCCGTTCTGGAAGGCGCTGAACTGGCGGCCGCCCGCGTAGAAGTCGGCGGCGTCCTTGGTCTGGCGGCCCGCCCAGACGGTGATGCCGAGCGTGGCCAGGACGAACAGCGCGAACAGGGTGATGATCAGCGGGCGGTGCTCGCTGGCCTCGTTCGCGGCGAGGAAGGTCTGCTGTACGGGGCTCATGCGCCGCTCTCCATCCGGGTCTTGATGGCCTCGGCCTTGGGGTCGAGCTTCGCGGCGGCGTGCCGCGAGTACCACCAGGCGATGAGGAACGTGGTGACGAACTGGGCGATGCCGAGGACGAAGGCGACGTTGATGTTGCCGAACAGCTTGGTGCCCATGAAGCCGCCCGCGTAGTTCGAGAGCAGGACGTACAGCAGGTACCAGGCGATGAAGCCGACGGTCAGCGGGAAGGCGAAGGAGCGGTGGGAGCGGCGCAGTTCACCGAACTCCGCGCTCGCCTGCACCTCCGCGAACTCCTCGGGTGAGGGGAGTTTGTGTTGCTCTTTCGAGGGGGGCGGTGCGTCGGTGGCCACGGAGTCTCCTCGCAATGACGGAAGCGGTTGGGAACGGGGGCGGAGGCGAGAGTCCTCGCGCTCCTTGCTCAACGTCACGGCGGCACGCGGGAACCGGTTCAAACGACCGGCGTTCTTTCCGAAGTCGTTTCGGCAAAGCGTTGCTGGCCAGCGAGAGGCCGGGATAGCTTCGCCCTGCACCACCACGTCATGTACCTGCCCGAGCACCACCTGTGCCTCGGGCCGGTTTCGTTTCCGGAGGATGTGGAGACCCCATGTCTCACTTGCGTTCCAGACGCCGGCTCGCGCTCGCCGTGCCCGTCGCACTGTCCCTCACGGCCTCTCTGGGCTTCCTGCCGGCCGTCGCGTCGGCGGCCCCGCAGGCGGCGCCGGCCACCCGGGCGGCGGACGCGCCGAACCTGGCGTACGTCGTCAACACCAAGGTGGACCGCCACACGATCGCCTCGGTGAAGAAGGCGATCGGGAAGGCCGGCGGTTCGGTCGTGGTCACGTACCAGCGGATCGGCGTCATCGTCGTCCACTCCTCGAACCCCGACTTCGCCAAGACGATCCGCAAGGCCCGCGGGGTCCGGTCCGCGGGGGCGACGCGGACGGCGCCACTGACGGCCGCGGGGACGAAGGAGGAGGGCGCGGTCGAGTACCTGACGGCCGCCCAGGCCGAGCGCACCGAGGCCGCCTCGGCGAAGACGCCCGAGAGCGAGCCCCTTGAGGCGGACCAGTGGGACCTGCGCGCGATCGGCGCCGACAAGGCCGCATCGATCAACCCGGGCAGCCGCAAGGTGACCGTCGCCGTGATCGACACGGGCGTGGACGACACCCACCCCGACATCGCCCCGAACTTCTCCGCGTCGCAGTCCGCCAACTGTGCCGGCGGCAAGCCCGACACCAGCGAGGGTGCCTGGCGGCCGTACACGCCCGAGGACTATCACGGCACGCATGTCGCGGGTGAGATTGCGGCCGCCCGCAACGGCATCGGCGTCGCGGGCGTCGCTCCCGGTGTGAAGGTGTCCAGCATCAACGTGACCGACCGGGCGAACGGCCTCTTCTACCCGGAGAGCGTCGTCTGCGCGTTCGTGTTCGCCGCCGACCACGGCGTGGAGATCACGAACAACAGCTACTACGTCGACCCGTGGCTGTACAACTGCATGGACGACCCGGACCAGCGGGCCGTCGTCGACGCGGTGAACAGGGCGCAGCTGTACGCCCAGAAGAAGGGCACGCTGAACGTCGCCGCGGCGGGCAACTCCAACCACGACCTGGACGCGGACGCGATCGTCGACGACTCCAGCCCGAACGACACCACGCCCGCCGAGCGCACCATCGACCCGCACGAGTGCCTCGACATCCCGACGCAGCTGCCGGGTGTCGTCACGGTGAGCTCCACGGGCGTCGACAACGAGAAGTCGTACTTCTCGACGTACGGCAAGGGCGTCGTCGACGTCGCCGCGCCGGGTGGTGACCGCCGTTACCAGATCCCGGACACGCCCTCGAAGGACGGCCGCATCCTGTCCACCATGCCGAACGGCGCGTGGGGCTTCCTGCAGGGCACCTCGATGGCCTCGCCGCACGCCTCCGGCGTCGCCGCGCTGCTGAAGTCCAAGCACCCCTGGGCGTCTCCGGCCCAGCTCCAGGCGCTGCTGAAGGCGCAGGCCGACAAGACCGCCTGCCCCGCCTCCTACGACCAGGACGGCGACGGCACGCAGGACGCGGTCTGCGAGGGCGGCGGGCGTGTCAACGGCTTCTACGGCCACGGCATCGTCAACGCGCTGCGCGCGGTCAAGTGACCCGGCTCGCCACCGAGACCCTCCGCAAGATCAGCACGTACCGTGAACGAACTGGAGACACCATGACTGCGCCGTACGCGCGCTATCGTCGCGCCGTCGCGATCCCGGCCGGGATGGCGATGGCCACCGCCCTCGCGTTCCTGCCGAACACCATGGCCACGGCCGCCGAGGACGCCCCGGCTCCCGCGTCGGCCCGGGCCGACGCGACCCCGCTCAGCTACGTCGTCAACGTCAAGCCGGGGCACCGCACTTCGGCGCACGTGAAGAAGGCCGTCGCCAAGGCCGGCGGCACGGTCGTGACCTCGTACGACCAGATCGGCGTCATCGTCGTCCACTCCTCGGACGCCGGCTTCGCCAAGACCATCCGCAAGGTGCGCGGCGTGCAGTCGGCGGGCGCCACCCGCACCGCGCCGCTGCCCTCGGCGTCGACGGGCGACCTGGGCGCGCCGAAGGTGCTGAGCGCGGCCGAGGTCGCACAGGCCGAGGCGCCCGCCGGACAGGACCCGCTGCAGCCGCAGCAGTGGGACCTGCCCGCCATCAAGGCGGACAAGGCACACGAGAAGTCGCTGGGCAGCAAGAAGGTCACGGTCGCCGTGATCGACACCGGTGTCGACGACACCCACCCCGACATCGCGCCCAACTTCGACCGCAAGGCGTCGGTCAACTGTGTGTCGGGCAAGCCGGACACGGCCGACGGGGCCTGGCGGCCGAGCGCCGCGGAGAGCCCGCACGGCACGCACGTCGCCGGTGAGATCGCCGCCGCGAAGAACGGCGTCGGCATGACGGGTGTCGCTCCCGGGGTGAAGGTCTCCGGCATCAAGGTGTCCAACCCGGACGGCTTCTTCTACACGGAGGCCGTGGTGTGCGGCTTCGTGTGGGCGGCCGAGCACGGGGTCGACGTGACGAACAACAGCTATTACACCGACCCCTGGTACTTCAACTGCAAGAACGACCCGGACCAGAAGGCGCTCGTGGACGCCGTCACGCGGGCCGCGAAGTACGCGGAGAGGAAGGGCGCGGTCAACGTCGCCGCGGCCGGCAACGAGAACTACGACCTGGCCTCCGACGAGATCACCGACCCGTCGTCGCCGAACGACACCACGCCGGGCGACCGGGTCGTCGACCCCTCGAAGTGCCTCGACATCCCGACGCAGCTGCCGGGTGTCGTCACGGTCGCCTCGACGGGTGCGAAGGGCGTCAAGTCGTCGTTCTCCAACTACGGTCTGGGCGTCGCGGACATAGCCGCCCCGGGCGGTGACTCGACCGCCTACCAGAAGCCGGACGCGCCGGCCACGAGCGGCCTCATCCTGGGCACGCTGCCGGGCGGCAAGTGGGGTTACATGGCCGGTACGTCGATGGCGTCCCCGCACGTCGCGGGCGTCGCCGCCCTCATCAAGTCGACGCACCCGTACGCCTCCCCGGCCCTGGTGAAGGCCCTGCTGTACGCGGAGGCGGACGCCACGCCGTGCACCGACCCCTACGACATCAACGCCGACGGCAAGATCGACGCGGTGTGCGAGGGCTCCAAGAACCGCAACGGCTTCTACGGCTGGGGCATCGCGGACGCGCTGGACGCGGTGACCAAGTAGAGCTCGTGTGAAGGCGCGACGGGCCGGACGGGGACACCTGTCCGGCCCGTTCGGTGTCTGCGGCAGCCTCCTTTGTCATGGACGCCACCGGCAGGATGCTGGGGCGCATCGCTCACCCGGCCTCCACCCGGCCTCCTGACCGGCGGCTGGTACGTCGCCGAGGTCGCGCTCGCGCAGGGGTGGGAACTGCGGCCCGCGGACGGATGCAAGGAGGTGTGCGGCTGTGGTGGGCGGCCGCGTCCCGGGTTGACTGAGTTCCGCCGACTTGCCCGGCCGTGTGGAGGTTGGTGAAGATCCTGGGGTGACTTCGCCAAGACCCATACCCGGGGTGACCGATTCGCGCGGCCCGCTGCGGCCGACCGGTGCGGGCCGGACCGTCGCCGTTCTGGTGCTGGTGGCGCTGGCCGCGCTGATCCCGCTGCTCGGCCCGCCCGCCGCGCTGCACGGCACCGGGGAGGCCGAAGCGCCCGGCGCCGGTGGCATAGCCCTGCTGCGTACGGTGCTCTTCGCGGCGCTGTGCGTACCCGTCGGTGAGCTGTTCGTGAACCGGCTGGCGCGTTCGCTGCCCGGTACGGAGGCAGACCCGGTGGTGCCCCGCAGCTGGTCCCCCTTCGCGGCCGCCGCCGGTTTCACCGCGGCCCTGGGGCTCGCCTCGGTCGTGGCCACCGGCAATCTCGTTCCGGACCACCTGGCGGACATCGACGCCGGCGGGCTCTACGCGTCCCGGGACGGCAAGCTCGCCCTGCTGGAGGTCAACGCGTTCCTCGTGGCGGGACTGTGCGCCCTCTCGCGCCGGCCGGTCACGCAGGCGTGGCCGCTGGCCGCCGTGGTCGTGGCCGAGGCCCTGCGCGCACACCCCACCACCGAGCACAGCCCGCTGACCGGCTCCGCGCTGACGCTCGTCCATCTGACCTGCGCGGCGCTGTGGACGGGAGGCCTGCTGCACGCGCTGCGCACCCTCCGGCTGTGGCCCCGCACGGCCGGTGCGGCCCTGCTGGGTCTCTACGCGCGCGTGGCGGTCGTGCTGCTCGCCGCCATCACCGCGACGGGCGTGTGCAGTTCACTGCGCCGGATGCCGCCGGAGACGATCCTGGAGCAGTTGACGGGAACGGCGTACGGGCGCGCACTGCTCGCCAAGGTACTGCTCGTGGCAGTCGTCGCCGCCCTCGCCCTGTGGGCCCGGCGGCGGCTGCGCCGGGCTGCCGACCCGCTGACCGCATGTGCTCCGGCCCGGGCCGAGGTGGCCTTCCTGGGCCTGGCGGTCGCGGCGTCCGGACTGCTGACCGCGCTTCCGGTGCCCATCCGCTGGTGACAGCGGCGGGTCCCGGGCAGCGCGCAGGTCCTCGCGCGCGGCCCTCGGGTCGACGGCGATCGGCTGAGTACCGATCAGACGTACGCCCCGCGAACGGACAGACCGGACAAGACGCCTGAGGGAGCATCGGAGGGTCCGGCGCGGACACCTGACGGACGGCGGTGTCAGTCGCGGCCCGTATCCTCAGGGACCATGCTGGAAGACCTGACGACCGCAGTGTTCTCTGCCACGCCGTGGCCGGCCGCGTATCCCAAGGGGTACGCGGTCGTTGACGTGGAGACCACGGGCCTGGCCCGGGACGACCGCATCATCTCCGCGGCGGTCTACCGGCTGGACGAGCGCGGCGAGGTCGAGGACCACTGGTACACCACGGTCAACCCCGAGCGCGACCCGGGCCCCGTGTGGATCCACGGGCTGACGAGCGAGGCACTCGAAGGGGCGCCCCTCTTCCCGGACATCGCCGAGGAGTTCACCGCCCGGCTGGCGGGGCGGGTGCTGGTGGCGCACAACGCCGTCTTCGACTGGCAGATGATCGCCCGGGAGTACGCGCGCGCCGAGCGCGAGGCACCGGTGCGGCAGCGGCTGTGCACCATCGCGCTGTCCAAGGAGCTCGGGCTGCCGCTGCCCAACCACAAGCTGGAGTCCCTCGCCGCGCACTTCGGCGTCGTCCAGCAGCGGGCGCACCACGCGCTGGACGACGCGCGCGTGCTGGCGGAGGCGTTCCGGCCGAGCCTGCGGGCCGCGGCGGCGAACGACGTACGGCTGCCGTTGCACGAGTGCCGGCCGCTGACCGAATGGACGGACCGCCCCGCCGCGCCCCGCATCGGGCAGCAGGCGGGCCCCGGGGGTTACGGCGGGTACCGGCCGGGCAGTTGGCGCCCCTCCCGCAAGCGCCCTGCCTGCCCCTACCCCAACCCCGGGCGGTACGAGGCGGGCGGGCGGCTCAAGCAGGGCATGCGGGTCGCCTTCTCCGGTGACACCTCCACCGAGCGGGACCTGCTGGAGGACCGCGCGACCGAGGCCGGGCTGCATGTGGCCACGAGCCTGTCCCGGCTGACCAGTCTGCTCGTCACGAACGACCCGGACTCGGGCACGTCCAAGGTCGTCAAGGCCCGGCAGTTCGGTACGCCCGTCGTGGACGAGGCGGCTTTCGGGCAACTCCTCGCGGATGTGGAGCCGGCGTCGGAGTAGTGACCGTACGTCGGGAGGGTGACCGTACGCCGCGGGAAGGACCGTACGGACGGGTGATTGCCGGGCGACTCGCCCGGCGGCCGCTCGCCCACGCGGGAGGGACGGCCCACCCTGTGGCGCATGGCGACCTGTGAGGTATGTGGCAATCAGTACGGAATGACCTTCGAGGTGCACGCGCAGGGCGCGGTACACGTCTTCGACTGCTTCTCCTGCGCGATCCACCGCATGGCCCCCATCTGCGAGCACTGCCGGGTGCAGATCATCGGCCAGGGCGTCGAGGTCGAGGGCCACTGGTACTGCGGCGCCCACTGCGCCCGAGCGGAGGGAAAGGCAGGAATCGTCGACAAGGTGTGACCCGGTACCCGCCTGAATGCACCCCACGACCGAGTTGTACGGTCGTGGGGTGTACCGCTTCCTGATGTGCCGGCAGTGGGTGATCCTCACGTTGATCGCCCTGCTTCTCATCCCCACGATGATCAGGCTGGGCATCTGGCAGATGCACCGCTATGACGAGCGCACCGCCCGGAACCAGCTGGTCACCGACGCGCTGGCGGCCGAGCCGGTGCCCGTGGAGAAGCTGACGGCGCCCGGGCACACCGTGACCAGCACCGAGCGGTACCGGACCGTGACGGCCAAGGGCCGCTTCGACACGGAGGACGAGGTCGTCGTCCGGCGCCGCACCAACTCCGACGACGAGGTCGGCTACCACGTACTGACCCCGTTCGTCCTGGACGACGGCAAGGTGCTGCTGGTCAACCGGGGGTGGATTCCCTCCGACGGCCCGAGCCAGACCACGTTCCCGAAGGTCCCCGCACCGCCGAGCGGCGAGGTCACGGTCGAGGGGCGGTTGATGCCCGACGAGACGACCGCGGCGAGCGGAATCAAGAACCTCCAGGGCCTGCCGGACCGGCAGATCATGCTGATCAACAGCGAGCAGCAGGCCCGTCGCCTGGACGCCACTGTTCTCGGCGGCTACATCTCCCAGACGGCTCCGGAGCCCGAGGGCGACACACCCGAGTTGCTGGGCGACCCCGGCAAGGAGGACGCCGCGCTGAACTACGCGTACGCCATCCAGTGGTGGCTGTTCTCCGCGGCCGTCCCGTTCGGCTGGGTGGTCCTGGCCCGCCGCGAGGCCCGGGAGCGGGCCCAGGAGGCGGCCGGGAGATCCGACACGGCGAAGTCCGAGCCGGCAGCGGTGTAGACGCCATCCGCGCATGCCGACGGGGCCCGGACCGAGCCGGGGTATGAGGCGTGGGCCGGGCGGCTGCCGGGGGCGCGGTCCGCGCTCTCGGGGCGCGTCGCAGCCCCGACCCAAGCGCCCGGGGCACATCACTCCCCCGGCCCCCGCCCTGATTGCCGCGCCGAGTTGCCGGGAACCCGCACTCCGTGCACCCCAGCATCGAGGACTACGCGCTCATCGGCGACGAGCAGACCGCGGCCCTGGTCGGTATGGACGGATCCGTCGACTGGTTGTGTCTGCCCCGCTTCGACTCGGCCGCCTGCTTCGCCAGACTGCTCGGTGACGAGGACAACGGATACTGGCGCATCGCCCCCGTGGGGGCGGACCGCTGCACCCGGCGTGCCTACCGCCGCGACACCCTTGTCCTGGACACCGAATGGGAGACCGGGCAGGGGGCGGTCAGGGTCACCGACCTGATGCCCCAACGCGACCGCGCCCCCGACCTCGTACGCGTCGTCGAGGGACTCGACGGCGAGGTGACCCTCCACAGCGTCCTGAAGCTGCGCTTCGACTACGGCTCGGTCATCCCCTGGGTGCGCCGGTCCGACGGCCACCGCGTCGCCGTCGCCGGCCCGGACTCGACGTGGCTGCGCAGCGAGCCGGAGGTGACCAGCTGGGGCGAGGACTTCGGCACACACGCGGAGTTCACCGTCAAGAAGGGGGAAAAAGTCGCGTTCGTCCTGACCTGGCACCCCTCCCACGAGCCGCGCCCACCGCTCGTCGACCCGTACGACGCACTGCGCCACAGCGTGGAGGACTGGCGGGCCTGGGCGTCGCGCTGCCGCTACGACGGCCCGTACCGGGACGCCGTCGTCCGCTCCCTGATCACCCTCAAGGCGCTCACCTACGCCCCGACGGGCGGCATCGTCGCCGCCCCCACCACCTCGCTGCCCGAGGAACCGGGCGGGGTGCGCAACTGGGACTACCGCTACTGCTGGCTGCGCGACTCCACCCTCACCCTGAACGCGCTGCTCGCGGCGGGCTACCAGGAGGAAGCGGAAGCCTGGCGGAACTGGCTGCTGCGCGCGGTCGCGGGCGACCCGGCGGATCTGCAGATCATGTACGGCCTGGCGGGCGAGCGGCGGCTGCCCGAGTTCGAGCTGCCGTGGCTCTGCGGCTTCCTCGGGTCCGCCCCCGTACGCATCGGCAACGACGCAGTGAACCAGCTCCAGCTGGACGTCTACGGCGAGGTCATGGACTCCCTGTCCCTCGCCCGCGAGTCGGGCCTGTCCGCCCAGCCCGACGTGTGGGCGGTGCAGACGGCCCTGATGGACTTCCTGCGGACCAGCTGGCGGCAGCCGGACGAGGGGCTGTGGGAGGTGCGCGGCGGGCGGCGCCAGTTCGTGCACTCGAAGGTGATGGTGTGGGTGGCCGCCGACCGTGCCGTACGCACCCTGGAGCGCCACCCGGAGCTGGACGGCGACCTGGACGGCTGGCGCGCGCTGCGCGACGAGGTGCACCAGGAGGTGTGCGAGAAGGGCTACGACCCGGAGCGCAACACCTTCACGCAGTCCTACGGCTCACGCGAACTGGACGCGGCCCTGCTGCTCATCCCGCGCGTCGGATTCCTGCCGCCGGACGATCCGCGGGTGATCGGCACGATCGACGCGGTCCGCGAGGAACTGACCCACGGCGGCTTCCTGCACCGCTACAGCACGGCCGACATGGACGTCGACGGGCTGCCTGGCGGCGAGGGCGTGTTCCTGGTGTGCTCGTTCTGGCTCGCGGACGCCCTGTACATGACGGGGCGCGCGAAAGAGGCCCGCGAGATGTTCGAGCGGCTGGCGGGGCTCGCCAACGACGTCGGGCTGCTGTCCGAGGAGTACGACCCGGTGACCGGCCGGCACCTCGGCAACTTCCCGCAGGCCTTCAGCCACATCGGGCTGGTGAACACCGCCCTCGCCCTGTTCGGTGCGGACGGGGCAGGATAGGGACCATGGATCTTGGACTGAAGGACCGGGTGTACGTCGTCACCGGAGCCACGCGCGGCCTCGGCAACGCCACCGCGCGTCAGCTCGTCGCGGACGGGGCGAAGGTGGTCGTCTCGGGGCGGGACGAGAAGAGCGTCGCCGAAGCGGCGGCCGAACTGGGGCCGAACGCGGTCGGGGTGGCCGTCGACAACGCGGACCCGGAGGCGGCGGCCCGGCTGATCGGCGCCGCGCGGGAGCACTTCGGCCGTTTCAACGGCGTCCTCGTCAGCGTGGGCGGGCCGCCGGCCGGGTTCGTCGCGGACAACACGGACGAGCAATGGCAGACGGCGTTCGAGTCGGTGTTCCTCGGTGCGGTCCGGCTGGCTCGCGCCGCGGCCACCGAGTTGGAGGCCGGGGGTGTCATCGGGTTCGTGCTGTCCGGGTCGGTGTACGAGCCGATTCCGGGGCTGACCATCTCGAACGGGCTGCGGCCCGGGCTGGCGGGGTTCGCCAAGTCGCTCTCCGACGAGCTGGGGCCGCGGGGCATCAGGGTGGTCGGTGTCCTGCCCGGGCGGATCGACACCGACCGGGTGCGGCAGCTGGACGCGCTGTCGGCGGATCCCGAGGCGACCCGGGCGGCTTCGGAGTCCCGGATCCCGCTGCGGCGGTACGGGGCCCCGGAGGAGTTCGGGCGGGTGGCGGCGTTCCTGATGTCGCCTGCGGCCTCCTACCTGACCGGAGTCATGGTGCCGGTCGACGGTGGAGCGCGGCACGGGTTCTGACGGGCCGCGCTCGACGCGCCCCCGTGGGCCGGTGCTCAACCCACCCGTTCCGCGCCGTGCTTGACGCCCCTCAGCCTCACCTCCGCCGGAAGTGAGGCGAGGCCCGCCGATGTCCTGGCGTGGGTGAGGGCACCGGTCGTGAAGTCGTTGAGGGCCGTTCCGGGGTCCACGTGTGGCTCCAGGGCGAGGCGTACGTGGGCCTCGGGGGTGGTCCGGCGACCCTTCAGACGGGCGTGGGCTCCGTCCACGCCGTCGATGCGGACCGCCTCCTGGGTGAGGGCGTCCTCCAGGGCCCGCCCACGCACGAGCGCACCCTCGCCGTCGCCGGTGTCGACGAGCACCTCGGCGAGGCGGCGCCGGCGCAGAACCGCGACGAGCCACCACAGGGCTAGCAGCAGCAGGACCGCGAGGGCGGCGATGACGACCGGCCACCACCAGCCGTCGTCGCGCCAGCGGGTGCGCTCGGCGTCGCTCAGCAGCACGTCGTGCTCGCTGTCGTGGATCCACCACGACGGCACGGGGGCGCCGAGGCCGACGGCCAGGACGGAGCCGCCCAGCACGAGCAGGATCAGCCCCACCAGGCCGAGGAACACGCGGTTGACGGTCCTGAGCACCGCTCTCACCCCTTCCTGCCGGGCCGCCGGACCCGCACCGACTGCGAGGGCGCCCGGGCCAGCCCCAGTTTGCCGATGGCGTCGGCGACCACGGCGTCCAGATCGGTTCGTACGTCGTCCACTTCCCGGAAGTGCGACACGGCGCGGACGTCCGCCCGCCTCCGGCGCACCCGTACCCGTGCCGACTGCACTCCGGGCACCTCCATGGCCCGGTCGCGCAGCGCGGTGGCGGCGGCGTCCCGGTGCAGTCCGGCGCGTACGCCGGTGTGTGTGCGCCGCATCGGGAGCACGTCCCGCAGGCCGGGCGTGACGGCCAGGAGCAGCAGCCACAGGCCGAGGGCGGCGGCGACCCCGGCGCCGACCAGTACCCAGGTGTCGTCGAGGGGGCGCTCGGAGAGCTGCTCGGTCAGTTCCCGCCGCCAGTACATGCCGGGCCGGCCGGCGCGTACGGAGACGATGTCGTAGAGGAACAGCCCGGTGAGGCCCAGGAGCAGCAGGGCGACGATGCCCGCGGGGACGCGGCGCGCCGACCAGAAGCGGCCCACGCGGCCGCCCTCGCTCCCGGGTCCTGGGGCGGCCGACGACTCGGACCGGTCGGTCCCGTCGCCGTTCTCCGGCTCCTGCCGGTCGACGACGGGCAGATGCCGCGTGGTGCCCTCGGGGGGCTGTGTGCCCTCGGGTTCACTCATCGGGTCCTCCCCTGTACCGCGCCGGGAGCCGCGTCCAGGTGCAGCCGCTCCACCTGGACGACGACCTCCGGCACCTGCATTCCCACCAGGCCTCCCACCCGTTCGACGACGTGCTGACGCACCTTGCGGCAGCGGGCGCCGATGTCGCAGGGATAGTCGAGTTCGATGTGGACCCGGACGTGGGCGACCTCGTGGTGGACGACGACGGACGCGGAGGGCCGGCCGGCGTCGGGCGGCAGTGTGCCGACCGCCTCGCGGGCCGCCTGCGAGGCGATCTTCACGACGACCCGGTCGGCGATCCGGGTCGCGCCGCGCTCGCCCGGCGGGACGACGGAGAGGGGTCTGTCGAGCTCACCGGCCCCCGTACTCACGGGCGTCACCGCCGCCGTTCGCGTTCACGAGGACGGAAGAAGTCGCCGAACTCCAGGTCCCCGTCCAGGAACCGACCGACGACGAAGCCGACGGCGCCCAGGGCCGCCACCAGCAGGAAGGCACCGAATCCGCCGAAATACCCGGCGAAGGCCAGCGCCATGCCGGCGATCATGCCGACCACGGCCATACTCATGCGCTCCTCAGCTCCTCAACCGCTGTGTTGTCCGATGGCCCGTGCGTCACTGGATCCGTCGCTCCGGTTCCTCTTCCTCCTCGTCGGGCAGCTTCACGTCGCTCACCGCGATGTTGACCTCGACGACTTCGAGGCCGGTCATCCGCTCCACGGCGGTGATGACGTTCTCCCGTACGTCGCGGGCCACATCGGCGATCGACACGCCGTACTCGACCACGATCTCCAGATCGAGGGCCGCCTGCACCTCACCGACCTCGGCCTTGACCCCGCGGGACACCGACTTCGCGCCGCCGGGCACCCGGTCGCGCACGGCGCCGAAGGTGCGGGACAGGCCGCTGCCCATGGCGTGCACGCCGTCGACGTCGCGGGCGGCGAGCCCGGCGATCTTCTCCACGACGCCGTCCGCGATGGTCGTCCGGCCCCGGGAGCCGGGGTCTCCTCCGCCGCGCTTGACCAGCGGGCTCCTGCGCACCGCCGGCGTCTCGGACTCCCCGCCCCGGTTTTCGGTCATGTCAGTCATCGCCGCACGTCCTTTTCGGTCGTCGTCCTGGGACCACCGTAAGCATGGTTGCGTGGGAGCGCGCCTCTGATACGGCAGGCTGGAGGAATGACGGCCGACCGATGGACGCAGGCAGTGAGACATCAGCTGGGAATCGGCAGGCTTCTGCCGTTGGGTGACGCGCACGACGGCGCGTGGATCGCGGAACGGGCAGTCGAGGCGGTGCTGCGGAGCGCGGCCCGGGACGCGCCGGGCGTGCGCCTGGACGCGCTCCGTGTCGCGGTCGCCGACACGGCGGACACCGCGGAGCCGGCGGTACCGGCTCCGCCGAGTGCGCTGCCGCCCGGACCGCTTCGGGTGACGGCGGAGTTCGCCGCGACGGCTTCGCAGCCGCTGCCGACGACGGCGTCCCTGCTGCGAGCGACGCTGGCGACCGCCGCTACCCAGCGGCTCGGCCTGACGGTGACGGAGGTGGACCTGCGGGTGACGGGGCTGCTGGACGAGGAGGCGCCCGCGACAGCCGGGCCCGGGGAGGGTCTGCCCGAGCCTCCGCGTGCGGCCCGGGCCGAGGGCGGCGACGAGGCCCGCGTGGCCGATGCCGCGCTGGGCGTGCCGGGTGTGCTCCGTCTGACCGGCACGCTGGGCCACCCCGTGCACATCGAGGAACTCCCCGGCGAGGGCGCGGCGCTGCCGCACCGTCATGTCCGGCTGGAGCTGGCGGTGGGCGCGGACCAGCGGGCCCGGGACGTGGCCCGAGAGGTCCGGACGGTGGTCAGGAGGACGCTGCCGGATCACCCGGCGGTGGCGGTCGTGGTGAGCGCGATCGGCTGATCGCGCTCACCGGCGGCCCGGTGTTCTTCAGTCCCCGACGCCCGCGAGGTCCCGCAGCCTGCGGCCCTGTGCCTGGCGCTCCGCCACGCGCTGCTCCTCGAACGTGCGGTCCTGGGCGCCGCGCAGCAGGGCCTTGGTCTCGATGACCGCGTCGCGGGGGGCGGCGAGCACGGCCGAGGCCAGGTCGCGCACGGTGCCGTCGAGCTGGCCGGCGGGCACGGCGACGTTGGCCAGGCCGGTGTTCACGGCCTCCTCGGCCGCGACGAAGCGCCCCGTCACGCAGATCTCCAGCGCTCGGGCGTATCCGACGAGCCCCACCAGCGGATGCGTGCCCGTCAGGTCGGGCACGAGTCCGAGGCTGGTCTCGCGCATGGCGAACTGCACGTCGTCGGCGACGACGCGCAGGTCGCAGGCGAGGGCGAGCTGGAAGCCCGCCCCGACGGCGTGCCCCTGGACAGCGGCGACGGAGACGATGTCGCTGCGCCGCCACCAGGTGAACGCCTCCTGGTATTCGGCGATGGTCGCGTCCAGCTCGGCGTCGGCGCCGCGCGCGAGGTCGACGAACGACGGTTCGCCGTCGAAGCCCTCGGGCGTGAACGCCTGCCGGTCGAGCCCGGCCGAGAAGGACTTGCCCTCGGCCCGCAGCACCACGACGCGGACGGAGCCCGGCAGCTGCCGCCCGGCCTCGGCCAGCGCCCGCCACAGAGCGGGGCTCTGCGCGTTGCGCTTGGCCCGGTTGGTCAGCGTCACCGTGGCGATCGCGTCGTCGACGGTGAGCCGTACGCCGTCCTTGTCGAGTACGGGAACGAGGTCCTTGTCGGGCGAAGCCATGGGGCGCCTCCGATGTGTGCAGTCGTCTTGTGTGCCCCACGACGGCTGTATCGCCGTGGCAGGCCACACTTAAGTGACTGCACAGTAACCACCCGGCCGGTCAGTCGGCCGACCGGGTGGCCACCATCGAAGCCGAGGGGCCCCCGGGGTCAGGCCGTGGCCTTCTTGCCCCGGGTCGCCCCGCCACGCCCTCGCAGCGTGACGCCCGACTCACTGAGCATGCGGTGCACAAAGCCATACGAGCGGCCGGTCTCCTCGGCCAACGCCCGGATGCTCGCACCGGCGTCGTACTTCTTCTTCAGGTCTGCCGCGAGCTTGTCGCGCGCGGCGCCGGTCACCCGGCTGCCCTTCTTCAGAGTCTCGGCCACCCGTGCCTCCTCATGGGAAGTGCGCTCTGGTCTCCTCATGATCACCCCTCCGGGCCTTCATGGCCACCCATTCGGCAAGGTCGGTGAGACAAGGTTGTGACGACGGGAGCACACCCCCACATGCGGAATAGGCAATTCCGCAGAGTGGTGCCGCTGTGGCCTCACGGATTGTCCCGGAAAAGGCCAGGTCAGAAAGGCGGCGCGGCCGAGCCCGGAAGAATCGGGGGCTCAGCCGCGAAATCGATGTAGGACACACCTCGGTACGAGGAGATCTCACACAGATGATGGATCAAGGCTAGGCCGAATGATCCATACGCCGTTGATCACACATTCGATCAAGCGGCACTGACACTCAGGCCAGGGCGACGAGATCCGCGTAGTCGGCGCCCCACAGGTCCTCGACACCGTCCGGCAGCAGGATGATCCGCTCCGGCTGGAGCGCCTCGACCGCGCCCTCGTCGTGCGTGACGAGGACGACCGCGCCCTTGTACGTGCGCAGCGCGCCGAGGATCTCCTGGCGGCTGGCGGGGTCGAGGTTGTTGGTCGGCTCGTCGAGGAGCAGCACGTTCGCCGAGGACACCACGAGCGTGGCGAGGGCGAGGCGGGTCTTCTCGCCGCCGGAGAGGACGCCGGCCGGCTTGTCGACGTCGTCGCCGGAGAACAGGAACGAGCCGAGCGTCTTGCGGACCTCGACCAGGTCCAGGTCGGGGGCGGCGGAGCGCATGTTCTCCAGGACCGTGCGCTCCGGGTCGAGGGTCTCGTGCTCCTGCGCGTAGTAGCCGAGCTTGAGGCCGTGGCCCTCGATGACCTTGCCGGTGTCGGGCTCCTCCGCCCCGCCGAGCAGGCGCAGCAGGGTCGTCTTGCCCGCGCCGTTGAGGCCCAGGATGACGACGCGCGAGCCCTTGTCGATGGCCAGGTCGACGTCGGTGAAGATCTCCAGCGATCCGTAGGACTTCGACAGGCCCTCGGCCATGAGGGGGGTCTTGCCGCACGGGGAGGGCTCGGGGAAGCGCAGCTTGGCGACCTTGTCGGACTTGCGCTCGGCCTCCAGGCCGGCCAGCAGCTTGTCCGCCCGGCGGGCCATGTTCTGCGCGGCGACGGTCTTGGTGGCCTTCGCCCGCATCTTGTCGGCCTGCGAATGCAGCGCGGAGGCCTTCTTCTCTGCGTTCTGCCGCTCGCGCTTGCGGCGCTTCTCGTCGGCCTCGCGCTGCTGCTGGTAGAGCTTCCAGCCCATGTTGTAGATGTCGATCTGGGCGCGGTTGGCGTCCAGGTAGAACACCTTGTTGACGACCGTCTCGACCAGGTCGACGTCGTGGGAGATCACGATGAAGCCGCCGCGGTAGGTCTTCAGGTAGTCGCGCAGCCAGACGATCGAGTCGGCGTCGAGGTGGTTCGTGGGCTCGTCGAGCAGCAGGGTGTCCGCGTCGGAGAACAGGATGCGGGCCAGCTCGATACGGCGGCGCTGACCGCCGGAGAGGGTGTGCAGCGGCTGTCCGAGGACCCGGTCGGGCAGGTTGAGCGCGGCGGCGATGGTGGCGGCCTCGGCCTCGGCGGCGTACCCGCCCTTGGTGAGGAACTCCGTCTCCTGCCGCTCGTACTGCTTGAGCGCCTTCTCGCGGGTGGCGCCCTGGCCGCTCGCGATGCGCTGTTCGTTGTCGCGCATCTTGCGGATCAGTACGTCCAGGCCACGCGCGGACAGGATGCGGTCGCGGGCGAGCATGTCGAGGTCGCCGGTGCGGGGGTCCTGCGGGAGGTAACCGACCTCGCCGGAGCGGGTGATGGCGCCGCCGGCGGGCATGCCCTCGCCGGCCAGGCATTTGGTGAGGGTGGTCTTCCCCGCGCCGTTGCGGCCGACCAGGCCGATGCGGTCGCCCTTGGCGATGCGGAACGAGGCGTTTTCGATGAGGACGCGGGCACCGGCGCGCAGCTCGATACCGGAGGCGGAGATCACGGACAGACTCCAGGGCGGATACGGGGGCGGGATGGACGGCTGAGGACGTTCCCGCCGTCTAGTGCGCGAGGAGAATGGCCATGGGGACAGTCTAACGGGGACGTGCAACCACTTTTTCTGTGTACGGGTGTTCGATCACCGGCGGCCGGACGGAGGGCCGTTGTCAGTGGCCGGTGGAAGACTGAACAGCGGGCCGGAATCCGGCTCCCCCGGCGAGGGGAACGCCGGGGGCGACACGCAGCGAGACACGAGGAAGTGATCGCCATGGCAGCCATGTCCGGCGGGCGTCCGAGCATCTACCCGACGCTGCTGTACGCCGATGCGAAGGCGGCGATCCGGCAGCTCACGGAGGCGTTCGGCTTCACGGAGCTGTCGGTGTACGAGGGCGAGGACGGCTCGGTGCTGCACGCCGAGCTGGCACAGGGCAACGGCGCGGTGATGGTCGGCAGCAAGGGCCGGGGCGGCCTGTTCGACACGGCCATGAAGGACGCGGGCACCACAGGGGTGTACGTGGTGGTGGACGACGTGGACGGGCACCACCGCCGCGCGGTGGACCACGGCGTGGAGGTGCTGATGCCCCCGACGGACCAGGACTACGGCTCGCGGGACTACATGGCCCGGGACCTGGAGGGCAACGTGTGGAGCTTCGGGACGTACGCGCCCGAGATAGCGGGCTGACACCCCCAGGGCCCGGGCGCCGTCCCCAGTGCTGCGACCGGAAAGGTTCACCGGCTTGGCAAACCTTTCCGGTCGCAGCACTAGCTGCCGCCGGTGTGCACCTGGAAGGCGGCCCGGCGGACGGCCTTGGCCAGGGCCGGGTCGGGGTGCGCGGCGGCCAGGGCGACCAGGACCTGCACGGTGCGCGGGTGGCCCACGGCGCGTACCTCGTCCAGGAGCATCGGGACGGTCGGCTGCACCGCGGACTCCAGGTGGCGCACCAGCAGCGGCGCCTCCCCGTGGTCGGCGACGGCGGCCGCGGTGTCCACCCACAGCCAGGTCGCCTCCTCGCGGGTGAGGACCTCGTGGGCGTCCTCGGGGTCGGCCCCGTCGTGCTCGGCCAGCCACAGCAGCGCGTACGGCCTGAGCGTGGGCTCGTCCAGCACGCCGCGGACGTCCGGCTCGGCGGGGGCGCCGACCACGCGCAGGGCCTCGAAGGCGAGGCCGCGCAGCAGGGCGTCCTCGCCGCGGGCGGCGCCGAGGAGCTCGGTGACGGCGCTGCCGACGGGGCGGGCGGCGAGCCAGGCCCGGTACTCGGCGCGGGCCGCGTTCGGGCGCAGCTGGGCGCAGCCGCGGAGCATGTCGTCGGCGGCCTGCTCGATGTTCCCGGCGGGGCTCTGTGCGGCGACGCAGATCTGCTCCAGCTTGACCCAGACGGCCCAGTTGCCGAGCGGGGTGAGCGTGGCCTGGCCGTCGCCGTAGGTGAGGGCGCCGACGGAGGCGAGGGCGCGCAGGGCCCAGTCGAGCAGGGGGGCGAGCGGGGCGTCGGTGGGCTCCGGTTCGGCCGGCGGCTCCGATTGAGGGCCGTAGGGGATCTCGCAGCGGGCGGTGCGCAGCTCGGTGACGCGCTGCTCCAGGAGGTCGAGGAGCTGCTCCACGGGGACGGGCCCGGCGGACAGCTGGAGGAAGGACAGCGCCTGCGGCATGGCGGAGACGACCTCGGCGACGGCGGCGGGCTCGTGCTCCTCCGGCTCCGGATGGGCGAGCGACCAGGCGTCGAAGAGCGCGACCCAGCCGCGCAGCACGGCGCTGTCGTCCCGGTTCCAGGCGCGCAGCCGCCAGCCGGGGCGGGCGCTGTCGCCGTGCACCTCGATGAGACCGGCGAGGCGCGCGGTGTCCCAGTCGGCTCTGACCTGAGCCGCGGTCAGGCCCAGGTCGAGGGCCGCCCGTTCGGCGGTCGCCTCGGAGAGGGTGGCCTTGCCGTCGTCGGTGGCGCTGCCCCGGCCGGGGCCGAGCGCGGCGTCGGCCCAGCGGGCGACGCGGGCCGCGGCGGCGAGACCTGAGCGTGCCATTCTGGCCAGCTCCGCCGGTGCCGGGGTGCCCTCCGGGGGGCGTGGCGCGGGGCGGCGCGAGCGCCGCTGGTTCATCGC
>NZ_POUC01000320.1 GCF_002891435.1 Streptomyces cahuitamycinicus
CCCCCACCCCGAGCGACGAACCGCTCGGCGTCCCGGCCCTGCTCATCGCCTCGTTCCCGCTGGACTCCACCCGCCGGCACGCCGCCCCTGGCCCGCTGACCGACTTCCTGGTCCAGCGCGCGGCCGACGCCTACGCCGAACTCCTCGGCGGCTGGCGGCCGGTGACCGCCGGGATCATCGACCTCGTGCCCGGCCCGCTCGGCAAGGGCGAACTGGACGGAGCCCTGCGCCAGGCGATCCTGGAGCGGCTGCCGCGGACCTCCTTCCTGCCGCCCGCGCTCCCTCCGCGCGACGGTGACGACCTGCCGGAGTCCCTGCGGCCGCGGGACGCCGAGGTCGTCGAGGGCGCGGGCGCGGACACCGTGCGGGTGCTCGCCGAGGTGCTGCCCACGCTCCTGCCCGCCGGGCTGGAGCGACGCGCCGAGCTGCGGACCCTGGGCGTCGCCCGGGTCCCGCTGACCGACGCGGTCGACCGGCTGGCCGGACTCGAGAAGGAACCCGGCTGGTGGCGGCGGCTCTACGACAGCCTGGCCGGGATCGACCCGGACCGTTTGTCCGGGCTCCCGGTGCCGCTCGCCGACGGCCGTACCACCATCGGGCCCCGGCAGGTCCTGCTGCCCGGCGCGGAGGCCGGGCGGATCGACCCCGAGGTGCTGGCCCGGCTCGGTCTGAAGGTCGCCCACCCGGATGCCGCCCACCCCCTCCTGGAGAAGCTCGGCGCCCTGCCCGCGACGCCGCGGGCCGTCCTCACCACACCGCAGGTCCGGGCCGCCGTCGCCGCGTCCCTGGACGACGACGGCGGTGTGAACTGGGAGGAGGACGTCCTCGACGCCGACGAACTGGCCGACACCGTGCTCGCCCTGGTGCGGGACGCCGCTCTGGAGCCCGGTGACGAGCCCTGGCTCGGCGCGCTCGCCCTGCCCGACGAGGACGGCGAACCGGCCCCGGCCTGCGAACTCGTCTTCCCCGGCGGCCCCTTCGCCCAGGTCATGCGCGAGGGCGAACTCGCCTTCGTGGACGCCGAGCTGGCCGCGAAGTGGGGCGAGCAGCCGCTCGCCGCCTGCGGTGTCCTGGTGAACTTCGCGGTCGTCCGCGCCACCGACGTCGTCCTCGACCCGGACGAACTGGAGCCCCACGAGGGTGACTTCACCGAACCGGACGACCCGGGCCTGCTGGACGCCGTCGACGTGTGGTGCGAGGACATCCTCGACCGCTTCCCGGACAGCCCGGTGCCGCCGGTCGCCACCGAGATCATCGCCGTGCGGGACCTGGACCTCGTGGACGAGGACAAGTGGGCGCAGGCGCTGACGCTGCTGTCCCGGCCGCCCCTGCGGGACGCCATCGTGCAGCCCGTGCGGATCCTGCTGCCGGACGGGACGCACGAGGTCGTCCGGCCGTACACCGCGTGGTGGCTGCGCGGGAACCCGGTCCTCGACGGCCGCCGCCCGGCCGGTCTGCGGGCTTCCGGCGGCGACTCGCTGCTGCGCGGGCTCTACGACGAGGCCGACGCGACCGGGTTCGAGGACGAACAGGTGCTGCGGGCGCTGGGGGTGCGCACCTCCGTCGCCGCCCTGCTGGACGAGCCCGGCGGTGCCGCCGAACTGCTCGACCGGCTCGCCGACGCCGAGCGGGAGGTGACGGGCGCTCAGCTGCACGCCCTGTACGGGTCGCTGGCCGAACTGGACCCGGAGCAGGTGACCCTGCCGGACGACCTGCGGGCCGTCACCGACGGCCGGGTGGAGGTCGTGGACGCGGCCGACGCGGTGGTCTGCGACTCGCCCGACCTGCTGCCGTTCACGTCCGGTGTTCCCCTGCTTCCCGTGCCGCCGTCGCGCGCCGCCGGACTGGCCGAACTGTTCCAGGTGCGGCGGCTCAGCGAGTCCGTCACCGGGCAGGTCACCTCCGAGGGCACCGAGCACGACGTCCCGGAGCCGGTGCGGGCGCTGCTCGGCCGGCGGACCCCGTCCTTCTACGTGGAGCACGAGGAACTCGTCGTCGACGGCGTGGAGATCGACTGGCGGCTCACCGACGACGGCGTCCTGCACGCCGCGACCCTGGAGGGCGTCGCCGCGGGACTCGCCTGGGCGGCGGGGCAGTGGCCGCGGCGGTTCGAGGTGGGTGCGCTGCTGGAAGACCCGTCCCGGACCGAGGAGTTGGAGCGGGACCGGTGGTTCGACTGACCGGTACGGCCGATTTGCCGCCCGCGTAAGGCCGTTGGTGAAAATCCCCGCACAAATTTTTCACCAGTCGTACAACCATGCGTACCACTGGGCTATCTGATCACGTGAGTCAACAGACTCCACGATCACTTGGGCCCCGAGAGCCGACGACGAGCACCGGGGCCCCTCTCCACCTGGAGAACGCATGCGTATCCGAGCCACTGTGGCCGCCGTCACCGGCGCCCTGGCCCTCTCCGCCCTCGCCGTGCCCGCCGCGCAGGCGGACGACCACATGCCGAACCTGGCGTCGCTGGTCCCGTCCACCTCGAAGGCCACGCCGTTCACCGCCGCCGCTCCGGCGGACGAGTCCCTGGGCGACACCAAGGTCACGGCTGTGACCGTCAACGCCGGCAAGAACATCGTGGTCGGCACGACCGTCAAGAAGTCCTTCACCGTCTCCGTGACGGCCACCGACCCGGAAGGCGTCAGGGACGCCTTCGCGATGCTGTGGCACGGCCCGGACACCGACAACGCCGACGGCGCGATCGTGCCGGAGACCCTGGACGACACGCAGGTCGGCAAGTGCACCGACTCCAGCGCGACCACCGCCACCTGCAAGGTCACGCTGATCGCCGACCCGAAGGACAACATCTACCGGAACCTCCTGGCCGGTACCTGGAAGGTGTGGGCCGCCGCCGTCGGCAACGACGACGACTACGTGATCCGCGAGGCCTACAAGACGGCCAAGGTCCAGCGGGCCTCCAAGCTGACGGTCAACGCCTCGCCGGAGCCGGTGAAGAAGGGCAAGACCATCACGGTCACGGGCAAACTGTCCCGCGCCAACTGGGAGACCCACAAGTACGCGGGCTACACCGGCCAGCCCGTCAAGCTCCAGTTCCGCAAGAAGAACAGCAACACCTACACCACGGTCAAGACCATCAAGTCCAACTCCACGGGCCAGCTGAAGACCACCGTCAAGGCCTCGGTGGACGGCTACTTCCGCTACTCCTTCGCCGGCACCTCGACCACCCCGGCGGTCAACGCCACGGGTGACTTCGTCGACGTGAAGTAGAGGCGCGCCCCGAAAGGGGCGCGGGGCTGTATCGATGTGCGGCTCCGCCGCGTGGGCGCGACAAGCCCCCGCGGCGCCGCGCTCAAGCGGGAACGCGGCGGTCCACCCACCTCCACAGGAGTTCCAGGGTGGCCGCCGCCACCGCCGCGATGCCGACCGCGATCCACGGCATCGTCATCCCCACCAGCTTCAGCGCGAAGAAGTCCTGCAGCCACGGCACGACCAGTACCACCAGGAACGCCCCCGCCATGGCGGCGACCAGGGCGACCCGCCACCAGGTGTAGGGCCGGGCGATGATCGCCAGCACCCACATCGAGATGAGGAACAGCGTGAGGGTCGCCGCACTCGTCTCCGCGTCCAGCGCTCCCGCACCCGTGTAGTGCTCCCGGGCGATCAGATACGTCGCGAAGGTCGCCGCCGCCGCCACGACCCCGCCCGGGACCGCGTACCGCATCACCCGCCGGACGAAGTTCGGCTTCGCGCGCTCCTTGTTGGGCGCGAGCGCGAGGAAGAACGCCGGGATGCCGATGGTGAGCGTGGACAGCAGGGTCAGATGGCGCGGCAGGAACGGGTACTCCACCTGGGAGCACACCACCAGGACGGCCAGCAGCACCGAGTAGACCGTCTTGACGAGGAACAGCGTCGCCACCCGAGTGATGTTGCCGATGACCCGGCGCCCCTCCGCGACCACCGACGGCAGCGTCGCGAAGCTGTTGTTCAGCAGCACGATCTGCGCCACCGCCCGGGTCGCCTCCGAGCCGGAGCCCATCGCCACGCCGATGTCGGCGTCCTTCAGGGCGAGCACGTCGTTCACCCCGTCACCGGTCATCGCGACCGTGTGCCCGCGGGACTGCAGCGCGCCCACCATGTTCCGCTTCTGCTGCGGGGTGACCCGCCCGAACACCGTGCCGCCGTCGAGGGCCTCGGCCATCCCGTCCCGCTCGACGGGCAGCCGGCGCGCGTCCACGGTGGTGCCGGACAGGCCGAGCTTGGCGGCGACCGCGCCGACCGACACCGCGTTGTCGCCGGAGATGACCTTGGCCCGGACGTCCTGGTCGGCGAAGTAGCGCAGGGTGTCGGCGGCGTCCGGCCGCAGCCGCTGCTCCAGCACGACCAGGGCGGTGGGCTTCGCGCCCTTCGTCACCTCGGGATCGTCCAGGCCCCGCTCGACCCGGGCGAGCAGCAGCACCCGCAGGCCCTGCTCGTTGAGCCGCCCCGTCTCGGCCAGGGCCGGGTCGTCCTCCGCCAGCAGCACGTCGGGCGCGCCCAGCAACCACCGGCCGGTCCGCCCGTCGCCCTCGCTGATCGCGGCGCCGCTGTACTTGCGGGCCGAGGAGAACGGCAGCGCCTCGGTGCAGCGCCAGTCCTCGACGGCCGGGTAGGTGTCGACGATCGCCTTCAGGGAGGCGTTCGGCCGTGGGTCCGACGCGCCCAGCGCCCCGAGCACCTCGCGCACGTACGTCTCGTCGGCGCCCTGGAGCGGACGCAGCTCCGTGACGTCCATGCCGCCCTCGGTGAGGGTGCCGGTCTTGTCGAGGCAGACCGTGTCGACCCGGGCCAGGCCCTCGATCGCCGGCAGCTCCTGCACCAGGCACTGCTTGCGGCCCAGGCGGATCACGCCGATGGCGAAGGCGACCGAGGTGAGCAGGACGAGCCCCTCGGGGACCATCGGGACGATGCCGCCGACCGTGCGGGCGACGGAGTCGTCGAAGGCGTTCTCCTTCACGAACAGCTGGCTGATGATCAGGCCGATCGCGGTCGGGACCATCATCCACGTGACGTACTTGAGGATCGTGGAGATGCCCGACCGCAGCTCGGACTGGACGAGGGTGAAGCGGGAGGCCTCTTCGGCGAGCTGGGCGGCGTAGGCCTCACGGCCGACCTTCGTCGCCTGGAAGGCCCCGCCGCCCGCGACCACGAAGCTGCCCGACATGACCTGGTCGCCCGGCTGCTTGACGACCGGGTCGGCCTCGCCGGTGAGCAGCGACTCGTCGATCTCGAGACCGTCGGCCTCGACACAGACCCCGTCGACGACGACCTTGTCCCCGGGCCCGATCTCGATCAGGTCGTCCAGGACGATCTCGGAGGTGCTGACCCGCGCGGCACTCCCGTCGCGGCGCACGGTCGGCCTGACCTCGCCGATCAGAGCGAGCGAGTCCAGCGTCTTCTTCGCCCGCCACTCCTGGACGATCCCGATGCCGGTGTTGGCGAGGATGACGAACCCGAACAGGCTGTCCTGGATCGGCGCGACCACCAGCATGATCAGCCACAGCACGCCGATGATCGCGTTGAAGCGGGTGAAGACGTTCGCACGGACGATGTCGACGGTGGACCGGCTGCTGCGCACCGGCACGTCGTTGACCTGGCCGCGCTCCACCCGTTCGGCGACCTGAGCACCGGTCAGGCCGGTCTCGCGGGAGGTGACCGTCGCCGGCCGCGCGGAGTCGGGCCGGGCACCCGCGTCGAGATGCGTCATGCATTCGACGGTACGTGCGGATTTGCCGCTTCACCCGCTGAATGCGGCGAAGATCCGACCTGGGAAGGACGGACTTCGTGCCGTGGTCGTACGGCAGTTGTACGCCGTCGGACCCCGGTGCCACGCCCCGGTGTCAGCCCGCCCGGCGCGCGGTGAGCAGCAGGTACTCCCACTCCAGGACGGTCCCGCCGGAGCCCGTGCCGAGGTCGCCGTCGCGGACGAGGTCCACCAGGGCGCCGTCGAGGGCGGCGGCGCGTTCGGGATCGCCGGCGAGGTTCTTGTAGACGCTGATGGTCGGGCCGTAGCGCTCCTTGAAGTAGTCGCGGAACGTCTCCGGCGTCTCGAAGCGGTCGACCCGGACGGTGCGGCGCTCGGCGCGCACGTCCGTGACCGCGTCGCCGAGGAGGGCGCGGACATGGTCCTCGTCCCCCCAGAGCGGGGGCGGCTGGGCTCCGGGCGGGGGCGGTGGCGCGTACGGCTTCATGGCGGCGAACATCCGGCCGATGAAGCCCTGGGGCGTCCAGCTCAGCAGCCCGATGGTGCCGCCCGGACGGCAGACCCGGACGAGTTCGCCGGCGGCCTGCTGGTGGTGCGGGGCGAACATGACGCCCACGCAGGACAGCACGGTGTCGAACTCGGCGTCACCGAAGGGCAGGGCCTCGGCGTCCGCCTCCTGCCAGGTGAGGTGCGCGCCCTGCTTCTCGGCCGCCCGCCGGCCGGCCTCGAACAGCTCAGGGGTGAGGTCGGAGGCCACCACGTCCGCACCGGCCAGGGCCGCCGGGATCGCGGCGTTGCCGGAGCCGGCGCCCACGTCCAGCACCCGCTGGCCGGAGCGGACCCCGCACGCCTCGACCAGGACCGCTCCCAGCTCGGGGATGACCTCGGCGGCCAGGGACGGGTAGTCGCCCTGGGCCCACATCGCCCGGTGCTTCGACTTCAGGGCACGGTCGGCCTCGACCGTGCTGTTCCGCATCGTCATCGCTGCGCTCCTCACCGGTCCGGCGGCGGGTCCCGCGCGACGCTTTCGAGCGTTTCGCCGCCTTCTACGAGCGTAGGGAGGGGGCGGTGACGTGTCTCGCGGGAGAGCGGGCAAGAAGGTGCCTATTCGGCCGAGGGGGTCACCGTCAGCCCCTCGGTGGCCGCCGCCCGCTTGATCGCGGCATCGCGTTTGCGGACGTACCAGATGCCGATCAGTCCCAGCCCGGCGCCGGCCAGGCAGGTCCACACCCACCAGGTGTGGCCGTGGTCGTCGAACCAGCCGTAGAAGGGGAGCTGGACCAGGAAGAGGACGAACCACAGGATCGTGCCGCCGGTGATGGTGGCTACCACGGGGCCCTCCAGGGGCTCCGGCGCCTCGTGTCTGGGGGTCCATTTCGCCATGGGGACAGCTTACGAGGAGATCGGGTCTACGCGCGGAGATGGCCGATCGCGGCCTTATACGTTCATACTGAAACGGTTTATGTCTGACCACTTCTCTTCGTAGGAAACACCAAACACATGTCCTCCTCGGCTCCTGCCAAGGTCCCCGCCCCTGAACAGCCGGGAGCCGGGCGCACGTACGGCGCACTCGACCGCTTCTTCCGGATCTCCGAACGGGGCAGCACCCTGTCCCGCGAGGTCCGGGGCGGTCTGGCCACCTTCTTCGCGATGGCCTACATCATCGTGCTGAACCCGATCATCCTCGGCAGCGCCAAGGACATGTACGGCCACCAGCTCGACAACGGGCAGCTGGTCACCGCGACGGCCCTCACCGCAGCTCTCACCACCCTCCTCATGGGCGTCATCGGCAACGTCCCGATCGCCCTGGCCGCCGGCCTCGGAGTGAACTCCGTCGTCGCCCTCCAGCTCGCCCCCCGGATGTCCTGGCCGGACGCGATGGGCATGGTGGTCCTCGCCGGGTTCGTAGTCATGCTGCTGGTGGCGACGGGACTGCGCGAGCGCGTCATGAACGCCGTGCCCTACGGGCTGCGCAAGGCCATCTCCATCGGTATCGGCCTGTTCATCATGCTGATCGGGCTCGTCGACGCCGGCTTCGTCTCCCGGATCCCGGACGCCGCCCGGACCACCGTCCCGCTCCAGCTCGGCGGCGACGGCCACCTGAACGGCTGGCCGGTCCTCGTCTTCGTCCTGGGCGTCCTGCTGACCCTCGCGCTCATCGTGCGCAAGGTCTCCGGCGCGATCCTGATCTCGATCGTCGCCATGACGGTCCTCGCGGTCGTCATCAACACGGTGGCCGAGGTGCCGAGCTGGGGCCTGACCACGCCCACGTGGCCCGGCAACCCCGTCGCGAGCCCCGACTTCGGGCTGATCGGGCAGGTCAGCCTGTTCGGCGGCTTCGGCAAGGTCGGCATGCTCACCGGCGTGCTCTTCGTCTTCACCGTGCTGCTGTCGTGCTTCTTCGACGCGATGGGCACGATCATGGGCGTCTCCGACGAGGCGAAGCTGACCGACGGCGAGGGGCAGATGCCCGGCATCAACAAGGTGCTGTTCGTCGACGGCCTCGCGGTCGCCGCCGGCGGCGCCAGCTCCTCCTCCGCGACCACCGCCTTCGTCGAGTCCACGGCCGGTGTCGGCGAGGGCGCCCGGACCGGTCTCGCGAACGTCGTCACCGGCGGCCTCTTCGCCGCCGCCCTCTTCCTGACGCCGGTCGCCACGATGGTCCCCTCCCAGGCGGCCACGCCCGCGCTGGTCGCGGTCGGTTTCCTGATCCTGGCCGGATCGGTCAAGGAGATCGACTGGGCGGACTACACGATCGCCGTCCCCGCCTTCGTGACGATGCTGATGATGCCGTTCACCTACTCGATCACCAACGGCATCGGCATGGGCTTCGTCACCTTCGCGGTGCTGCGGCTTGCGGCCGGGCGGGGCCGGGAGGTGCCGTCGGCGATGTACGCGGTGGCGGCGGTGTTCGCCTTCTACTACCTGATGCCGGCGCTGGGCCTGACCTGATCCTCTTCACCGGAGCCGGGTGACCCGTAGAACCTCTCCGTCTCCTCGACGGCGGTCTGGAACCGCTGGTCGAAGTCATCTCGAATGAGCGTCCGGACGACATAGTCCTGGACGCTCATTCCCCTTTTCGCGGCCTGGTGCCGGAGCCGTTCGAGCAGGTCGTGGTCTATTCGCAGGCTGAGCACGCTGGTCCCCATGGGCATGAGGGTCGCGGCACCGTTCGGTGTGGCGGGCGCGGTTCCGCGACTTCATCACCCAAATGAGTGATGTCACGCTTCAGTGGCGGCCGTCACGGACCGTCCGGCGTGTTACCGCTGGTCTTTAGCGAGAGTAATGAGTTACGCTAATGAACATGCCGGACCTCAGCCATGGCGACGACGTAGCCGCCGTGAACTCCCTCCGATCCGCAGTGATGCGGCTGTCCCGTCGGCTCAAGCACCAGCGGGTCGACGAATCGCTCAGCCCCACCGAGATGTCGGTGCTGGGCACCCTGTCCCTGTGCGGCAGGGCCACCCCGGGCGAACTCGCCCGCAAGGAGCACGTCCAGCCGCCGTCGATGACCCGCATCGTGGCGCTGCTGGAGGCCAAGGGCCTGGTCCGGCTGGAGCCCCACCCCGAGGACCGGCGCCAGAAGGTCGTCACACGCACCGAGCAGGCCGAGGCCATGCTCGAGGAGAGCCGCGCCAAGCGGAACGCGTTCCTGGCGACGCTGGTGGAGAACCTCGACGAGGACGAGTGGGCGAAACTCCGCGCCGCCGCCCCCGTGCTGGAGAAGCTCGCGCACCTGTAAGCCGTATGTAGCAAGGAGGCGAACCCTTTGAGTTCGGGACCCGGAGCAGCTTCCGCCCCCGCACCTGATCCCCACGACTC
>NZ_POUC01000321.1 GCF_002891435.1 Streptomyces cahuitamycinicus
GACCTGCTCGGCCTCCGGGGCCGGGGCGGCGGCGGGCGCGCCGCTGCCGTCGTCGATCAGGGCCAGCTCGGCGCCGACCTCGACCGTCTCGTCCTCGGCGACCTTGATGGAAGCCAGGACACCGGCGGCCGGCGAAGGAATCTCGGTGTCGACCTTGTCGGTCGACACCTCGAGCAGCGGCTCGTCAGCCTCGACGCGCTCGCCCTCGGCCTTCAGCCAGCGGGTGACAGTGCCCTCGGTGACGCTCTCGCCGAGCGCCGGAAGGGTTACGGAAACCGCCATGGTTTCGGTTGCTCCTTACGGAAAGTGCGGAAGTCTGTGTCGTCGCGTTCGTCGACCGAGGGATCAGTCGTGCGCGTGGAGGGGCTTGCCGGCCAGGGCCAGATGGGCCTCGCCGAGCGCCTCGCTCTGGGTGGGGTGGGCGTGGATGAGCTGCGCGACCTCGGCGGGCAGCGCCTCCCAGTTGTAGATCAGCTGGGCTTCGCCGACCTGCTCGCCCATGCGGTCGCCGACCATGTGGACGCCGACGACGGCACCGTCCTTGACCTGGACGAGCTTGATCTCGCCCGCGGTGCCCAGGATCTTGCTCCTGCCGTTGCCCGCGAGGTTGTACTTGAGCGCGACGACCTTGTCCGCGCCGTAGATCTCCTTGGCCTTGGCCTCGGTGATACCCACGGAGGCGACCTCCGGGTGGCAGTACGTCACCCGCGGGACACCGTCGTAGTCGATCGGAACGGTCTTCAGACCGGCCAGGCGCTCCGCCACCAGGATGCCCTCGGCGAAGCCGACGTGCGCGAGCTGGAGGGTCGGGACGAGGTCACCGACGGCGGAGACGGTCGGCACGTTCGTGCGCATGTACTCGTCGACCAGGACGTAGCCGCGGTCCATCGCGACGCCCTGCTCCTCGTAGCCCAGGCCCTGGGAGACCGGGCCGCGGCCGATGGCGACCAGCAGGACCTCGGCCTCGAACTCCTTGCCGTCGGCGAGGGTGACCTTGACGCCGTCCTGGGTGTACTCGGCCTTCTGGAAGAAGGTGCCCAGGTTGAACTTGATGCCGCGCTTGCGGAACGAGCGCTCCAGGAGCTTGGAGGAGTTCTCGTCCTCGACCGGGACGAGGTGCTTCAGGCCCTCGACGATCGTGACCTCGGTGCCGAAGGACTTCCACGCGGAGGCGAACTCGACGCCGATGACACCGCCGCCCAGGATGATCGCGGACTTGGGCACGCGGTCCAGGACGAGGGCGTGGTCGGAGGAGATGATCCGGTTGCCGTCGATCTCCAGGCCGGGCAGCGACTTCGGCACGGAGCCGGTCGCGAGCAGGATGTGGCGGCCCTCGACGCGGCGGCCGTTCACGTCGACGGACGTCGGGGAGGACAGTCGTCCCTCACCCTCGATGTACGTCACCTTCCGGGAGGCGACGAGCCCCTGCAGGCCCTTGTACAGGCCCGCGACCACGCCGTCCTTGTACTTGTGGACCCCGGCGATGTCGATGCCCTCGAACGAGGCCTTCACACCGAACTGCTCGCTCTCGCGGGCCTGGTCGGCGATCTCGCCCGCGTGCAGCAGGGCCTTGGTGGGGATGCATCCCCGGTGCAGGCAGGTGCCGCCGACCTTGTCCTTCTCGATCAGGGCGACGTCCAGGCCCAGCTGCGCCCCGCGCAGGGCCGCGGCGTAACCACCGCTACCACCGCCGAGGATCACTAGGTCGAAAACGGTGCTGGCGTCGTTCGCCACGTCACGTCCTCCATGCATGTGCGCCGTGAGCCGGTCTTCAGTGACCGGCAGGCGGCTGGTGTCCGGCCGCTCGTTCTTCGGCCCTTCGGTGGGGCCCTGTCCTGCCGAGCCCCATCTTCGCACTTGTCGACACACAAAGAGACGCCGGGCTGCTGTGTGAGACACCCCACGTTCAGATGAGCCGGACCCCCAGAGGGAGCACGTGCCCCGAAGGGACGCGGGGCCGTGTCCGACTGCGGCTCCGCGGCGTGGGCGCGACCAGGGCCCAGGGGCCGGCCTGTGACCCGGGGGTCGGCCCGTGACCGAAGGCGGATCGTGCCCCGAAGGGGCGCGGGGAACTGCGCGAACAGCCCCCACGCCCCCGCACTCGCCACACAGCCGGCGAGACCGAGCTGCCGGGCCGGGCTCAGCCCAGATCGCCCGCGGCCGTCAGCTCGGCCAGCCGCACCAGCGTCCGCACGGCCGTCCCGGTGCCACCCTTCGGCGTGTACCCGAAAGGCCCGCCCTCGTTGAAGGCCGGCCCGGCGATGTCCAGGTGCGCCCAGGTGATGCCCTCGCCCACGAACTCGCGCAGGAACAGACCGGCGACCAGGCCGCCGCCCATCCGCTCACCCATGTTCGCGATGTCGGCCGTGGCCGAGTCCATGCCCTTGCGCAGGTGCTCCGGCAGCGGCATCGGCCACGCCGGCTCCCCGACCTCCTCGGCGGCCTCGCACAGCGCGGCGCGGAACGCGTCGTCGTTGCCCATGATCCCGAACGTCCGGTTGCCCAGCGCCAGCACCATCGCCCCGGTCAGCGTCGCCACGTCCACGATCGCGTCCGGCTTCTCCTGCGACGCCGCCCACAGGGCGTCCGCCAGCACCAGCCGGCCCTCGGCGTCGGTGTTGAGCACCTCCACCGTCTTGCCGCTGTACATCCGCAGCACGTCACCCGGACGGGTCGCGGAACCGGAGGGCATGTTCTCGGCCAGGGCGAGCCAGCCGGTGACGTTGACCTCCAGGCCGAGACGCGCGGCGGCGACGACCGCGGCGAACACCGAGGCCGCGCCGCTCATGTCGCACTTCATCGTCTCGTTGTGACCGGCCGGCTTCAGCGAGATGCCGCCCGAGTCGTAGGTGATGCCCTTGCCGACGAGGGCGAGGTGCTTCTTCGCCTTCGAGGAGGTGTAGGACAGCTTCACCAGGCGCGGCCCCGACGCCGAGCCCGCCCCGACGCCGAGGATGCCGCCGTAGCCGCCCTTGACCAGGGCCTTCTCGTCGAGCACCTGCACCTTGATGCCGTGCTCCTTGGCCGCGGCCTGGGCGATCGCGGCGAACGACTCGGGGTTCAGGTCGTTCGGCGGGGTGTTGACCAGGTCGCGGGCGCGGTTGAGCTCCTCGGACACGGCCACGGCCCGCTCGACGGCGGCCTTGTACGCCTTGTCGCGGGGCTTGCCGCCGAGCAGGGCGATCTCGGCGAGGGGCGCCTTGCCGTTCTTCGCCTTGGGGTCCTTGCCGTTGTCCTTGTAGGCGTCGAAGGAGTACGCGCCGAGCAGCGCGCCCTCCCCGATCGCGGCGGCGTCGGCGGCGTCGTCCAGCGGCAGTGCGAAGGCGGCCTTCTTGGATCCGGCCAGGGCGCGGGCGGCGACACCGGCGGCCTTGCGCAGGGCCTCGGTGTCGTACTCGGCGTCCTTCTCCGGGACCGCGCCCAGACCGACCGCCAGGACGAGCGGTGCCTTGAAGCCGGAAGGCGCCGGCAGCTTCGTCACCTCGCCCTCGCCGCCGGAGGCGCCGAGCGTCTCCAGAACGCCGGCCAGCCTGCCGTCGTACGCCTTGTCCACGGCCTCGGCGCCCGGTGCGACGACCGGCCCCTTGGCACCCTTGGCGACACCGATCACGATCGCGTCGGCCCGCAGGCCGGGCGCCGCGGCGGTGCTGAGAGTGAGAGCAGTCACGGTGGTGAAATCTCGCTTCCGATGTGAAGTTGCAGTGGTCGAACGGTGTGGGTCGACCGGGCCCGACAGCCGACCCTAAGGGTCCGGGCCTCACGGGGCCTTCCCCGGTGTGGCGAACACTCGACGACGAGACTACGCGCGTGACCCCGTTCGCTCATTCCTGCGGGCGTTCACCTGTCGGTGGCGTAGTGGCCATTTCTTGATCCTCCATCCCTGATCTTGCGTGGGTATCCCCGGCTTTAGCCGGGGAGGGAAACGCATCTTAAGACTGCTCTGACCGGCACCTCAGAGCGGACGTTTTTGCTGCTCGATGTACTGACGGATCACCGTGAGCGGTGCTCCGCCGCAAGAGCTCGCGAAGTAGGAGCGGGACCAGAACGCGGAGCCCATCCCGATCCGGTTGATACGGCCGGTGTACTCGGCCCGCAGGTAGCGGGAGCTGACGCCCTTGAGGCTGTTGATCAGCTTCGACAGGGCGATCTTCGGCGGGTAGTGCACGAGGAGGTGGACGTGATCGGCCTCGCCGTCGAACTCGCGTAGCTCCACCTCGAACTTGTCGCACACCTCCCGCATGATCTCCTCGCACCTCTTGAGCATGGCGTCATCGAAGATGCCCCGCCGGTACTTGGTGACGAACACCAAGTGAGCGTGAAGGTTGTAGGCGACGTGACGACCCGTGCGAATATCGGGGTTTGGTTCCCAGCGGGGTGACATACACCAAAAGTAGTATGATCTTCGAAGCTGACCAGGAAGGGGGTGGGCCGGATGATCCGTGCGTACAAGTTCCTCATGCGGCCCACCGCGGGCCAGCAGAGCGCGCTCACCGAGATACTGCGCGACCACTGCTCCCTCTACAACGGCGCGTTGCAGGAACGCCGCGACGCCTACCGGCACGCTTCCAGGACGAGCATCAAATACGGTCAGCAGTCCGCCCAGCTCAAGGACATCCGGGCGTTCGATCCGGAGCGTCAGGGCCGTTGGTCGTTCTCCTCACAGCAGGCCACGCTTCGCCGTCTGGACAAGGCGTTCCAAGCGTTCTTCCGCCGGGTCAAGTCCGGTGAAGCGCCGGGCTATCCGCGTTTCCGTGGGGTGAACTGGTTCGACACGGTGGACTTCCCCAAGGACGGCGACGGCTGCCGCTGGGACTCCACCCCGCACGACCCCGTCACCCGCGTCCGCCTCCAAGGCGTCGGGCATGTCAAGGTCAACCAGCACCGGCCCGTGGTCGGCAAGGTCAAGACCGTATCGGTCAAGCGCGAACGGCGCCGCTGGTACGTGGTGCTGACCGCCGAGCAGGCCAAGCCCGAGCCGCTGCCCGCAACCGGCAGCGTGGTCGGCATCGACATGGGCATAGCCAACTTCCTCGCTGACTCGGGCGGCGAATTCGTACCCAACCCACGCCACGGACGCGGCGCCGCCGCGAAGCTCGAAGCCGCACAGCAGGCACTCTCCCGTTTCCCTCGCGCCCGCCGCGACAAGCGCACCGGCAACCACCAGCGGGCCGTTCAGAAGGTCGCCGACCTCCACCGCAAGGTCCGGCGTCAGCGCCTGGACCACGCACACAAGACCGCGCTTGACCTCGTGCGGGAACACGACTTCATCGCGCACGAAGACCTCAAGATCCGCAACATGGTCAAGGCCCCCGCAGCGAAGCCGGACCCCGACCAGCCCGGCGGCTTCCTGCCCAACGGGGCCGCCGCGAAGGCCGGACTCAACCACTCGATCTCGGATGCCGGATGGGGGGTGTTCCTGACGATCCTGCACGCCAAGGCTGAAAGCGCCGGACGGGAAGTGATCGCCGTGGACCCCCGCAACACCTCCCGGACCTGCCCCGAATGCGGGCACGTCGACAAGGAGAACCGGCCCGCCCAGGAGAAGTTCCACTGTGGCTTGTGCGGTCACAGCGCGCACGCGGACACGGTGGGCGCCCTGAACGTTCTACGGGCCGGGCTGGTCCGTCGCGACGCCGCACCGGCATAGCGAGAAGCCCCCTCATTTATGAGGGGGAGGAGTCACGTCGGTGAACTGAGTCACACTCGTCGCGATCCGGTGAGCGTCCTGCTTGCCGCTTTGCATGATTTCCACGGGTCCTCCTCTGTTCGAACGCAAGAGGATTCCTGGGATCTTCTGGGGGAGGAACCATGGCGCAGCGTGCGCGCGGATGGAGAAGGACGGCCGCCGCGATGACGGCGGCAGGCATGATCACGGCCGGGGCGACAGCGCCCGGGGCGGCGGCCGCGGAGGAACCACGCATCGATCTGAAGGTGCTCGTGGTGGACAACGGCGACAGCCCCGTGAAGGCCGTCACCGCCCAGCTCAGAAGCACGGGCGTCCCGTACACGACCATCGACCTGAACGACTCCGGCCGGCCGAGGATCACGGCCGCGTTCCTGAGCGACACCGTGAACGGCCGGCCCCGCGCCAAGTACCAGGGCGTCGTCCTGCCCAACGAGGCCCCGTTCGGCGCGGACTCCGCCGAGCAGACCGCGCTGGAGACCTACGAGCGGACGTACGGCATCCCGCAGGTCGACGCCTACACCTGGGCGCACCCGGGGGTCGGCCTCGACTACACCAGTGAGGGTGGCTGGGCGGGCACTCTTGACGGCCACGCGGCATCCGTCACCGCGGCCGGGAAGGCCGGCTCCTTCGGCTATCTCGACGGCGCGTTCCGCTTCGAGGACAACGTCCCGGCCGTGCAGGAGAGTTACGGCTACGCCGCCCGGCCCCGCACCGGCTTCACCAGCTACGTCGACATCCCCGTGCCCGGCGGCACCGGCCGCGGCAGCCTCGTCGGCGAGTACGCCCACGACGGCCGCCGCGAACTCGTGGTGACCTTCGCCTACAACAACAACCAGCAGCAGTTCCGGTTGCTGGCGCGCGGCATCGTCGAGTGGCTCACCCAGGGCGTGCACCTGGGCCGGACCCGCAACTCCTTCGCGGTGCACGTCGACGACGTGTTCGCCCCGGACAGCCGCTGGGACACCGAACGCAACTGCACCCCGGGCGACTTCGACTGCGCGGGCGGCGACGGCGAGGGCACCGCGCCGATCCGCATGACCGCGGACGACGCCGCCTACGCCGCCCAGTGGCAGCGCGAGCACGGCTTCACCATGGACATGGTCTTCAACGCCGGCTCCGGCGAGGAGTGGAAGACCGAGCACGGCGGCACCGACGCCCTCACCACCCGGCTGCTCGCCGACAAGGCGCGGTACCGCTGGGTCAACCACACCTACACGCACCCGTTCCTCGGCTGTGTCCAGGACACCTCGAGCGTGCCGTGGAGCTGCGCGAAGAACGCCGACGGCTCGACGAAGTACATGAGCCGCGCCGAGATCGCGGCGCAGATCCGGGACAACCACACCTGGGCCGTGAACAAGGGCCTGCCCGTCGACCGCACCGAGCTGGTCACCGGCGAGCACTCCGGCCTGAAGACCCTGCCGCAGCAGCCCGACGACAACCCGAACCTGGCCGGCGCCCTCGCCGACACCGGCGTCAAGTGGATCGCCTCGGACAACTCGCGCGAGCCCGGACAGCGGGCGGTCGGCAAAGCCCTGACCGTCCCGCGCCACCCGATGAACGTGTACTACAACGTGGGCACGGCGGCCGAGATGGCCGACGAGTACAACTGGGTCTACACCTCGCGCGGCGACGGCGGCAGCGGCGTCTGCGAGGACAACCCGACGTCGACGTGTCTCGACGAGCCGCTCGACCCGGCCACGGGCTACGCCGAGCACATCGTCCCGCAGGAGGCCCGCACCGCCCTCGGGCACGCCCTCGCGGGCGACCCCCGGCCGCACTACGCGCACCAGTCCAACCTGGCCGAGGACCGGCTGCTCTACCCGGTCATGGAGAAGGTGCTCGCCGACTACCGGGCGCTGTTCACCGACGGCACCCCGCTGGAGAACCCCCGGCACAGCGCGATCGGCACCGAGGTGCAGCGCCGCGCCGCCTGGCAGACGGCCCTGGCGAACAACCGCGTCACGGCGTACCGCATCGGGAAGACCGTCACGGTCACCGCCCCGTCCGGCACCCAGATCCCGGTGACCGCCCCAGAGGGCACCAAGAAGCAACTCGTGCTGGGCACGACGGCGTTCGGCACCCCGTACGCCGGAGCCCGCTCGGCCTGGACGACCCCGGCGGCACTCCAGTCGGCTCTCACCTTGAAGCTGCCCTAAAGGGGCGCGGGGAACTGCGCGACCAGCCCGGACGAAGCCGCACCCGGCATCCGGGCCAGCAGTTCCCCGCACACCATCCGCACCACAGGGGGAAACACCACATGAGGCGGACAGGCCGTCATGTCACCATGCTCACGGAAGGCACCTACCCGCACGTCCACGGCGGCGTCAGCACCTGGTGCGACCAGCTCGTCAAAGGCATGCCCGAGGTCGACTTCCACATCGTCTCGCTCACCGGCAACGGCCGCGAACCCGTCACCTGGGAACTGCCGCCCAACGTCCACGCGCACACCCCGGTCCCGACCTGGGGCCCGCGCCCCGGCCGCACGAGACCCCCGTACGGCAGGGCCCGCCGCCGCTTCACCGAGAGCTACGAGCGGTTCCTGCTCTCCTTCCTGGACCCCGGCTCACACGCCGACTTCGGCGAGTCCCTGGAGGAACTGACCGAACTCGCCCGGGACGGACTGCTGCCGGCGGCGCTGCGCACCGAGTCGGCGCTGCGGTCCCTGATGTGGATCTGGACCATGCCGCATCTGCCGACGGCCGCCGCCCACCCCACCGTGCACGACGCGCTGACCGCGACCGACCTGCTGGAACACGCGCTGCGCCCGCTCGGCGTCCGCATCCCCGAGGACTCCGTCGCACACGCCGTCAGCAGCGGCCTCGCCACCCTGCCCGCGCTCGCCGCGCGCCACCTGGACGGCGTGCCGTTCCTGCTCACCGAGCACGGCATCTACCTGCGCGAGCGCTACCTCGGCTACCGCCAGGGCACCCAGCGCTGGCCCGTGAAGGCCTTCATGCTGGGCTTCTACCGCGAGCTGAACTCCTACGGCTACCGCGCCGCCGACCTGATCACCCCCTGCAACCAGTACAACCGCCGCTGGGAGGAGCGCGGCGGCGCCGACGCCGGCAAGATCCGCACGGTCTACAACGGCGTCGACCCGGCCGCGTTCCCGCACGCCGGCCCCGAGCCCGAGGTCCCGACCCTGTCCTGGTGCGGCCGGATCGACCCCATCAAGGACCTGGAGACCCTGATCCGCGCCTACGCCATGGTGCGCGCCGAGATCCCGGAGACCCGGCTGAGGCTCTTCGGCCCGGTCCCGCCCGGCGGCGAGGCCTACCGCACCCGCCTCGAGAAGCTCGCCGCCGAACTGGGCGTCACCGACGGCCTGACCTTCGAGGGCCGCATCACCGAGGTCTGGCGCGCCTACGCGGCCGGGCACCTCGTCATGCTGTCGTCGATCTCCGAAGGCTTCCCGTTCTCCATCATCGAGGCCATGTCCTGCGGCCGTACGACGGTGTCCACCGACGTCGGCGGGGTGCGCGAGGCCGTCGGCGACACGGGCCTGGTGGTGCCCCCGCGCGAGCCGGAGAAGATGGCCGCCGCCGCTCTCACCCTGCTGAAGGACGACCGACGGCGCCTGGAACTGGGCGAGTTGTCACGCCAGCGCGTCATCGACCGGTTCACGCTGCGCCGCTCGGTGGATGCCTTCCGCACCATCTACAAGGAACTCGCGGGCGAGGACGAGGTGTACGAGCCGACCCTGGAGACCGTCGCCGACTGGACGCTGGAAGTGCGCGACCCCTGGTACGCGTCCGTGGCGACGGACGGGGCCGGCTGGTGAGCGGAATGGTCTGGCTGCCCCCGGGATCCCGCCCCGACACCCTCCCGGCC
>NZ_POUC01000322.1 GCF_002891435.1 Streptomyces cahuitamycinicus
CTCCTGCCCTGGGCGAGCCCCGAAGGCAAGCCCTGCTATCTCCTGACCGACGGCAGCGGACGCCTGTCCCGGGCTGCCGACACCGTAGAGAGCGTCCAACTCGACATGGCCGGCGGTCTCCTCGCCCACCTCGCCGACATGCTCGAGGACGAGCACGTGACCGCTGTCCAGCTCCGCTATCTCCTCGCCCGCATGAGCGAGGCCCTGACCGACGTGTGCCGCATCGCTGAGAGCAGGGGCGCCCGACTTCTCGTATACACGGATGTCAAAACGAGTTCCGGCCCGGACGGCGGCCCCTCCCCCGATGTCGGTTCGTCGTGAGAGGCTGGCCAGGCTCCGGGGCAGAGGGCTGAGGGGAGGGTCAGATGTACGTATCCGGAATCGGCTTGTCGAACGTCAGAGGCTTCACCGGCACGCGTGCCGTAGAGCACCAGCTCCCCTTGACCGCACCCCGGGACGGCGGCGGTTGGACCGTGATCGCCGGGCGCAACGGCTCGGGCAAGTCCACGTTGCTGCGCGCCCTGGCACTGTCTCTGGCGGGCCCGCAGGTGGCACGGTCATTGGTGCAGGACTTCGGCGGCTGGATCAGCACCGGCGAGTGGTCCGCATTGTCTCGGGCGTACGTACAACCCGACCCCTCCGTCGACCGGTTCACAGGACGTGACGCGGTGCCGTACAGCGTCCCCCTCACCCTCGGGCTCCGCTGGACGGTGTCCAAGGACGCCCCGGATCTGCCGCGCTACGGGGCTCCACCGCAGCCGCACCTGGCGTCCGACTGCGGTGGGGAGGACCCGACCAGGACCGCCGCACGCGGCCCCTGGGCCCACAGTCCCCAGGGCTGGTTCTGCGCCGCCTATGGCCCCTTCCGCCGGATGACGGGGGGCAGCGGGCAGGCCCAGCAGTTAATGCTCGCACCAGGACCGGCGGGCCGGATGGCCTCCCTCTTCCATGAGGAGGCGTCGCTCGCCGAGGGGGTCTCCTGGCTGCGGGAGCTCAGGCACCGGAGCCTGGAGGAACAGCGGGACGCGGGCGAACTGCTGGAAACGGTCATGCAGTTACTGTCCGACGGACTGCTCCCGGACGGTTATCGCGCCCTGCGGGTGACCGCCGACGGATTATGGGTTGCCCCGGCCGGAGACCGGGAGCGTGCCTATCCCCTACGTGAGATGAGCGACGGCTTCCGGGTCGTGGCCTCCCTCGTCCTGGATATCGTGCGGCAGGTGCAGAACGCATACGGCACGCTGGACGCGGGCCTGGACGACGACGGGCACCCCGTGGTGCGGATGCCGGGCGTGGTGATCATCGACGAGGTGGACGCCCACCTCCACGTGACATGGCAGCGTCGTATAGGCGACTGGCTGCGCGCGCACTTCCCCCGGATCCAGTTCATCGTCACCAGTCACAGTCCGTACATCTGCCAGGCCGCCGATCCCGGCGGGCTGATCCGGCTGCCCGGCCTTGAGGAACAGGGCGGTCCGGAGGTCGTGGACGACGCGCTGTACCGGAGGATCGTGTACGGCAGCGGCGAGGACGCGGTGCTCTCCGAGCTGTTCGGGCTGGAGACGCCGTACTCGAGCCGGGCGGAGGAGGATCGCCGCAGGCTCGTGCGCCTGGAGGAGAAGGTCTTCTCGGGTGAGGCCAGCGAGCAGGAAGCGCTGGCCTACCGCGAGCTGGCCGCCCGGCTCAACAGCAGCCGTTCGGCCCGAGTGCAGGAAGTGGCGGCCCGGCTGGGGAGCGGCCAGTGATTCCGTTACGACGGCCGGAAGCAGACGACGACCTGTTGGGACAGTGCGCGGACCGCACGAAGCGGATCCGGAAGCTGGGGGCAACCAGCAAGGCCGCCCAGAGTCAGTGGAGCGCGGGCACGGTCGAGAAGGACGGCATCCGGGCGCTCCTGCTCCGCATGGCGCCGGGGGTCGAGCGGTGCATGTACTGCCTGAACAGCACCGGCACGGACATCGACCACTTCGAGCCCAAGTCCCGGCGCCCCCTGCGCACCTTCTGCTGGCACAACCACCTGCTGGCGTGCTCGCGCTGCAACAGCAACTACAAGCGCACGGAGTACCCCTGTGACGACTTCGGACAGTGTCTGCTGATCGATCCGAGCGTGGACGATCCCTTCGACCACCTCACGCTCCTGCCGGCCAGCGGGGAGTACAAGGCGAAGACCCGCAAGGGTTGGGAGACGCTGCGGGTCTTCGGTCTCAACGACCGCTTCGAGCTGGTCTCCGGCCGTCAGGACGCGTACGTCAAATGCTGCGACGTCCTGATCGGCTGGCACCGGTGTGTGGTGGGCGGAGACTCCGGCGGGGCGGAGCGCCGGGTCCACACGCTGCACCGTGAGCCCTTCGCGGACGTACTGCGGGCCATCGAGGACATGGCCCACCTGCCGCACGCGTCTCTGCTCCTGGACTCCGACGAACTCATCACGGCCCTGGAAGCCTGGTTGACCACCTCACGGGGCATGGTGCCGAAAGGGCGCCTCCTCACCACTGTGCCTCCCTCCCGGCCCGAGACATCAGCCCTCCTCCCCTCACGAGCGGACGGCTGAATCCCCCGCACTCACCGACTCAGGCGCCCGAATCGCCGTACCGCCAGCGGGAAGAACACCGCCAGCAGGGCCAGGGGCCAGATGATCGCCGGCCACACGTGCCCGGACTCCGCGCCGGGCACGCCGAGCAGGTCCCGTGCGGCCGTGGCCGTGTGGGACAGCGGGTTCCATTCGACGACCGTGCCCAGCCAGCCGGGCATGGAGCCGGGGGTGGCCAGCGCGTTGGAGAGGAAGCCGACCGGCCAGACCAGGATCTGCACGGCCTGGACCATCTCCGGCCTGCCCGCCACCAGGGCCAGGTGGATGCCGATCCACAGCATGGCGAACCGGAACAGGAGCAGCAGGCCCACGGCTGCGAGGAGGGCCGGCGGACCGCCGCCGGGCCGCCAGCCGAGGGCGATGCCCACGCCGATGAGCACGACCAGGGCCATCGCCGACTGGAGCATGTCGGCGGCCGAACGGCCCACCAGCACGGCGCCGTTGGCCATCGGCATCGAGCGGAACCGGTCGATCACGCCCTTGTTCAGGTCCTGCGTGACGGCGAGCAGCGTGCCCTCCAGGCCGAAGGCCATGGTGAGCGCGAGCATGCCGGGGATGAGGTAGTCGCGGTACTCGCCGCTCACCCCGCGGCCGCCGCCGATGAGGTAGCCGAACATCAGCAGCAGCATCACCGGGAACGCCAGGTTGACGGCCACCTGCACGGGCTGTCGTCCCCAGCGGGCGAGTTCCCGGCGGGTCATGGTCCAGGAGTCGGTCAGGGCGTGGGCGCTCACGCGGTCTCCTTCACTCGGCGGTCGTCTCCCGTGAGGTGCAGGAACACCTCGTCCAGCGTCGGGCGGCGCAGTGCGACGTCCTCCGCCTCGATCCCGGCCTCGTGGAGGGCCCGTACGACCCCGGAGAGTGCCTCCATACGGTCGGTCACCGGGGCGCTCAGCAGCCGGCGGTCGGCGTCGACGCCGATCCCGGTGAGGGGCAGCAGGGCGACGGCCGCCCCCAGTTGGCCCGCCTCGCGCAGGACAACGTCGATGCGGTCGCCGCCGGCCTCGGCCTTCAGCTCGTCCGCCGTGCCCTCGGCGATGACCCGGCCGACGTCGACGACCGAGATGCGGTCGGCGAGCTGGTCGGCCTCCTCCAGGTACTGGGTGGTGAGCAGGACGGTGGTGCCACCGCCGACCAGGGAGCGGACGGAGGACCACACCTCGGCGCGGCCGCGCGGGTCTAGGCCGGTGGTGGGCTCGTCGAGGAACAGCACCTGCGGCTCGGTGATCAGCGAGGCGGCGAGGTCCAGGCGGCGCCGCATGCCGCCGCTGTACTGCCGGACCGCCTTGCGGCCGGTGTCGGCCAGGCCGAAGCGCTCCAGGAGTTCGTCCGCACGCGCGCGTGCCCGCCGGGCGCCCAGGTGGTGCAGCCGGCCGAACAGCTCCAGGTTCTGCCGGCCGCCGAGCTCCTCGTCGAGCGCGGCGTGCTGGCCGAGCAGGCCGATGCGCATCCGCACGGCGTACGCCTCGCGCACCACGTCGTGCCCGGCCACCTCGACCCGGCCCGCGTCGGGCCGCAGCAGGGTGGACAGGACCCTCACGAGGGTGGTCTTGCCCGCGCCGTTCGGGCCGAGCATCCCGTGCACCGCGCCGCGCGCGACCGTGAGGTCGAGCCCGTTCAGCGCCTTCTTGTCGCCATACGTCTTCTCCACGCCTTCGACGGTGATCGCCGCGTCGGCCACCGGACCTCCCCTTCTAGTCAAACTTGACTACAAGCTCGAAGGTATCCCCGCCCGAGCCATTCGTCAAACTTGATTAGTGGTCGTCCCCGGGATGTCGCTCCCCCGTCGCGTGGGGGTTCTCCTCGTCCGGGGCCAGGACCCCGACGAACGGGTCGCCCTCGTCGGCGAAGGTGTAGGCGCCGCCCTCGATGCGCTCGATGAGACCGCGGGTCCACTCGGCCTCGGAGTCGGCCGTGTGGACCCACATGTTCATGATCTCGCCGATGTGCCCGAGCTGCCCGGGGCCCTCCTCGGGCACGTAGTGCTCCAGGACGGAGGCCCGCCATTGCTCGATGCGCAGGGTCCGTTCCTTCAGCAGCGCGACCGCCTCCGCCCGGGGCAGGTCGACGACGAAGCCGACGGCCGCCGTCTTCACGTCCCCGCGCTGGTCGTAGGTGACCAGCGCGTCCCGCAGCAGCCGGAAGTACTCCTCGCTGCCCTGCCCGGTGATCTCGTACTCCGTGCGCGGCGGGCCGCCGGCCGTGGACGGGGCGATCTCGTGCGCGTGCAGCAGTCCCTGCTTCGCCATCTGTTTCAGAGCGTGGTAGATCGAGCCGGGCTTGGCGCTGGACCACTCGTGCGCGCCCCAGTACTCCAGGTCGTTGCGCACCTGGTAGCCGTGGGCGCGGCCGTGCATGCGGACCGCGCCGAGCACGAGGAGACGGATCGCTGACATGCGGCCAAGGTTATGACCCGGTCGGCACCCGCTGTTCCTCGGCCACCAGCTCGAAGGCCGTCCGGCCGTCCAGCGACTCGCGGATGATGTCGGCGTGGCCGGCGTGCCGGGCCGTCTCGCGGATGAGGTGCAGACACAGCCAGCGCATCGAGAGCTGTTCGTCCTTCGGGTTCCAGGACGTCGCGGGCAGCTCGAAGGTGTCGTCGAGGCTGGGCACCGCGCGAATGAAGGCCTCCGTCTCGGCGGCCACCTTCTCGTAGTACGCGAGCTGCGACCCCACGGTCTCGGCACCGACCAGCACGAAGCACTCGTGCCAGTTGGACTCGTCCCGGTGGACGGCCGCGGGCTCGCCCTTGGCCCGGGCGATCCACCCCTGCTCCATCTCGGCGACGTGCTTGAGCAGACCGGCCAGGGACAGTTCGCTGGCACTGGGGCGGGAGGACGCCTGCTCGTCCGTGAGGCCCAGCACCGCCCGCCGGATGCCGCCACGCTGCTCGGCGATGAAGGAGAGCAGCGCTCCGCGCTCGTCGCCGTGTGCCTCCGAGGGAACGTGAGTGACCATGACCGCCGCCTTTCGCAGGATCCGGGGGCTTCTCCCCCGACACCGACGAAACTACGGGCCCTTGCGGTCAGGTTCTGTCCGCAAGGGCCCGGGCGCCGGAAAGCTCTAGAACGGGAACCCGCTCCGGCCGTGCTGTACCGAGATCCACTTGGTCGTGGTGAACGAGTCCAGCATCGTGTCGCCGTTGAGCCGGCCGATGCCCGAGTGCTTCTCACCGCCGAACGGGACGATCGGCTCGTCGTGCACGGTGCCGTCGTTCACGTGGAACATGCCCGTGTCGATCTGCTTGGCGAAGGCGACCCCGCGCTCGATGTTCCCGGTGTGGACGGCACCGCTCAGGCCGTACGGGGTGTCGTTGACGAGGCGGACGGCCTCGTCCTCGCCGTCGAACGGGACGAGGAACGCGACCGGCCCGAAGACCTCCTGCTTGAGCAGCGCCGAGTCGGCGGGGAGGTCCGTCAGCACGGACGGCTCGACGAGGTTGTCGGTCCGTCCGCCGCGCACCAGGGCCGTGGCGCCCTCGGCGAGGGCCTGCTCGACCACGCCGGAGACCGCGTCCGCCTGCGAGGAGTTGATGACCGGGCCGATGACGGTCTCGGGGTCGCGCGGGTCGCCCGCCTTGAGGGTCTTCACCTTGGCGACGAACTTCTCGGTGAACTCGTCCGCGACCGAACGGTCGACGAGGACCCGGTTGGCGGCCATGCAGACCTGGCCCTGGTGGACGTACCGGCTGAAGACGGCCGCGTCGACCGCGTAGTCGATGTCGGCGTCGTCGAGGACGACCAGCGCGCTGTTGCCGCCCAGTTCGAGGACGGAGCGCTTGAACTGGGCGGCGCAGACGGTCGCCACGTGCCGGCCGACCGCGTCGGAGCCGGTGAAGGAGATGACCTTGGGGACCGGGTGCTCAAGGAAGGCGTCGCCGATCTCGGCGATGTCGGTGATGAGCACGTTCAGCAGTCCACCGGGCAGCCCCGCGTCCTCGAAGATCTTCGCGACCAGGGAGCCGCCGACGATCGGCGTGTTCTGGTGCGGCTTGAGCACCACGGCATTGCCGAGCGCGAGCGCCGGGGCGACGGACTTGATCGACAGCAGGAAGGGGAAGTTGAAGGGGCTGATCACGCCCACGACCCCGACCGGCACGCGGTAGACGCGATTCTCCTTGCCGTCCACCGGCGAGGGGATGATCCGGCCTTCGGGGGACAGGGCCAGATGGACCGCCTCGCGCAGGAACTCCTTGGCGAGGTGCAGCTCGAACGCGGCCTTCAGACGCGTGCCGCCGAGCTCGGCGATGATGGCCTCGGAGATCTCGGCCTCGCGCTCCTCGATCAGGCGCAGCGCCCTCTCGAAGACCGCCCGGCGGGCGTAGGGGTTGGTCGCGGCCCACTGCTTCTGGGCGCGGGCCGCCGCCCGGTACGCCTGATCGACCTCGTCGACCGTGGCTATGGTGATCGACGCCAGCTTCTCGTCGTCGTACGGATTGAAGTCGATGATGTCCCAGGAGCCGGTACCCGGGCGCCACTCACCGTCGATGTACTGCTGTGCAAGGTCGGTGAAGTAGGACGACGACATGTGTGATCCCTCGATCCCTGGCAGACCTCTGATCGCGCCTTCACGATCTGATCACACGTCATCGTACTTGTGTTTCAGCGGAGTTGGAGGAGTACCTCAGGAGAGCTGGAGGAGGCCCCTGAGAAGGTCCCGGCTCTCCGAAGGGCCCGGGCTGTCGCTCTGCAGCTCCTTGAGCGCCTTCTCGTACTGGGCGACGTCCTCGACCTTGTCCAGGTAGAGCGCGCTGGTGAGCTGCTCCAGATAGACGACGTCCGAGAGGTCGGACTCCGGGAAGCTGAGGATCGTGAACGCGCCACTTTCGCCGGAGTGGCCGCCGAGACTGAACGGCACCACCTGAAGCCGCACGTTGGGCCGCTCGGAGACCTCGATGAGGTGCTGGAGCTGGCCCCGCATCACCGCGCGGTCGCCGTAGGGGCGGCGCAGGGCGGCCTCGTCCAGGATGATGTGGAAGTCGGGCGCGCGCTCGTCGACGAGGTACTTCTGGCGCTCCAGCCGCAGCGCCACGCGGCGCTCCACATCGGCCTCGCTCGCGCCCTGCATGCCGCGCCGGACCACCGCGTGGGCGTACGCCTCGGTCTGCAGCAGGCCGTGCACGAACTGCACCTCGTACGCCCGGATCAGCGAGGCGGCGCCCTCCAGGCCGACGTAGGTCGGGAACCAGCTGGGCAGCACGTCCGAGTAACTGTGCCACCAGCCCGCGACGTTGGCCTCTTTGGCCAGGGACAACAGGGAGGCGCGCTCCTGCTCGTCCGTGATGCCGTACAGGGTCAGCAGGTCCTCGACGTCTCTGGTCTTGAAGCTCACCCGGCCCAGCTCCATCCGGCTGATCTTCGACTCGGAGGCGCGGATCGAGTAGCCCGCCGCCTCGCGCGTGATGCCCCGCGCCTCACGCAGTCGCCTGAGTTGTGATCCGAGCAGCATGCGCCGCACCACCGATCCCGGCTCTCCCGCGCTCACGTTCGCCAGCCTCCCCAACGTCTTCAGGGGCCGCAGTCTGCCACTAAAACACTCCGAGCAGTACTCGTCCGGTTACGGAAACGGAATCGAGACGGTCGACGCTCGCGCGTGTGAGTAAGAAGGAGGCAAATGAACGGCCAAAGAGGGACGCGAAGATGACGGAAAAATTGGCCAACAAGCGGTACGGGACAGCTCATTCCGGTCACCTGCACGTGCATCTGCCCTTGCATCTGCTGTACGCATCCGAAACCATGGTCCCGCACCACCGCCGCATCGCACCGACCGCGAATTCCGGGAGTGCCTCGCATGGGGACGAATGGATCGACCATGCTCGAGCCGTTACGGCAGGGCCTTCCGCCGCTGGATCCCGCGGCCGTGTCCGACGCCGCCTCCTGCGCTCTGCCCGCCCGTTACGAAGCGGTGCGCGAGGCACGGCGGTTCACTCGCGGAACCCTCGACCAGTGGGACATGGGCGACCGGTTCGACGACGTCTGCCTGGTGGTCTCGGAACTCGTCACCAACGCCCTGCGGCACGGCCTGCCGGCGAACGGCGTGTGCGTCAACGGCCGCGAGCCTCCCGTACGGCTGCACCTCATGCGGTGGTCCGAGCGGCTGGTGTGCGCGGTGCGCGACCCCAGCCACGACAGTCCGGTGACCCGGGAGACCGACGACTTCTCGGCCGAGTCGGGCCGCGGGCTGTTCCTCGTCGACTCCTTCAGCGACAGCTGGGGCTGGCATCCGCTCGCCGGGGCGCTCGACGGCAAGGTGGTCTGGGCGCTGTTCCGGCTGCCGCGCACCGGTTCGCGGCCCCACGGGGAATGAGAAACCGCGGCGCTTTCTCGCGTCGCGGTTCTACGCGCGTTACCGCGCGATGAGTGCCGATTGTCCCGATTAACCGGGGGTTGTCGGATCGTCAGCCGCCCACCAAGTGGTCGAACTCGCCGTCCTTCACACCCAGCAGCATGGCCTCGATCTCCGCACGGGTGTAGACCAGGGCCGGGCCGTCGGGGAAGCGCGAGTTGCGGACGGCTACGTCTCCGCCCGGCAGCCGGGCGAACTCCACGCACGAGCCCTGGGAGTTGCTGTGCCGGCTCTTCTGCCAGGCCACACCGTGCAGCCCGGCGGCCTCCATACCGTTGTACGCGTCGTGGTCCACAGGTCGCTCCCCGGTGGTGCACTGGCTGGTGTGGCCATTGATGCAGTGGTCAACTGACCCGGATCATAGCCCTGTTCATGTGCAGATGCATGGGCAGATGCACGTGCACGCGGGGTGGTCCCGCGATTACAGCTGTGCCGACCGCTCTACCGAAGTTCTTGACTGTTTGACGGCTTGGCCGCACCTCTCGTTCCCCGTGGCCTGCGAGGAAGTCGGCGGGTTCGGCGGAGGTCCGGTGGAGGCGGAGCATCCGCTCGACGGTGAGGCGGGGGGC
>NZ_POUC01000323.1 GCF_002891435.1 Streptomyces cahuitamycinicus
GGGCGACACGGCACCGGGCGCCCGCCGCCCCGCGCATCTTCCCCGTCCAGAGCCGACACCGACTCGGCGACGCCGGACGGCATACCACCACCTGGCACCGCGGCCCGCCGGTCGTTGCCCGACACCCCTGTGCACTACCTGCGTGGCCGCACGGTCCACCTAGAGGTCTATAGTGCTAGGCAACTAGATAAATGGAGGAACCGGTGATTGAGTTCCACCTGAACAGCCGGTCCGGCCTGTCCCCGTACCAGCAGTTGGTCCAGCAGGTTCGGCACGCCCTGCGCCTGGGTCTGCTGGAGGAGGGGGACCGGCTGCCGACGGTCAAGGAGGTGGCGAAGCAGATGGCGGTCAACCCGAACACGGTCCTCAAGGCGTATCGGGAGCTGGAGCACGACGGTCTGGTGGCCGCCCGTCCCGGCGTCGGGACGTTCGTGACCCGGACGCTGGCCGACGGCACGCTCGCCGCGCAGGGACCGCTGCGCAAGGACCTGCAGCGCTGGTTGACCAAGGCCCGCCTGGCCGGGCTCGACGACGAAAGCATCGAGGCACTGTTCATGAGCACGTTTCGTGACGCCGCCGGAGAGGACGTAGCGTGAGCGCCGTCTTACGGGCCCAGGGCCTGGGCAAGAGGTACAAGCAGCGCTGGGCGCTGCAGAACTGCGACCTGGACGTCCCCGTCGGCCGGGTGGTCGGCCTGGTCGGCCCCAACGGCGCCGGCAAGTCGACCCTGCTGAACCTGGCCTCCGGCATGCTGACCCCCACGGCCGGCACCATCGAGGTCTGCGGTGGCCGTCCTGCCGCGGGTGTGGAGCAGTTGGCCAAGGTCGGCTTCGTCGCCCAGGACACCCCGACCTACTCCGCGCTGAGCGTCGCCGACCACCTCGACTTCGGCAAGCGCCTCAACCCGGACTGGGACCACGTCGTGGCGCGCGACCGGATCCGTCGCCTCGGTCTGGACCCCAAGCAGCGGGCCGGCAAGCTGTCCGGCGGGCAGCGCGCGCAACTCGCTCTCACCCTGGGCATCGCCAAGCGCCCGGAACTGCTCATCCTCGACGAGCCGGTCGCGGCCCTCGATCCGCTCGCCCGGCGGGAGTTCATGCAGGACCTGATGGAGGCCGTCGCCGAGCACGAACTGAGCGTCGTGCTCTCCTCCCACCTGGTCTCCGACGTGGAGCGGACCTGCGACTACCTCATCGTCCTGGTCGACTCCCGGGTGCAGGTGGCCGGCGACATCGACGACCTGGTCGCCTGCCACCACCGGCTCACCGGACCGCGCCGGGACCCGGGCACGCTCCCGGCCGGCCAGCACGTCATCACCGCGAGCCACACCGATCGGCAGACCACCCTCGTGGTGCGCACCGGCACCGCGGTCCACGACCCGTCCTGGACCGTCAGCCCACTCGGTCTGGAAGACATCGTCCTGGCCTACATGACCCGGCCCACCGACGCGGTGCGTGACACCCGGCCCGCACTGGAGGTACTGCGATGATCCGGCTGACCTGGCGCCAGTTCCGCACCCAGGCCGCCGTGGTGTTCGCCGCCGTGGCCGCCCTCGCCGCCGTCCTCGCGGTCACCGGCCCGCACTTGTCCGACCTCTACCGGACGGCCGGCAGCAGCCTGGTGGACCAGGTCTCCGGTTCGGACCAGACCATTTACTACACCGGACTGCTGGTCGTGCTCGCCGTGCCGGCGGTCATCGGGATGTTCTGGGGCGCGCCGCTGATCTCCCGTGAACTGGAGACCGGAACCCACTATCTCGCGTGGAACCAGAGCGTCACCCGCACGCGCTGGCTGGCGACCAAGCTGGGCATGGGTGCGGCGGCCTCCATGACCGCCGCGGGACTGACCAGCCTCGCGGTGAGCTGGTGGAGCAGCCCCATCGACCGGGCTGTCAACGGCGGCGGCGCGACGGACACGTACTTCCCGCGGCTCGACCCCGTGGCCTTCGCCGCACGGGGTGTCGTCCCCATGGCCCATGCCGCCTTCGCGTTCGTCCTGGGCGTCGCCCTCGGTCTGGTCATCCGCCGCACCCTGCCCGCGATGGCCACCACGTTCGCCCTCTACGTCGCCGTCCAGATCGCCGTGCCGACGTGGATCCGGGCCCACCTGGCCGCCGCGGACCGGGCGACCGTGCCGATCGAGCCCGACGGCGCCCCCATCAGCGTCCAGGACGAGGCCGGGCAGATCATCGCGCACCTCGACGAGGTGCCCGGGGCCTGGGTCACCTCCCAGCAGACCCTGAACGCCGCCGGCCGGCCGGCCCCCGTGCCCTCGTCCTTCCCCGACTGCCTGCGCACCGAGTCGGGCCCGCCCACCCTGCAGCAGTTCGAACGCTGCATCGCCGACCTCGGCGCCCTGGGCTACAAGCAGCAGGTGACCTACCAGCCCGCCGGCAATTTCTGGGCCCTTCAATGGGCCGAGACCGGGCTCTACCTCGGCCTCGCCCTGGTCCTGACCGGGTTCTGTGCCTGGTGGATCCGCCGCCGGGTGACCTGACGGGCGGCGGTCCCGTCTCTGTGCGGTGGTGCCGGGCGGCGCCCGCCCACGGGGAGGGGCGCCGCCCGGCACGGCGGCCGCTCACTGATCAGGGACGGTTCACCTCTTGGCGGTGCGCAGCACGTCGTCCGCCGGGTCGGCCGGGGCCGGGATGGTGGCCGAGGCCGTGCCGTCCCCGTCCGTGTTGATCCGCTCGATGATCGCCAGCCGCTCGGGGGTGTCCTCCGGCCGGATGTAGCCGACGAGGATGTAGAGGACCAGCGAGACGGCCAGCGGGATCGACACCTGGTACTGGAGCGGCACGCCGCCCTCGACGTTCCAGTTGATGGGGTAGTTCACCAGCCAGAAGGCGAGCAGGCCCATCGACCAGCTGACGAGGGCCGCCGTCGGGCCGGAGCGGCGGAACGCGCGCAGCAGGCCCAGCATCATCGGGATCGCCATCGGGCCCATCAGACCGGCCACCCACTTGATGACGACCGTGATGATGTCCTTGAAGGCGGGGGAGTTGACCTGCGTCGCCGCCGCCATGGACAGGCCGAGGAAGACGACCGTGGCGATGCGGGCGACCCGCAGGCCCTGGCTCTGGTTCCACGTCCGGGCCCGCGCCCAGATCACCGGCGCGCAGTCCCGGGTGAACACCGCCGCGATGGCGTTGGCGTCGGAGGAGCACATGGCCATGGTGTGGGAGAAGAAGCCGACGATGACCAGGCCCAGCAGGCCGTGTGGCAGGAGCTGTTCGGTCATCAGGGCGTAGGAGTCCGAGCCGTCCGGCTTCTGCGAGTCGACCAGCAGCGGTGACATCCACATGGGGAAGAACAGCACCAGCGGCCAGACCAGCCAGAGGATCGCCGAGAGGCGGGCCGAGCGCTCGGCCTCCTTGGCGTCGCGCGTGGCCATGTAGCGCTGGGCCTGGTTGAGCATGCCGCCGTTGTACTCGAAGAGCTTGATGAAGAGGAACGCCAGCAGGAACACCGTGCCGTACGGCCCGACCAGCGGCTTTTCGTGTCCCTGGAGTTCGGGCGAGTCCCAGACGCCGAAGAAGCCGCCGTGGTCGTCGAGGCGTACGAAGACCGCCACGAACATCGCGATGCCGGCCAGCAACTGGATGATGAACTGACCCAGTTCGGTCAGCGCGTCCGCCCACAGGCCGCCGATCGTGCAGTAGATCGCCGTGATGCCGCCGGTGATGAGGATGCCCTGGTTGAGGGAGATGCCCGTGAAGACGGACAGCAGCGTGGCGATCGCCGCCCACTTCGCACCCACGTCCACGATCTTCAGCAGCATCCCTGACCAGGCCAGCGCCTGCTGCGTCTTGAGGTCGTACCGGTTCTTCAGGTACTCCAGCGGGGAGGCCACATGGAGCCGGGAGCGCAACCGGTTGATGCGCGGGGCGAACAGCTTCGACCCGATGGCGATGCCGAGGGCGATAGGGAAGGACCAGGTGACGAAGGACGTGACGCCGTAGGTGTAGGCGATGCCCGCGTACCCGGTGAACATCACCGCGCTGTAGCCCGACATGTGGTGCGAGATGCCGGAGAGCCACCACGGCATCTTGCCGCCGGCGGTGAAGAAGTCGCTGACGTTGTCGACGCGTTTGTGCGACCAGACGCCGATCGCGACCATCACGGCGAAGTAGCCGATGAGCACGGCCCAGTCGAGACCGTTCATGAATCCCCTTCCACGGTGCTGCCGCCAGGGTCAGGCATGTGAACTCTGGGTTCGGTGACGTGCGCACGGCAAGCAAGGGGAAGGTCAAGAGACCGTAAAATAGTTCGGTGAGATGACTTCAGTTTATGTACGTGAACCTCCGCAAGGGCCGGGCGTGTGGCTGGGATTGGGCCCTCAGCGCATCAGTTCGCCCGCGTTCACCAGCAGGGACTGCCCCGTGATCGCCCGCGCCCGGTCCGACGCGAGGAACACCGCCGCGTCCGCCACGTCCGCGTCCGTCGCCAGTTCCGGCAGTGCCATCCGGTCCGTCAGCCTGCCCAGCACGGCAGCCTCCGACACACCCTCCGACCGGGCCGCCGACCGCACGTACGCCCGCACCGGTGGCCCCCACATCCAGCCGGGCAGCACGGTGTTGACCCGGATCCGGTGCGGCCCGAGTTCGCGCGCGAGGGAGTACATCGCACTCGTCAGCGCCCCCTTCGACGCCGCGTACGCCGCCTGCCGCACCTGCGACGGGGCCGCCACCGCCGACTGCGTCCCGACGAACACGACGGAACCGCCGCCCTGCTTCAGCGACGGCAGGCACGCCCGGGTCATCCGCAGCGTGCCCAGCAGGTTCACGTCGAGGACGGACCGCCAGGACTCGAAGTCGGCGTCCTCCAGCCCGCCGAAGTAGCCGTCCAGCGCGGCCACGTGCACCACCGCGTCGATCCCGCCGAACCGCTCCCGCGCCAGTTCCGCCAGCGCCTCGCACCGCGCCTCGTCGGAGATGTCCGTGGCCCGGTACGCGGTGCACGCGCCGCCGGGGTCGACCTCGGCGGCCGTCTTCGCCAGGCTCGCCTCCGTGCGGGCCCCGAGCACGGCACGCCCGCCGTCCCGTACGACGGCCGCCGCGACCTGCCGTCCGAGCCCGGCCCCGACCCCCGACACGACGACCGTCTTCCCCGCGAGCAGTGACATGGCAGGACCTCCCCGGGCCGGACCCTGGCGTTCTATCTGACGGAGCGTCAGAGTATGAACCGGCCTCCGACGAAGGGGAAGTGCATGAGCGAGGACACCCGCAGCGAGCTGTACGCCGAACTGGCCGCCGTCGGCCCCTACGGCACCCACCCCGGGCACGCCCTCATCACCATGGTCGAGCCGCACCCCGGGCACGAGTACGCGTACAACCGCTGGTACGAGGACGACCACTACTACGCCGGCGCGATGGCCATGCCCTGGATGCAGGCGGGCCGCCGCTGGGTGGCGACGCGCGACCTCCAGCTCCTGCGCTACCCCGAGAAGTCCGCGATCGCCCAGCCGGTCACGGCCGGCTGCTACCTCTCCACGTACTGGATGACCGCCGGCCGCTACGCCGACCACATGCGCTGGACGGTCGCCGTCAACAAGCGCCTCAACCGGGACGCCCGCGTCTACCACGACCGCACGCACGTCCTCACGGCGTTCCAGAACCACGAGGCGACGGTGTACCGCGACGGAGCGGCCGGCCCCCGGGACGTCCACGCCCTCGACCACCCCTACGCGGGCCTGGTCCTCCAGGTCGTCGAGGCGGACACCCCCGAGCAGCGCGCCCCGCTCCTTCAGTGGCTGCGCACCCGCCACCTCCCCAAACGCCTGGCGGGCTCCCCGGCCGCACTGGTGACGGTCTTCAGCCCGACACCCCTCCCCGGCGACCGCATGACCTACGTGAAACAGGTCGAGGGCGTCGACACCCGCCTGACACTCCTGTGGTTCCTCCAGACCGACCCGAGGGAGTGCTGGGACCCGTACTTCACCGGCCTCGACGCGGCGGTGACGGAATCGGGCCTGGGCAGGGTGGAACTGGTGGCCCCGTTCATCCCGACGGTGCCGGGCACGGACACGTACGTGGACCGGCTGCGCTGAGGCTCAGCGCAGCTCCTCCGGGCATGGCGTGCCCCGGGGGAGCTGGTACGGCGCCGCCAGGCGGTACGTGCCGGCCTTCGGGGCCAGCAGCTCCGTCCACTTGTCGCCCTGCGCGTCCTCCTCCGTCTCCGTCAGGCAGCCGTTGACGTTCACGTACGTCTTCGGCTCACCCTCGGGGCGGTTCCTGGACTCCTCCGTCTCCTGCGGCGGCTTCAGGCTCTTGCCCTCCGCGTCGACGATGCTCAGCCATGGCGAGTACGGGATGCGGACCAGGATCCGGCCCGCCTCCTTCACCTGGAGGATCATCTCGCCCTGCTCGGCCCGGTCGACCACCGTGTTCGGCTCGGCCAGCGGGGTCGGGTCGCTCACCTTGAACAGCTGCCAGGTGGCGTCGCCCCAGATCTGGGTCAGATACGGCAGCCCGCGCCGCACCAGGGCCCGCTCCCGCTGACCGCCGTCGCCGTCCGGCTCGCCCTTGGGCAGCACGACGTAGTGCACCGCCCAGCGCTTCAGCCACTCGTGGTAGTTCGCCGAGTTGAGGGTGTCGTCGTAGAAGAGGGGGTTGCGCTCCATGTCGGCCTGGCGGTTCCAGCCGCGGGCCAGATTGACGTACGGGGCGAGCGCGGAGGCCTCCCGGTGGGAGCGGGCCGGGACGACCTCGACCCGGCCCTTCTCGGCGCCGACCTCCTGCAGTTCGTTGACGAGCGGCGCGAGCTCACGCGACCAGGACGCCGCCGGCGCCGTGTGCACGATGTCGTCGACCGTCTTGAAGCCGATCCACACGCCGAAACCGCACAGCGCCACGACGGCCGCGTACCACTTGCGGCTGCGCGGCACCGTGAACGGCAGCGCGGCGACCAGTGCGACCCCGGCGAACAGCATCGCCAGCCGCGTGATGTTGGAACCGATCTGGGAGCTGATCAGCCACACCAGCACGACCCCCAGGCCGTACACCGCGGCCGTGAGCCGGACCGTCTTCCACTCCCGCGGGACCAGCACGTAGGCGAGGACCGAGAACGCGAGCGGCAGCAGCACCGAGCCGATCATCATCGGCTGCGTGCCCGAGAACGGGAACAGCCACGCCGACACCGCCACCACCGCGGTCGGCGCCAGGCCCAGCGCCCAGGCGCCCGGCCGCCGCTTCTGCAGGAACAGCGCCACCGCCACCAGGCCCACGAACAGGCCCGCGACCGGCGACGACATGGTGGCCAGCGCGGCCAGCGGCGCCGCGCTGAGGGCTTTCGCCCAGCGCTTGTAGCGCCACCGGTACGGCCAGCAGAACACGACGGCGACCGCGCCGAGCGCGAACATCATGCCCAGGCCGAACGTCACCCGCCCGGACACCGCGTTGCAGAACAGCCCGAACACGCCGGCCAGTGAGGCCCACAGCGGGTTGAGGACGGAGCGGCTGCGCAGCAGGAGCAGCGTCAGCAGACCGGCCGAGACCGTGCCCGCGATCATCATCGTCGTCCGCACGCCGAGCACCGACATCAGGTACGGCGACACCATGCTGTACGACACGGGGTGCATCCCGCCGTACCAGGCGAGGTTGTACGCCGAGTCCGGGTGCCGGCCGACGAACTCGGCCCACGCGTCCTGCGCGGCCAGATCGCCACCGCTGTTCGCGAAGGTGAAGAACCAGAGGATGTGCAGCACCGCGGCAAGGCCCGTGACGGACAGGACCGGGTGCCGCAGCATGCGCTCACGCAACGCCAGCACGGGGGCGGGCCACTCGAACCCCCTGCTGCCGTCGGGCGTGCCGGCTTCGGGTGAGCGGTCTTCGGGTGAGCGGTCTTCGGGCGGGCGGTCTTGAGACGGGCGGTCGTCGGACACGCTGCCGTCGGACGCGGTGCTGTCGGACGCGGCTCCGTCAGACGCCGGGACTTCCCGCTCCCGTGCGTCGTCTTCGGGTGCTTCGGGCAGCCGTATTCGCGGGCCTGATACCGAGCCCGGTCCGGTGTCGTCTGCGCGTGTCGGCTCCGCAGTGGCCACTCGAAGGCACTCCCCGTGTCCCGTCTTCTGTTCTCGGCCTGTCCCGGTTCGGGACGCTAGCACGCACCCCGCCGGGCGGCGCCCGGACGGGCCGTTACCGGCGGAGTGCGGTGGTGCGGGTCGCGCCCCGGGTCAGCCGAGGCGGGTGAGCTTGGCCGCGAAGCCCGGCTCCACCAGGTCCTTCTGGAGGGCCACCGGGACCTTCACGGCGCTGGTGGTGCCGTCACCGACGGTGAGCGTGCCCACCTTCGTGCCGGCCTCGGCCGTGTGCGGCAGGTCGTCCGCGGCGAACGTCAGCTTGACGGACAGGCCCGCCCAGCCGACGGCCGTGACGTCCTCGGTGACGGCGACCGGGGTGCGGCCGCCGAGACCGTCGTCGGCGTACCCGACGACGTCACCCTTCTTCAGGATCGTCGCCGACTTCAGCGCGCCCTGCGCGGCCCGGATCAGCTTGTCGCCCTCGTGGAGCGCGGCGCCCAGGATCGTGTTGTCCGGGCCGCCGGCGGGCTGGCGCACGACCGCGCCGACGATCCGGCGGACCTCGCCGTTCACGTCCTTCCTGGCCGAGAAGACGAGGTTGCCGAGCGCCGACGTGGTGGTGCCGGTCTTGATGCCGGTGACGTCGTTGTAGCCGACCAGACGGTTCCAGTTGTCGTGCTTCTTCTGCTTGTAGTCGACGTACGACATCATCGTCGCGACCTCGCGGAACACCGGCTGCTGCATGGCGGCCTTGGCGAGCTTCACCTGGTCCACGGCCGTGGAGACGGTCGTGTTGTTCAGGCCCGACGGGTCGGTGTACGTCGTGTTCTTCATGCCGAGGTCCTTGGCGGCGTCGTTCATCTTGCCCACGAACGCCTTCTCGGACCCCGCGTCCCAGCGGGCGAGCAGCCGCGCCACGTTGTTCGCGGACGCGATCAGGATGCTCTCCAGAGCTTCCCTCTCACTGATCTTGTCGCCCTTGGTGACGTCGACGGTGGACTCCTGGCCGGCGTCGGACTGGTCCTCGGCGGCCTGGTCGATCAGGATCTTCGGGCCGTCCGCGCCGCTCTTGAGCGGGTGATCGCGCAGGATGACGTAGGCGGTCATGACCTTGGCGACGCTCGCGATCGGGACGGGCTTCTGCTCGCCGGAGGATCCGAACGTGCCGATGCCCTGGACGTCCAGCGCGGCCTGGCCGTCGGCGGGCCAGGGGATGTCGACCTTGCCGCCCTCGAAGGTGTAGCCGTCCTCGGCGGTGAGCTCCAGGGTGGGCGAGGGGAGCGGGCGCACGCTCTGCACGACCGCGAAGACGACCACCAGCAGCAGCACCAGCGGCGTCCAGATCTTCACCCGCCGGGCCGCCGTCCGCAGCGGGGTCTCCGGGGGCGGCGGGGTGTTCGTCAG
>NZ_POUC01000324.1 GCF_002891435.1 Streptomyces cahuitamycinicus
CGCCCCCACCCGGGTGTCGAGTCCGGCGCCGCCAATGTGGCCCTCGGTCCCGTCGCCGCCCTGGTGGACCGCACGAAGGACGCTGTCCGCAAGGCCATGGGAAAGGACTGAGCGGCGTCGGACGGGTAGGACGAACGCAGAGTGCGCCCCGTGGGGGACAGCATGCGGTCCCCCACGGGGCGCAAGGCTCCCGGGAGCGGGACGTCCGGCCCGGGAGCCGACGACCGTCGCCCGCGGCGGCGGCCCATGCGGTCATGACCGCCCGCGTCGGCGGCCAATGTGGTCATGACCGCCCGCGGCGGCGCACTTTGCGGTCATGATCTGACCGCATCCCGTGCCACGGTGATCGTGGACGCCGCCCGGACACCTGGACCACGGGCCGGCACACGACGCAAAGGCCGAGGTGCACCGATGACCGTTCTCGACGCCCGGGCGCTCAACCGCGCCACCCTCGCCCGGCAGTTGCTCCTCGCCCGCGCCGACCTGCCGGTCCTCGACGCCGTCGCGCACCTGTGCGGCCTTCAGGCGCAGGAACCGCAGGAGCCGTTCCCCGGCCTGTGGTCGCGGTTGCGGGCGTTCGACCCGGCGGAGCTGTCGGAGCTGCTGACCGGGCGGCGCGTCGTGCGTACCCACCTCATGCGCCGCACCGTCCATCTCGTCACCGCCGACGACGTCGTCGCCTGGCGCGCCCGCCATGACGGCATGCTGCGCCAGCGGGTCCTCGGGGTCTACCGGCGCGAACTCGACGGGGTCGATCCCGGCGAACTCGCCGCGGCGGGCCGGAAGGTCCTGGACGACGGCGAGCCGCGCTCCATGCCGGAACTCGCGCGAGCCGTCGCCGGCCGCTGGCCCGCGGCGGGGCCCCGTCCCCTGGGCGAGATGCTGGTCGCCGCCCTCCTCCCGACGGTCCAGCTGCCGCCGCGCGGACTGTGGCGCACGAAAGCCGGAGTGCGCTACGCGCTGATCTCCTCCTGGCTGGGGCGCGAGGTCGACCCGCCCGCGACGGACGGCTCCGACCCGGTCGGCCAGGCGCTGGTGCGGCGCTACCTGACGGCTTTCGGCCCCGCCGCCTCGGCCGACCTGCGCGCCTGGTGCGGCCTCGCCGGACTGCCCGCCGCGGTCTCCGCCCTGCGCGAGGAACTGGTCGGCTTCCGCGACGAACGCGGCCGCGAACTGCTCGACCTCCCCGACGCCCCCCGCCCCGACCCCGGCACACCGGCGCCCGTGCGGTTCCTGCCGGCGTTCGACAACGCGATCCTCGGCTACCACGACCGCAGCCGCATCATCGACGACGCGCACCGCCACCTGTCCGTCGCCGGCGAGCGCGTCGTGCTGGTCGACGGCAGGGTCGCCGCGACCTGGACCGTCGAGGCGGACACGGTGCTGGTGAACCCGCTGCGCCGCTTCTCCCGGTCCGACCGCGCCACCGTCACCGAGGAGGGCCGCGCGATGGCCTCCTTCCTCTCGGGCGACGAGAGCGACCGGGTACGGATCGCGGCCTCTCCCGTGTGAACCGCGCCCTCTCCCGTGTGAACCGCGCCCTGACACCTTGAGCCACGCCCTCACACCCTCGCGATGAGCGGCCCGGCACTGATCGGCGAGCGTCAGCGGCAGTCAGGCGCACACTGGAAGGGTGCTGCCGGTGCTCAGGAGGGGGTGTCGGCCCATGGAAGCGTCAGAGCGGGTGACCGTGCGGTGGTGGCGGTGGCGACGCAACGCGCTCAAGCGGCGCGTCGACGTCGTCGAAGCCTGGGTCGTGCTCGCCGGCTGGATGCTCGCCCTGCTGGGCGGGCTGGTCGTCGGGACGATGGCGGCGGGTACCGTCGAGCGGGCCGCCGAACGCCAGCGGGCCGAGAGCCGCCAGGTCACGGCGGTGGTCGTCGAGGACGCGCCCGGCCCGTCTCCGGCCCGTACGGCGAGCGACCACCGGGTGTGGGGCAAGGTGCGGTGGACCGCGCCCGACGGCTCCACGCACCGGGAGGAGGCCCGGGTGGCGCCCAGGGCCCCCGCCGGGAGCACCATCTCCGTATGGGTGAACCGGAACGGTGACATCACGAGCCGGCCGGTGTCCGACGGCGAGGTGTGGCTCCACACCGCGATGGGCGGCGCGCTCGCAGGGGCGTTCGCGGGCGGAGCCGTCCTGGGAGTCGTCTGGCTGACCCGCCTGGCCCTCGACCGGCGGCGCTTCGCCCAGTGGGACGCGGAGTGGGAGCGGATCGACACGCGCAGGGGCTGGAAGACGGGCTGAACACGGCGGTACCGGCTGTCCCGCAGGGCTCCTTGCCTCCTCCGGCGGCCCACCGAGGGTCCTCACCGGCTGCCCCGGGTTCGCTCAGGTGCGGCCGACCGTGTCCTGGTCGCCGAGTGCCTCGTGCGCGCTCGGGGAGACCGGAGTCCTGCGTCGGCGGGAGCGTGCGGTCAGGCGCGTGGCCAGAGGCTCCGTCCAGCGGGCGGTCAGAGGGCCGAGCAGGACCAGGATGAGGACGTACGCCGTGGCCAGGGGCCCGAGGGAGGGCTCGATGCCGGACGTGACGGCGAGCCCGGCGATGACGATGGAGAACTCGCCACGGGCGACGAGCGTGCCGCCGGCGCGCCAGCGGCCTCTGGGCCCGATCCCCGCGCGGCGCGCGGCCCAGTAGCCCGTGGCGATCTTCGTGGCGGTGGTGACGGCGGCCAGGGCGAGGGCGGGCAGCAGCACGGGCGGGATGCTGGCCGGGTCGGTGTGCAGGCCGAAGAAGACGAAGAACACCGCGGCGAACAGGTCCCGCAGCGGCGCGAGCAGACTCGTCGCGCCCTCGGCGACCTCACCCGACAGCGCGATGCCCACCAGGAAGGCGCCCACCGCCGCCGACACCTGCAACTGCTGGGCGACCCCCGCGACCACGAGCGTGACGCCGAGGACGACCAGCAGCAGCTTCTCCGGGTCGTCGCTGGAGACGAAGCGCGAGACGAGGCGGCCGAAGCGCACAGCGAGGACCAGCACCAGGGTCAGCACGCCCACGGCGATGGCCAGCGTGACGCCGCCCGCCGCCAGGCCCACCCCGGCCAGCAGGGCCGTGACGATGGGCAGGTACACCGCCATGGAGAGGTCCTCCAGGACGAGGATGCTCAAAATGGCCGGGGTCTCGCGATTGCCCAGCCGCCCCAGGTCCCCGAGGATCTTGGCGATGACGCCCGAGGAGGAGACCCAGGTGACGCCGGCCAGGACGACGGCGGCGACCGGACCCCAGCCGAGCAGCAGGGCCAGGACCGCGCCCGGCAGGGCGTTGAGGACGGCGTCGAGGAGCCCGGCGGGGTAGTGGGTCCTGAGGTGGGAGACGAGATCGGTGGCCGTGTACTCCAGGCCCAGCATGAGCAGTAGCAGGATGACACCGATCTCCGCGCCGACGGCGACGAAGTCCTCGCTGGCGCCCAGCGGCAGCAGCCCGCCCTCCCCGAAGGCGAGACCGGCCAGCAGATAGAGGGGGATCGGCGAGAAGCGGAAGCGCCCGGCGAAGCGGCCGAGCAGCCCGAGCCCGAGGATGAGGCAGCCGAACTCGATCAGGAAGACGGCGGAGGAGTGCATGGCGGGTCACTCCCGCCCGAGTATCGCGGCGGCCGCCTCCACGCCCTCGCGGGTCCCGATCACGATGAGGATGTCGCCGCCGGCCAGCCGGAAGCCCGGGGTGGGGGAGGGGATCGCCTCCGCCCGGCGGAGCACCGCCACGACGGACGCACCGGTCTCGGTACGGATCCGGGACTCGCCCAGCAGCCTCCCGTTCCAGCGTGAGGAGCCGGGCAGCTCGATCCGCTCGGCGACGAGTCCCAGGTCGGTGGTGGACAGCAGGTTCGGCGTGTGGTGCTCGGGCATCAGGGCGTCGATGAGCGTGGCAGCCTCCTCCGACGTCAGTCGCACCGAGAGGTCGCACGCGTCCGGGTCGTCCTCGCGGTAGGCGCTGAGCGTCCGGTGCCCGTCGCGGTGTGCGACCACCGAGAGGCGTCGGCCGTTGTCCCGTGTCGTCAGGTCGTAGCGGACCCCTATGCCCGGCAATGGAGTGCTGCTGAGGCGTGGCGCGCTCATCTCCGTCCCCCTTCGGTGCCTGCGCGTTCCTGCCTGTGGGGGCCGCGCCCGGACCAGCGCCCAGATCCGGCCTGTGTCGTTCATCCTAGGCGGCGGGGCGCGACCGTACCCCTTGCGTGGGCTATCGGGACGGCTGCGGGAAGGGGGATGCGGACGGGACGGGTGTGGCCGTGGGCAGCCGGGCGGTCGCCCCCTCGACCTGCCGCACCGAGCTCTCGCCGGGCCGGTGGCCCGTGCCCGCGCCGGTGGACAGCTGGGACCAGGCCCCCAGGGCCAGGGCGACGGCCGCCGCGGTGGCGACGACCCGTCCCGCGCGCCGGACCTTGGCACGGCGGTCCAGGTCCTGCCACGCCACGCGCACCCACAACTCCTCCGGCTGCCACAGTTCGCCGACGGCGAGCGGGGGCCGCAGCCCCCGCCCCGCCGCCCGCTCCTCGGCGGAGGGCTCCCGGGGAGCGGAGACGCGTATGGCGGACTCGCTGTCCGTGAGGAACCTCAGCCACACGTCGTCGGGGGCCGGGGGGATGCCTGGCGGATCGTGCGGGGTCCCCCGCCCGTCATGCTCATCGGTGGTCACGTCCCGTCATCCCCTCTCCGACCGTCGGCCCGCTCGCCGCGCAGCACAAGATCAGTATGCAGGCCGGGCCCCGGAGCCGCCGCCCGTCCGGTCCCGTACGACGCGTCCGAGACCGAGTTGGAACGTGTCCTGCGGCGGGAGCGCCCGGCCGCGCTCCCGCCCACGGGTCAGACCGCGGCCGGCAGGACGTGGTCTCCGACCTTGTCGGTGCTCAGGCACAGCGAGCAGACGACCGCGTCGTGCGTCCGGCATGCGGCGACGTCCGGCCGCTCGAACTGCTGCCGGCACACATGGCACTCGTAGGTGACGGCGCTGGGGTTGCCGTCCTCGTCCAGGAGGGGCTCGGCGATGCCGTCGTCGGTGCGGCGCAGGTAGTACCTGCCCTTGGTGACCACGGCCATCAGCGGCGTGAGGACGAAGGCGATCACGGCCGCGGCGACGGGGGAGTACGGCTGGAGTGTGTCGCCGAGGCCGTGGAAGTACATCGCGATGGACAGCCCCGAGGCGGCGACGAAGGAGACGACCCCGACCGGGTTGACGGCGTAGAGCATGCCCCGGCGGAACTCGGGGGCGTGCGGGGACAGCTTCAGCACGTACTTGTTGATGCCGATGTCGGTGGCCACGGTGACCACCCAGGCGATCGCGCAGTTCGAGTAGAAGCCCAGGATGCCGTTGAGGAAGCTGAACATGTCGGCCTCCATCAGCGCGAGCGCGAAGCCCAGGTTGACCAGGACGAAGACCATCCGGCCCGGGTAGCGCTTCGTGACCCGGGTGAAGGAGTTGGTCCAGGCGAGGGAGCCGGAGTAGGCGTTCGTGACATTGATCTTGATCTGGCTGATCACGACCAGGGCCACGGCCAGCGGGAGGACGATCCAGGACGGCATCATCGCGTCGAAGGCGTACTTGAACTGCTGGATCGGCTCGGGCGCGGCGGAGGCACCGACCTCGGCGATGATGTACACCGCGAGGAACACGCCGATGGCCTGCTTCAGCGCGCCCAGCACCACCCAGCCCGGACCGGCCATCACCACGGCCGTCCACCAACTGCGCTTGTTGGCCTCGGTCTTGGGCGGCATGAAGCGCAGGTAGTCGATCTGCTCGCCGATCTGCGCGATCAGCGACAGGCACACGCCCGCGCCGAGCAGCACGGAGGCGGTGTTGACGCCGCCGTCCCCGTCGGTGCCCGCGTAGGCGAGGAAGCGGTCGACGCTGCCCGGGTCGGTGGTGACCAGGTAGACCAGCGGGCCGACCATCAGCAGCAGCCAGATGGGAGTGGTCCACACCTGGAGCTTGCTCAGCGCCGTCATGCCGTAGATCACCAGGGGGATCACCATCAGGGTGGAGACCAGGTAGCCCAGCCAGAGCGGCAGTCCGAGGCCCAGCTTCAGGCCCTGGGCCATGATCGAGCCTTCGAGGGCGAAGAAGATGAAGGTGAAGCTGGCGAAGATGACGCTGGTGAGTACCGAACCGAAGTAGCCGAAGCCGGAGCCGCGGGTGATCAGGTCCAGGTCGATGTTGTAGCGGGCCCCGTAATAGGCGAGCGGAAAGCCCGTCACGAAGATGACGACGGCGGCGACGGCGATGGCGAGCAGCGCGTTGCCGGTGCCGTGGGCGAGGCCGATGCCGGCCCCGATGGAGAAGTCGGCCATGTAGGCGATGCCGCCGAGCGCGGTCGTCGCCACCACCATCGGGGTCCAGCGCCGGTAGCTGCGCGGTGCGAAGCGGAGGGTGTAGTCCTCCAGGGTCTCCTTGACGGCCTGGTCCGTACCCTGCGCTGCGTCCTGCGCGGGTTCCGGCTCGGCGACATCTGCCAGTCGTGGCTCGGCACTCATGCCAGGCCTCCTTGCTGCGGGTCGGGGACGACAAGGCAGGCACGGTAGGCAGCGGCCGTTACCTCTAAATACTTCCTGCGTGAAGGGAATGTTTCGGAGACATCTCAGCGGGCGCCGGGGCTGTTCGGGGTTTGTCTACGGCACTCCGAGCATGAACAGCACGTACCCCGCGTACGACCCGGAGGCCAGCGCGGCCGTGCCGAGGACCGTGACCAGGGACGGCCATCCGAGCCGGCGCAGCGCGAGGGCGAGCGGGACGAACAGCGGGAAGAGCGGGAGCAGATAGCGCGAGACGTTGCCGAAGTACTGCTGGGTCGTCATCACCATGAGGTAGGAGAGGACCGTGTAGACGACGAGCACGGCGGGCGGTCGCAGACGCAGCAGCAACACCGTCAGCACCGGCACCATCAGCACCACGCAGACGCCGATGACGTCCTCGAAGGGCATCGCGAACAGGTAGTCGAAGTGACCGACCGGGATGGACGTCAGCACGTTGAACGTGTGGACCCCCCAGTCGAACTTGTGGGCCCAGGCGCCGTCCTGCAGCTTGGAGTAGCCGTTGATGTCGCCCATGCGGTAGTTGACCCAGGCGAGGTAGCCGAACAGGCCCGACGGCGCGATGGCCACGGCGGCGAGCGGGCGGCGAACCCCGTCCTCACCACGGCGCAAGGACAGCGCCACGGCAACGGCCAGGGCGGCGACGAGCGCGACGGCGGTGGGCCGGCAGAGTCCCGCCGCGCAGGTCAGCAAGCCGGCGGTGAGCCAGCGGCGGGACATGACGGCGTGACAGGCCCACGCGGCCAGGGCGGTGTAGAGGGACTCCGAGTAGCCCGACCACTCCGTGCCCGAGCCGGGCCACACCGCCCACAGCCCGGCCGCGACCAGACCGGCCCGGTGGCCACCCAGCCGCTCGGCCACGGCGTAGACGCCCAGTGCCGCGACGAACGACGCGATGACGGAGACCGTCATGCCGGCGCCGTACAGGCCCAGTCCGGTGCACTCCGAGACCAGCCGCATCAGGGTCGGGTACAGCGGGAAGAACGCCGCCGAGTTGCCCTCCAGCGTGATCAGGCCCTTCGCACCCGGGACGGGCTCCAGCGCGGGGTCGTACCCGTGCTCGGCGATCTGCTGGTACCACCAGCCGTCCCAGCTGGCCAGGACGTCCCAGGCGTGTTCGCCGCCGCCGAAGCGCGGGTTCTTCTCGCGGAAGTCGCCCGCGGAGTCCAGCAGGTACATGAAGACGGCGAAGCCGGCCAGCTTCAGCACGCCGTACGTCAGCAGCACGGGCCCGTAGCGGACGGCGGCGGCACGCAGCCTCGGCCGCAACTCCCTGGAGTCGCGCGGGACTTCGGGGCGACCGACGCCGGAGGGTGGGCGACGCAGCTGGACGGTGCTCATGGCGAGGTGGTTCCTGTCGTACGGCGGGCCGGGAACACCCAGGCCCGAAGGAGGAGGAAGCGCAGCAGCGTCGAGGCCAGGTTGGCGGCGATCAGTGTGACCAGCTCGACCCGGTGGCCGGCACCGGGCGCGGTGTGGTGGAGGACGGCCAGCGAACCGCTGGTCAGGAACAGCCCGACCACGAAGGCGGCCAGGCCCTTGAGCTGGTGACGCAGCGCGCCGTCGCGGCCCCGCACCCCGAAAGTGAGCCGCCGGTTGGCCGCCGTGTTGGCGATCGCGCTGGCGAGCAGGGCGAGCGCGTTGCCTGCCTGCGCTCCCGTCGCCGGTCTGAGCAGGGTGTACAGCAGCAGGTAGTACAGGGTGCTGGCGGCGCCGACCGCGGCGAAGCGCACCACCTGCCGGGCCAGGCCCGCGGGCAGTTCCCCGTCGAGGTCGCCGCCGCTGCGGCGCAGCGCGGTCAGCGGCAGCCGGCCGCCGGCCAGGGCCCGGCCGATTCGTGCCATGCCCCGCAGATCGGCCAGTGCCGTGGAGAGGACGTGGACCCGGCTGTCGGGGTCGTCCACCCAGTCCACCGGCACCTCGTGAATCCGCAGCCCCGCGCGCTCGGCGATCACCAGCAGCTCGGTGTCGAAGAACCACTCGCGGTCCTCCACCAGCGGCAGCAGCCGCTCGGCGACGTCCCGCCGCACCGCCTTGAACCCGCACTGCGCGTCGGAGAACCCCACGGCGAGCGTGGAGCGCAGCAGCCCGTTGTAGCAGCGGGAGATGATCTCCCGTTTCGGTCCGCGCACCACCTGTGAGCCCCGGGCCAGCCGGGAACCGATGGCGACGTCCGAGTGACCCGAGATCAGCGGCGCGACCAGCGGCAGCAGCGCGGCGAGGTCGGTGGACAGATCCACGTCCAGATACGCGAGCACCGGGGCGCGGGAGCGTGACCACGCGGTGTGCAGCGCCCGGCCCCGCCCCTTCTCGGCGAGCCGGATCCAGTCCGTGCCGGGCAGCTCCGCGGCCAGCCGGGAGGCGATCCGCGGGGTGGCGTCGGTGCTGGCGTTGTCGGCGATGGTGATGCGGAAGGCGTAGGGGAAGGTCTCGCCGAGGTGAGCGTGCAGCCGCCGGACGCAGGGCTCCAGGTCGTTCTCCTCGTTGTACACGGGAACGACCACGTCGAGGACGGGTTCCGGGTGGTGCGCGGGCAGGGGCGCCCGCCGGGGCAACGCGGACGGCTCGGGTATCGGGCGGTCGATCAGGGCCGACCGCCGTACGGTTCGCATGGCTGTTTCACGGTCCTCTTCTGGCGCGGGACGGGCCCGGGCGCCGGTTCCGGGCATGCCGAAGGCGCCCGTGGCGGGTGGTGCGGTGAAGGAGGGATCGGGGCGAGGTCGCCCCGGACGGGGAGGGCCGCTCAGGCGGCTACTCGGGGTAGACCGATGCGGAGGGTTCCTCGGCTGTCTCTTATATACATCT
>NZ_POUC01000325.1 GCF_002891435.1 Streptomyces cahuitamycinicus
GGTGGGCGCGGGGCCGTTGTGGGCTGCGGACGGGCGGCATCGGGCTGTGGGGGGCCGGACATCGTGGAGGACAGGGTGCGGGTGGTCATCGCCGAGGATTCAGTGCTGCTGCGGGAGGGCCTGACCCGGTTGCTGACGGACCGTGGGCACGACGTCGTCGCCGGTGTCGGTGACGGCGAGGCGCTGATCAAGACCATCACGGAGCTGGACGCGGCGGGCGAGCTGCCGGACGTGGTCGTGGCGGACGTGCGGATGCCGCCGACGCATACCGACGAGGGGGTGCGGGCGGCGGTGCAGCTGCGCAAGGCGCACCCGGAGCTCGGGGTGCTGGTGCTGTCGCAGTATGTGGAGGAGCGCTACGCAACGGAGCTGCTCGCGGGCTCCAGCCGGGGCGTCGGCTACCTGCTGAAGGACCGGGTGGCCGAGGTGCGGGAGTTCGTGGACGCGGTGGTGCGGGTGGCCGGTGGCGGTACGGCGCTCGACCCGGAGGTGGTCGCGCAGCTGCTGGGCCGCAGCCGTAAGCAGGACGTGCTGGCGGGGCTCACCCCGCGGGAGCGTGAGGTGCTGGGGCTGATGGCCGAGGGGCGGACGAACTCGGCGATCGCGCGGCAGCTGGTGGTCAGCGACGGGGCGGTCGAGAAGCACGTCAGCAACATCTTCCTGAAGCTGGGGCTGTCCCCGAGCGACGGGGACCACCGCAGGGTGCTGGCCGTGCTGACGTACCTCAGGTCCTGACGTTTTACGCCCTGGCACCGGATACCCGGACAAACAAGGACGCATGATCATCCCGAAGTCGTGTCCAAGATGCGAATGACACAAAGAAGGCGACCCTTGCGGTCGTAGTGTTGATCCTGGGAGGGCCTGCGGGAAGGCCTTTCCCGGACAGCCGCCTCGAGGGAGGTCCAGTTCAGTGACCAGCCAGGTCAGTAGCCCAGCGGAGCAGGCCGACGGAACAGTCGTAGGAGAGCAGCGCAAAGCGGCGGGCGCGAAGGATGTCCGCCGCCTCGACCGGGTGATCATCAGGTTCGCGGGGGACTCGGGTGACGGTATGCAGCTCACCGGTGACCGTTTCACCTCGGAGACCGCGTCGTTCGGCAACGACCTGTCGACGCTGCCGAACTTCCCGGCCGAGATCCGGGCCCCTGCCGGGACTCTGCCGGGTGTGTCGTCCTTCCAGTTGCACTTCGCCGACCATGACATCCTCACGCCCGGTGACGCGCCGAACGTGCTGGTGGCGATGAACCCGGCGGCGTTGAAGGCGAACATCGGCGATCTGCCGCGCGGCGCCGAGGTGATCGTCAACACGGACGAGTTCACCAGGCGGGCGATGCAGAAGGTCGGCTACGACACGTCCCCGCTGGAGGACGGGTCGCTGGACGGCTACCACGTGCACCCGGTGCCGCTGACCACGCTCACGGTCGAGGCGCTGAAGGAGTTCGCCCTGACCCGCAAGGAGGCCGAGCGCAGTAAGAACATGTTCGCGCTGGGCCTGCTGTCGTGGATGTACCACCGGCCCACCGAGGGCACGGAGAAGTTCCTGAGGTCGAAGTTCGCGAAGAAGCCCGACATCGCGGAGGCCAACATCGCCGCGTTCCGGGCGGGCTGGAACTTCGGCGAGACCACGGAGGACTTCGCCGTCTCCTACGAGGTCGCCCCGGCGGCCACGGCGTTCCCGCCGGGTGTGTACCGCAACATCTCCGGCAATCTGGCCCTGTCGTACGGGCTGGTCGCCGCTTCGCGGCAGGCGGATCTGCCGCTGTATCTGGGGTCGTACCCGATCACTCCGGCCTCGGACATCCTGCACGAGCTGAGCAAACACAAGAACTTCGGGGTGCGCACGTTCCAGGCCGAGGACGAGATCGCCGGTATCGGGGCGGCGCTGGGCGCGGCCTTCGGTGGTTCGCTGGCCGTGACGACGACGAGCGGCCCGGGGGTGGCGCTGAAGTCGGAGACGATCGGGCTGGCGGTGTCGCTGGAGCTGCCGCTGCTGATCGTGGACATCCAGCGCGGCGGCCCGTCGACGGGCCTGCCGACCAAGACCGAGCAGGCGGACCTGCTGCAGGCGATGTACGGGCGCAACGGCGAGGCGCCGGTTCCGGTGGTCGCGCCGCGCACCCCGGCGGACTGCTTCGACGCCGCGCTGGAGGCGGCGCGGATCGCGCTGACCTACCGCACGCCGGTGTTCCTGCTGTCCGACGGTTACCTGGCCAACGGCTCCGAGCCCTGGCGGATCCCCGACATCGAGGAGCTGCCCGATCTGCGGACGCAGTTCGCGCAGGGGCCGAACCACACCCTCGACGACGGCAGTGAGGTGTTCTGGCCGTACAAGCGGGACCCGCAGACGCTGGCCCGCCCCTGGGCGGTCCCGGGCACACCGGGTCTGGAGCACCGGATCGGCGGCATCGAGAAGCAGGACGGCACCGGCAACATCTCCTACGACCCCGCCAACCACGACTTCATGGTCCGCACCCGGCAGGCGAAGATCGACGGCATCGACGTCCCGGACGTCGAAGTGGACGACCCGCACGGGGCGACGGTACTGGTCCTGGGCTGGGGCTCGACCTACGGGCCGATCACCGCGGCGGTACGGCGGCTGCGCAGAGCCGGGGAGTCCGTCGCGCAGGCGCATCTGCGGCACCTCAACCCCTTCCCGCGGAATCTGGGCTCTGTGCTGGAGCGCTACGACAAGGTGGTGATCCCGGAGATGAACCTCGGGCAGCTCGCCACGCTCATCCGGGCGAAGTACCTGGTCGACGCCCACTCGTACAACCAGGTAAACGGCATGCCGTTCAAGGCGGAGCAGCTCGCCGCGGCTCTGAAGGAGGCCATCGATGGCTGAGACGTCCACGCACGGCCCGGGCACCGTCGAGTCGCTTTCCCTCGTTCCCAAGGCCGAGGGCAGGCAGTCGATGAAGGACTTCAAGTCCGATCAGGAGGTGCGTTGGTGCCCCGGCTGCGGCGACTACGCCATCCTCGCGGCGGTGCAGGGCTTCATGCCGGAGCTGGGGCTGGCGAAGGAGAACATCGTCTTCGTCTCGGGCATCGGCTGCTCCTCCCGCTTCCCGTACTACATGAACACCTACGGGATGCACTCCATCCACGGCCGCGCCCCCGCCATCGCCACGGGGCTGGCCGGCTCCCGCCGGGACCTGTCGGTGTGGGTCGTCACCGGCGACGGCGACGCCCTGTCCATCGGCGGCAACCACCTCATCCACGCGCTGCGCCGCAACGTCAACCTCAAGATCCTGCTGTTCAACAACCGGATCTACGGTCTGACCAAGGGCCAGTACTCGCCGACCTCCGAGGTCGGCAAGATCACGAAGTCGACGCCGATGGGCTCGCTGGACGCGCCCTTCAACCCGGTATCGCTGGCGATCGGCGCGGAGGCCACCTTCGTGGCGCGGACGGTGGACTCCGACCGCAAGCACCTCACCGAGGTGCTGCGCCAGGCCTCCGCCCACCAGGGCACGGCACTGATCGAGATCTACCAGAACTGCAACATCTTCAACGACGGCGCCTTCGACGCCCTGAAGGACAAGCAGCAGGCCGAGGACGCCGTGATCCGGCTGGAACACGGCAAGCCGATCCGCTTCGGCGCCGACCAGGCCAAGGGCGTCGTGCGGGACCCCCTGACCGGCGATCTGAAGGTGGTCGCGGTGACGCCGGACAACGAGGACCAGGTACTCGTCCACGACGCCCACTCCCCGTCCCCGACCACGGCATTCGCGCTGTCGCGCCTCGCCGACCCGGACACCCTGCACCACACCCCCATCGGTGTCCTGCGCTCCGTCGAGCGCCCGGTCTACGACACGCAGATGGCCGACCAGCTGGACACCGCGATCGAGCAGCACGGCAAGGGCGACCTGGGCGCGCTGCTGGCGGGCGGCGACACCTGGACGGTCGTGGGCTGACCTGCCAAGCCCCCCCGAGACCCGGGACCGCCTAGGAAGCGGCCCGGGTCTCGTCGTATGTCCGCCGTGCCTTCTCCACGTCGTCCATGCGGTCGTGCGTCCACTGCGACAGGGCCCGTACCTGCTCGGCGGCCTCGCGGCCCAGGCCGGTGAGGGAGTAGTCGACGCGCGGCGGGATGACGGGTTTGGCGTCGCGGTGGACGAGTCCGTCCCGTTCCAGGGTCTGGAGGGTCTGCGTGAGCATCTTCTCGCTGACGCCCCGGCCGCCGTACGCGCCGATCGCCCGGCGCAGCTCGCTGAACCGATACGGGCGGTCCAGGAGCTCGATGAGGACGAGCACACCCCAGCGGCTGGTCACGTGCTCCAGGATCAGCCGATACGGGCACAGGGCTTCGCTCTTACTTACCGCCATGCCAGTACCTTACTTCAAAGTGGGTACTTTCCAAGAGTTAGCGCATCTCCTAAGGTTAGTGCCAACGCACCCCACAAGGAGAGTCCTCACCATGAGCATCGTCGTCACCGGAGCCACCGGGAACCTCGGCCGTCACGTCGTGGAGCAGCTGCTGGAGAAGGTCCCCGCCGAGCAGATCACCGCGGTCGTGCGCAGCGCGGAGAAGGCCGCCGACTTCGCCGACCGAGGAGTGCGGATCGCCCTCGCCGACTACAACGCCCCCGCCTCCTTCGACGGCCTGTTCTCCGCCGGCGACAAGGTGCTGCTCGTCTCCGGCAACGAGTTCGACAAGGGCCGCGTGCAGCAGCACAAGGCCGTCATCGACGCCGCCGCGGCGGCCGGTGTCGCCCTGGTCGCCTATACGAGCGCCCCCGGCACCCTGACCGCCGCGCTGGCCGACGACCACCGCGGCACCGAGGAGATCCTGCTGGGCTCCGGCGTGCCCTACGCGCTGCTGCGCAACGGCTGGTACCACGAGAACTACACCGAGAACCTCGCGCCCGTACTGGAGCACAACGCGGTCGTCGCCGCCGCCGGTGAGGGCAAGGTCTCCTCCGCCTCGCGCGCCGACTACGCCGCTGCCGCCGTCGCCGTACTGACCGGTGAGGGGCACGAGAACAAGACGTACGAGCTGGGCGGCGACACCTCCTGGAGCTTCGCCGAGTACGCGGCCGAGCTGAGCCGGCAGACCGGCAAGGACATCGCCTACAACGCCGTCTCCCCCGAAGCCCTCGCCGGCATCCTCACCGGCGCGGGCCTGCCCGAGCCGCTCGCGCAGACCCTCGCGGGCGTCGACGCCTCCATCGAGAAGGGCGAACTGGTCGTCTCCACCGGTGACCTCTCCCGCCTGGCCGGCCGCCCGACCACCCCGCTCGCCGACGCCATCGCCGCAGCCCTCAAGGACTGACCGCCGCTTCACCGCGCCACCCCTGACTGTCATGACCGTATGCCGATACGGACATGACAGCCGGGGGTGCTCGGCGTTACCGTCGTGAACGCGGACGCACGCCAGGCGCGAAGGAGGGGCCCGTGACCGGCAAGCCGAGGGGTGAGCGGCACATAGGACTGCTGAACGGCTTCGCGGCCTATGGGATGTGGGGGCTGGTCCCCCTCTTCTGGCCCCTGCTGAAGCCGGCCGGCGCGATGGAGATCCTGGCCCACCGGATGGTGTGGTCGCTGGTCTTCGTGGGCGCCGCGCTGCTCGTGCTGCGCCGCTGGGCCTGGGCAGGCGAGCTGCTCCGGCAGCCCCGCAAGCTGGCGCTGATCACGGTCGCCGCGACGGTCATCACCGTCAACTGGGGCCTGTACATCTGGTCCGTGAACTCCGGGCACGTGGTCGAGGCCTCGCTCGGGTACTTCATCAACCCGCTGGTCACCATCGCGATGGGCGTGCTGCTGCTGAAGGAGCGGCTGCGGCCGGTGCAGTGGGCGGCGGTCGGGACCGGCGGCGTGGCGGTGGTCGTGCTGACCATCGGCTACGGGCAGCCGCCGTGGATCTCCCTCTGTCTGGCGTTCTCCTTCGCCACGTACGGACTGGTGAAGAAGAAGGTGGGCCTCGGCGGCATCGAGTCGCTGGCCGCGGAGACCGCGATCCAGTTCCTGCCCGCGCTCGCCTTCCTGGTGTGGCTCACCGCGCAGGGCGATTCCACGTTCACCGGCGAGGGTGTGGGGCACGTGGCGCTGCTCGCCTCGGCCGGTATCGTCACCGCGCTCCCCCTGGTCTGCTTCGGCGCCGCCGCCATCCGTGTGCCCCTGTCCACCATCGGCCTGCTGCAGTACTCGACGCCGGTCATCCAGTTCCTGCTCGGCATCCTCTACTTCCACGAGGAGATGCCGCCGGAGCGCTGGGCCGGATTCACGCTCGTCTGGCTGGCGTTGGCGCTGCTCACCTGGGACGCGTTGCGCACCGCCCGCCGGGCCTCCCGCACGCTCACCAGCGAGATCAGCGTGCCCAGCACCACCAGCGCGACCGGCACCGTCAACGCCGCGCGGAACGCCGAGAGTGTGGCCTCCGGGCCGGACCCGGTGGACGCCAGGCCGTAGACCGCGGTCACCGCCGAGATGCCGATCGCGGAGCCGAACTGAATGGCGGTCGTCAGCAGCCCGCCGGCCAGCCCCTGCTCCGACTCGGCCACCCCGTCCGTCGCCGCGATCGTCAGCGGCCCGAAGGCCAGGGCGAACGCGAGACCGCTCAGGAGCAGGGCCGGGAACATCATGGCGTAGGACCAGTCCATGCCGACCGGCAGGAACAGCGCGTAGGAGGCCACGGCCAGGAGGAATCCGCCGGCGATCACCCGGGCGTTGCCGAAGCGGGTGACCAGTCTGGGCGTGAGCGTCGGCGCGAGGACGGCGTCGATACCCGTGACGAGCAGGGCCAGCGCCGTCTGCAGGGACGACCAGCCGCGCAGTTCCTGCAGGTAGAACGTGACGACGAACTGGAAGCCGAAGAAGGCGCCGAGGAAGAGCAGCGCCCCCAGGTCGGCGCGCACGACCGGGCCCTTGCGCAGCAGGCCGAGCCGGACGAGCGGATCGGGGCAGCGGCGTTCGACCACGACGAAGGCACCGGCCAGCAGCACGGCCGCCAGGCCCGAGGCCAGGGTGATCGGCCACTGGTGCAGGCCGTGCTCCAGACGTACGACGGTGTAGGCGGCCAGCAGCATGGCGCACGCGGCGGTGACCGCACCGGGCAGGTCGAAGGTGCGCCGGCGCTTCGGCGGAGCGTCACGCCGGGGGATCAGGCGTACGGCGGCGACGAGCAGGGCGGCGGCCAGCAGCACGGGTGCGAAGAACACCCAGCGCCAGCCGATCTGGGTGAGCAGACCCCCGACCACCAGGCCGAGGGAGAAGCCGGCCGCGCCCGCCCCGGCGAAGACCAGCACGGCCTTGTTGCGCTGTGGGCCCTCCTCGTACGAGGTGGTGATCAGGGAGAGCGCGGCCGGGGTCATGAAGGCGGCGGCGACGCCCGTGACGAACCGGGCGACGATCAGCATCCAGCCGCCCGTTGCGAAGCCGCCGAGCCCCGAGAAGGCGAGGAAGATGGTCAGCCAGAGCAGGAACATCCGCCGGCGCCCGAGCAGGTCGGCGGCCCGGCCGCCCAGCAGCGTGAAACCCGCGTAGCCGAGCACATAGGCGCTCATCACCCAGGCGGCGGTGCCGGTGGTCAGCCCGAGATCGGCACGGACGGCCGGGATCGCCACCGCCATCATCGCGACGTCGATGCCTTCGAGGAAGATCGTTCCGCACAGAACGAGCAGTAGCGCCCAGGCACGGGTGCCCATGAGTCAACACTCCTCCGGTAGAGGGCGGTTACGCAAGCGGGGGTCGGTTCCCTCTTGTAACCACGCCCCTCCCTGCGGCAGCATCGTTGGACGTGGAAGAAGGCACTTCGAAGTCACCGAGTAAGCGCCCGAGCACCGTGAACCACGGCGACGCCGACCCCTTCCAGTGGGACACCCGCGAGGACTGCCAGGTCCGGCAGATCCTCGACCGGATCGCCGACAAGTGGTCGCTGCTGGTCATCGCGCTGCTGGAGAACCGGCGGCTGCGCTTCACAGAGCTGCGCCGGGAGATCGACGGGGTCAGCCAGCGGATGCTGACGGTGACCCTGCGCTCGCTGGAGCGCGACGGCCTGGTGAAGCGGACGGTGCACCCGGTGGTACCGCCGCGCGTCGAGTACGAACTGACCTCCCTCGGCAGAACGCTGCACGCCACGGTCCAGTCCCTGGTGACCTGGACGGAGAAGCACCAGGGGGAGATCGCGGCGGCCCGGGCCGCGTACGACTCCCGCACGGCGGACGCCGCGGAGGCTACGGCTCCGTAGGAGCGCGGCGGGCCCGGTGCGCTCCGTAGGAGCGCGGCGGGCCCGGTGCGCCCGGGCCCTCTCACGGTTCCCGCAGTGCTCCGCCGCGGAGGCTACGGCTCCACAGGAGCGCGGCGGGCCCGGTGCGCCCGGACCTTCTCACGGTTCCCGCAGTGCTCCATCGCGCACCAGCGGCGGCGGCCCGGGCGGGAGGTGTCGACGAAGAGCAGGTGGCAGTTGTGGGCGCCGCACTCGCGGACGCGGTCGGCGAAGGGCCCGGTGAACAGGTCGATCGCGTCGCGGGCGACGGTCGCGAGCAGGTGGGTGCCGGTGGCGCCCGGGGCCCAGGCGCGGGTGCCGTCGGGCTCGGCGCGGGTGACGAGCGGGGGCGCGGCCGCGGCGGCGTTGACGATGTCCAGCTGGTCGGCCCGCAGGGGTCGCCCGTGGGCGCGGTCGGCCGCGAGCAGGAACACGGCGTCGCGCAGGGCGCGGGCCCGCTCCAGTTCCCCGGCGGAGACGGTGAGCTCCAGGCCGTCCGGCAGCCGGCTGCGCCCGGCCCAGGTGACCAGGTCAGCGGGTTCGTGCAGCACTTCCCAGCGGGCGAAGGCCCCGGGGCCGCCCGTCACCGTCAGCTCCAGGCACAGGGTGCCGGGGTCGAAGCGGTAGGGCTTGCCCTGGCCCGAGACCAACGTCAGGCCGGGCGTTCGATCCGGCGTTTCCCCTGCGCGTCCACTCATCTAACCAGTATAAGTGGTTACATGACTCAGACACCCGCATCACCGGCTCCCGTGCACTGGAAACTCGTCATCGACGCGAACGACCCGCACACCCAGGCCGACTTCTGGGCCGCCGCCCTGCGCTACGAGGTCGAGGACAACAGCGTCCTCATCGGGAAGCTGCTCGGCTTCGGTGCCCTGCCGGAGGAGGCCACGGTCGAGTTCCACGGCCGCCGTGCCTTCCGGGACCTGGTCGCCGTACGGCACCCCGAGGACCCCTACGAGGAGGAGAGCGGGACCGGGCTGGGGCGCCGGCTGCTGTTCCAGCGCGTTCCGGAGACGAAGACGGTCAAGAACCGGCTGCACCTCGATCTGCACCCCGGCCAGGGGCGGCGCGACGAGGAGGTCGCCCGGCTGGAGGGGCTGGGGGCGAGCGCACTGCGGCGGGTGAAGGAGCAGGGCGGGGAGTGGGT
>NZ_POUC01000326.1 GCF_002891435.1 Streptomyces cahuitamycinicus
AGGCTGAGCTTACTGGGCATGTACCGATGGTCGCGGCGTCACGTTGCCTTCCCGTTGCGTGGGCGTCACGGGTGTTTTCCAGCGGTTCACGATGCGGGACATGAGGTGTGTGAGCCGCCTTGACGTGCGGTTTCCGTGTACCGCGTGAAGCTGGTCACGTCGCTGTGGGTGAACCGGGCGGCCCGTGAGGGCGTCCCTGACTGTCGAGGGGCCGACCTGGGAGGGACCGTCCGATGCGTCGTGTGACGTTCCGCGGACCGCGGCTGCCGCGTACCCGGCGGGGGCAGCGCAGGCTCGTGCAGGCCGTGATGGCCGGGTGCGTGCTCGCGCTGCTTCCGTCGACGTGGATGTACGCCGTGGCGGGTGACCGGCTGCGTACGGCGGCGGATGTGCCGCGTACCGATGTGGCCGTGGTGTTCGGTGCCGGCCTGTGGGACGGGGAGCCCTCGCCGTATCTCGCGCACCGGCTGGACGCGGCGGCGCAGCTGTACCGGGAGGGCCGGGTGGAGGTGGTGCTCGTCACCGGGGACAACAGCCGGAAGGACTACGACGAGCCGGACGCGATGCGCGGGTACCTGACGCGGCACGGGGTGCCTGACGGGCGGATCGTCAGCGACTACGCGGGGTTCGACACGTGGGACTCCTGCGTGCGCGCGAAGAAGATCTTCGGGGTGGACGAGGCCGTGCTGATCAGCCAGGGCTTCCACATCCGTCGGGCGGTGGCGCTGTGCGAGGCGGCGGGGGTCGCGTCGTACGGGGTCGGGGTGGACGCGGTGCACGACGCGACCTGGTACTACGGGGGTGCCCGGGAGATCCTCGCCGCCGGGAAGGCCGCGCTGGACGCGGTGTTCCGGCCGGATCCGCGGTTCCTCGGGCCGCGGGAGCCGGGAGTGGAGAGGGCCTTGGCGACAGCCGAAGGCCCTCTCCCGTGAGCGGTTCGGGTCCGGGTCAGCGTCCCTGGAAGCGCGGAGGGCGCTTCTCCAGGAACGCCGTCATCCCCTCCTTCTGGTCGTCGGTGGCGAACAGGGCGTGGAAGACACGGCGTTCGAAGCGGATGCCGTCGCGCAGGCCGGTCTCCAGGGCCCGGTCGACGCACTCGCGGGCCGCCCTGACCGCGGCGCGGCCGTAGGAGGCGATCGCCGCCGCCGCTTCGAGGGCCTCGGGCAGGACCCGGTCGTCAGGGACCACGCGGGAGACGAGACCGCAGCGTCCAGCCTCCCGTGCGTCCATCGTGCGGCCGGTGAGGACCAGGTCCATGGCCTTGGCCCGGCCGACGAGACGGGTCAGCCGCTGGGTGCCGCCGATGCCGGGGATCACGCCCAGCTTGATCTCGGGCTGGCCGAAGACGGCCGACTCCCCCGCGACGACCAGGTCGCACATCATCGCCAGCTCACAACCGCCGCCCAGAGCCATGCCGTTGACGGCCGCGATCTTCGGGGTGCGGAGGTCCGCGAACTCCTCCCAGGCGGCGAAGTAGTCCTCGGCCGCCATGTCGACGGCCGACTTCCCGGCCATCTCCTTGATGTCGGCGCCCGCCGCGAAGACCGTGTCCGAGCCGGTGACGACGAAGCAGCCGGTTGCCGGGTCGGTGTCCAACGGGCGTAGAACACCAAGGAGTTCGGTGAGGAGCTCACTGCTGAGTGCGTTGCGGACGTGCGGGCGGTGCAGGCGCACGGTCACCACACGGCCGTGCCGTTCGACTTTCAGATGGTTCATCTCTCTTCTCCTTTCGGGCAGCGCGAGTGCGGGTCTCCCTTTGGGCAGCGCGAGGTGCGGGTCTCCTTCTGGGCAGCGCGTGTGCGGGTCACGAGTCCCAGATCGCGCCGTACGCCGGGATGCCCCGTCGTTCCAGGCCCTGGACCACCTGCCAGGTCAGCTTCTTGTTGGAGATGCAGATGACCGCCTCGGCGCCGAAGTCCCGGTGTGCGTCGTGGGCGAGGCGCACCATGTCGGGCTTGCCGTGCCGGGAGGTGTCCCAGATCAGGGCGTCCGGCTGGACGGCGAGGATCTCGTCGACCAGGGCGTCGCCGTAGGTGGCGCGGGGGTCGCGGGTCGCCCAGACGAGCCGGGAGGGCACCTGGGCGGCGAGCAGGTGGGGCAGGCAGGGGCCGATGCCGCTGCCGGTGGCGACGTAGACGACCTTGGTGAAGAGGACCTCGATGTTGGCGACGCCGGCCGTGGTGATGCCCTTGACCCACACCTGCCGGGGCAGGTCGTCGATGAAGGAGCCGGTCCAGTCGCCGGCCCGGGAGATGGTCAGGCGGAAGCCGGGCTCGCCGGGGGCGGGGACGTTGGCGAAGGAGTGCCATTCCTTCAGCGGACTGCGGCTGATCGCGGTGGAGGAGCCCGCGAAGGGCGTCTCGCCGTGGTCGAAGCGGGCCAGCACCACGTGGGAGGAGGGGCGTTCGAGGCGGACGTCCACCTTGCGCAGCCGCAGCCAGGGCAGGGCGACGCTGAAGGTGACCACCGCGAGCACGCCGACCTCCCAGGGGCCCGGCGACGACAGCAGCGTGTGCGTCCAGAACAGGGTTAGGGCCGCCCAGCCGCCGAAGCGGTGGATCTTCTCGAAGTGGTCGTGGTGGCGGGAGCGGAACGGAGGCAGGGCGGTGGCGATGACGAGCCCGAGGAGGGCGATCAGGGCCCAGCCGACGGCCATGAGGGGGCCGCTGGGTGTCGTGATCGTCAGGGCCAGGAACCAGGCCGTGCCCGCCAGCGCCCCGCCCACGTGCAGTCCGCCGAAGTGGTAGACCTTGCCGAGCGTCCAGCGGACCCGCAGCGGCCAGCTGGTCGGCGCCGAGGTCGCCAGCCGGAACAGCAGGTTGATGACGTACTGCTGGCGTACGACGACGGCGAGGGCGAGGTTGGCGAGCGCCGCGTGCCCGAGGGTGCGGTCGTCCAGCGGCCAGGCGGTCGCCGCGAAGACCGCGTTGGCCAGCAGGACCAGGGCCGCGAGCCGGTTGTAGTGCATCAGGCGGGGGTGCTTGAGCAGGCGGCGGGGGCCGGACAGGAGTGGCGGGAGCCCGCCGGTGGCCTGGTCGTTCCGGGGAAGCGACGTGGTCATCGCGCCACCGCCAAGCGCTCCTCGATCATGTGCAGCAGCGCCTGTTTGTCGACCTTGCCGCGGTCGGTCTCGGGCAGGAACGCCAGCGGCAGGATCCGCTCGGGGACGCAGTAGTAGGGCAGGGCGTCCGCGACCGCGCGACGCGCCGCGTCCGGGTCGACGTCCGCCGGGCAGACGAAGGAGACCAGGGTGCGGGCGTCGCGTTTCAGAGTGACGGCCCGGGTGCAGCCGGCGGCCGACTCCAGGACCGAGGAGACGCAGTCCAGCTCGACGCGGAAGCCGCGCACCTTGACCTGGTCGTCGGTGCGGCCGAGGTGCTCCAGCGCGCCCTCGGGGGTCCAGCGGCCGAGGTCGCGGGTGCGGAACATGCGCCGGCCGCCACCGAGGAACGGGTCGGGGGCGTAGCGCTCGGCGTTGAGGGCGTCGTCGCCGAGGTAGCCGGCCGAGACGCAGTCGCCGCCGGCCCACATCTCGCCCACCTCGCCGACCGGCAGGGGGCGGCGGTCCGCGTCGAGGACGTACACCGTGTTGTTGGGGGTGGGGCGGCCGATGGTGAGCAGCGCGGCGGAGGGGTCGTGGCGGCTCATCGTGTTGACGATCGTCGTCTCCGTGGGGCCGCAGCAGTTGAAGAAGGCGGCCTGCCGGGCCCACCGGTCGGCCAGCGGGCGCGGGCAGGGCTCCCCCGCGACGGCGACCGTGCGCACCCGGGCGCAGGCGGCCGGGTCGAGGCCGGACAGCACGGTCGGCGTCGCGATCAGCACGTCGGCGGTGCGGGCCGCGGCGGCGAGGTCCTTGCCGCGGATGACGAGGGTGCCGCCCTGGGCGAGGCAGCCGAGGATCTCCCAGGCGGCCATGTCGAAGGCGATGTTGAGGAGCTGGGCGACCCGGTCGCCGGGCCGGACGCCGAGGCCGCCCGGGGCGGTGAGCAGGAGGTTGGCGACGTTGCGGTGGGTGACCTTCACGCCGTTGGGGCGGCCGGTGGTGCCGGAGGTGAACAGCACGTAGCAGCCGTCGTCGGCGGTGACGCGGACGCGTGGGGCCGGGGCGTAAGGCAGCGGCTCGTCGAGCGGGAGCAGCAGGTGGCCGTCGGGCAGGGGCACGCGGTGGGCGTGCTCGGCGACCGTGAGGACGACCCGGGTGCGGGCGGTGCGGATGACGTGGGTGAGCTGGGCCGGGGGTGTGAGGCCGATGTCCTGCGGGACGTAGGCGGCACCGGCCTTCAGGATGCCGAGCAGGCCGACCAGCATCGGAATGGAGCGGCGGACGAAGAGGCCGACGTGGTCGCCGGGGCGGACGCCCTCGTCGGCCAGGCGGGCGGCGAGGGCGCCGGCGTGCCGGTCGAGCTCGCCGTAGGTGATGCGGGCGCCCTGGTGTTCGGCGGCCACGGCGTGCGGGGTGGCCCTGGCGTGCCGGGCGACGGCGTGGTGCAGGAGCGGGTCGGGGACGGGGACGGTGGGGCCTCGGCCGTACTGCCGGAAAAGTCGCTGGTCGCGGGGGGTCAAGTGGCGCAGAGGCATGATCGGGTGGCCTCCTGGCTGTTTCGAGGTCGGATTTGCCACCCGCGGGCCGGCCGCGGGTGGATGCAGCCGTGAGTGGCGGGCATGCCCGGGTGTCGAACGCCGTGCGGAGTCGTGCGAGCGCTGCGCGTAGCGAGAGCGTAGTGCTGCTGCTTCAACTCTCAACGAGCGCGGATCGGCCAAGAAAGGAACCCAATGAGCCACATGTGGCGTTCTTCGTCCCACAGGCAACGTCCGCGGCGGTCGGTGACGACCTGAAGGAGGGCGGGCCTGTGCCTGACCGGACGAGGGACTCCTGCCTCACGCGGGCGGGCCGGGGGCGGGGAGGTTGCCGTCCCGGCCGCGTAACAGGGAACCGTCCCGGGCGTAACACGGCCGACGCACGCTGAACGGTATGCAGAGCACCGCGACGCCCACGCACTGCCCGTACTGCGCCCTGCAGTGCGGGATGAACCTGACGCCCACGCCGGACGGGACCGTCGAGGTGAGCGAGCGCACGGACTTCCCGGTCAACCGGGGCGCGCTGTGCGGCAAGGGCCGTACGTCCGCGGCGGTGCTCGCGCGCGACGTCCGTCTGACCTCCCCGTTGGTGCGCGACGGGGGCGGCACGCTGGTGCCCGCCTCCTGGGACGAGGCGCTGGACCGGATCGCCGCGGGGCTGGGCCGCACGCGCGCGGAGCACGGGCCGGACGCGGTCGGGGTGTTCGGCGGGGGCGGGCTGACGAACGAGAAGGCGTACACGCTCGGCAAGTTCGCGCGGGTCGTGCTCGGCACCTCGCAGATCGACTACAACGGGCGCTTCTGCATGTCGTCGTCGGCGGCGGCCGGTATCAAGGCGTTCGGCCTCGACCGGGGGCTGCCCTTCCCGCTGGAGGACATCCCGAAGTCGGGCTGCGTGATCCTCGTCGGGTCGAACCTCGCGGAGACCATGCCTCCGTCGCTGCGGTTCTTCACCGAGCTGAAGGAGAACGGCGGCACGCTCATCGTCATCGACCCGCGCCGCACGAAGACCGCCGAGCACGCGGACCTGCACCTGGCGCCCCGGCCGGGCACGGACCTGGCGCTCGCCCTGGGCCTGCTGCACCTGGTGATCGCCGAGGGACGGGTGGACGAGGAGTACGTCCGGGAGCGCACGGCCGGCTGGGAGGACGCCCGGGCGGCGGCGATGGCGCACTGGCCGGAGTACGTGGAGCGGATCACGGGGGTGTCCGTTCCCCAACTCCGCCAGACCGTGCGGATGTTCTGCGAGCCGGAGTCGGCGATGGTGCTCACCGCCCGGGGGCCCGAGCAGCAGTCCAAGGGCACGGACACGGTCGGCGCGTGGATCAACCTGTGCCTGGCGACCGGCCGGGCGGGCCGCCCGCTGTCCGGCTACGGCTGTCTCACGGGGCAGGGCAACGGGCAGGGCGGGCGCGAACACGGGCAGAAGGCCGACCAGTTGCCGGGCTACCGCAAGCTCGACGACCCGGCCGCGCGGGCCCATGTCGCCGGGGTGTGGGGTGTCGACCCGGACAGTCTGCCCGGCCCGGGGCGCAGTGCCTACGAGCTGCTGGACGCGCTGGGCACCGACATCAGGTCGCTGCTGCTGATGGCCTCCAACCCGGTGGTGTCGGCGCCGCGGGCCGCGCACATCGAGGAGCGCATCAGGTCGCTGGACTTCCTGGCGGTCTGTGATGTGGTGCTGTCGGAGACGGCGGCGCTCGCGGACGTGGTCCTGCCGGTCACCCAGTGGGCCGAGGAGACGGGCACGACGACCAGCCTGGAGGGCAGGGTCCTGCTGCGGCGCCGGGCGATCACCCCGCCCGAGGGCATCCGCAGCGACCTGGAGGTGCTGCACGAACTCGCCGCCCGCCTGGGCGTGGAGAAGGGCTTCCCGACCGACCCGGAGGAGGTCTTCGAGGAGCTGCGCCGGGCGTCGGCGGGCGGGGCGGCGGACTACTCGGGGATCACGTACCGGAGGCTGGTGGAGGAGAACGGGGTGTTCTGGCCGTGCCCGGCGACAGGGGACGCGGTGGATGAGGGCGCGGACGCCCGGCCCGGTGGCCCCACCGGGGAGACGGCCGGCGACGGCCCGGACACCCAGCCCGGCAGCCAAGCCGGGGAGACACAGGGCGAGCACCCGGGCACGCCCCGTCTCTTCCTCGACCGTTTCGCCACCCCCGACGGCCGGGCCCGGTTCGTCCCCGTCGTCCACCGTGCGATCGCCGAGGAACCCGACGACGAGTACCCCGTGCTGCTCACCACCGGGCGGGTCGTGGCGCAGTACCAGTCCGGGGCGCAGACCCGGCGCGTGGCGGAGCTGAACGCCGCCGCGCCCGGCCCGTTCGTGGAGCTGCACCCGAGGCTGGCCGCCCGGCTGGGAGCGGCCGAGGGGGACCCGGTGGCCGTCGTGTCGCGGCGGGGCCGGGCCGTGGCGCCCGCGAGGATCACGAACGCCATCCGGCCCGACACCGTCTTCATGCCCTTCCACTGGCCGGGCGAGGGCCGCGCCAACACCCTCACCAACCCCGCGCTCGACCCGACCTCCCGGATGCCGGAGTTCAAGGCGTGCGCGGTGCGGCTGGAGGCCGTCGAGAGGTAGGGGTCAGCTCACGGCGACCGCCTTCCAGGCCGCCGCCACCGCCTTCCGCTCGGTGCTGTCGCCGCCGTAGAGGTCCTTCGCCGCGCTCAGGGTGGCCGTGCGGGCGTCCGCGTAGTCCGTCGAGGACGTCATGTAGACCGTCAGCGCGCGGTACCAGATCTTGCCCAGCTTGGCCCGGCCGATGCCGGTCACCGTGGAGCCGTCGCAGGTCGGGGAGTTGTAGGCGACGCCGTTGAGGGTCTTCTTGCCGCTGCCCTCGGCGAGCAGGTAGGCGAAGTGGTTGCCGACGCCGGAGGAGTAGTGCACGTCGAGGTCGCCGAGCTTCTCGCTCCAGCAGTCCGCCGACTTCCCGTCCCTGGACGGCTTGTCCATGAAGCGCAGGGCCTCGCGGCCGAGGCCGGAGCGGACGACCTTCTCACCGATGAGCCAGTCGCCCCGGTCCTCGGCGTTGGCCGCGTGGAATTCCACCAGCGCGCCGAAGACGTCCGAGGTGGCCTCGTTCAGGCCGCCGGACTCGCCCGAGTACGTCAGCGCCGCCGTCTTGGACGTGACGCCGTGGGACATCTCGTGCGCGGCGACGTCCAGCGACACCAGCGGGCCCATCAGCTTGCCGTCGCCGTCGCCGTACGTCATGCAGAAGCAGTTGTCGTCCCAGAAGGCGTTGTTGTAGTCCTTGCCGTAGTGGACGCGGTTGAAGGAGCCCTTGCCGTCGCCCGCGATGCCGGCGCGGCCGTGCACCTTCTTGTAGTAGTCCCAGGTGACGTCGGTGCCGTACTGGGCGTCCACCGCCACCGTGGACCGGTCGGCGGCCGTACCCGTCCCCCACCGGTTGTCGGCGTCCGTGAAGAGCGTCGCGGGGGCGCGGGTCAGACAGATGGTCAGCAGGCACTGGTCCGTCTTGTTCTCGGCGTCGCCGGTGTAGGTGCCGCCGCGTGTCGCGTCCTTCAGCCCGTACGACGAGCCGGACGCCGTCGTCTCCAGCGGGACCGTGCCGCCGTAGAGGGACTTGCCGTCGCCCGAGGCCGACTCCAGGGAGTCCCAGGCGTCGATCCGGGCGCCGGTCGTCGCGTCGGTCAGCACCGTGCGCCCGACCGGGTTGCCGAGTTCGTCGTGCGCCACCGCGTCGGTCTGCCAGGCCAGCTTCGGGGCGCCGTGCAGGGCGTCGACGACCAGTCGCGGCTTGGCCGTCAGCTTCTTCAGGGTCTCGCCGAGGTGCGCGGCGCGCAGCAGGCTCGCCGCGAGGTCGGCGGCCTTGGGGGCGGCCACCTTCGGCGTGACACTCGCCAGGGAGAGCGCGGACGTCGTCGCGCGGCTCGTACCGCGGTAGGTGCCGTCCGGGTTCTGGTGGAGCACGAAGTCGCCGCCGAGGACCGGGAGCCGGTGGTAGGTGCGGTCGTAGCGGACGTGCCGGGTGCCGTCCTCGTCGACGACGACGTCCCGGACCTCGGTCTCCTGGGCCGAGGTGAGGCCCAGGGCTCCGGCCCGGTCCGCGAGCACCGCCTCCGCGTCCTCGATCGCACCGGACCTGGTCGGCCGGTCCGCCGCGTCGGCGGCCGGGGAGAGGACGGCGGCCAGCAGGGCGGTGGTGCCGGTGAGGGCGACACCGGCGAGGGCGAGACGGGAACCGCGGACATGACGTATCCGACTCATCGGTCTCCTCATACGGGCGCACCCGGTCGCGTGGGGTCGACCGGGGGCGGCGTTGATGTTGACCGCGAGTTAAGGCGGCGCGGGCATGGCATGTCCATAGCGCCGTTGTGCAGGTGTGTGAGGGTGCAGAATCGTTCGTGTGACCTTCCCTTTCTTCGTCTACGGCACCCTCCGCCCGGGGGAGGCCAACCACGGCCTCTTCCTGCGCGGCCGCACCCGCTCCGAGGAGCCGGGGAGGCTCGCGGGCGCGGTGCTGTACGCCGGGCCGGGCTACCCGTACGCGGTCGAGGAGCCGGGCGGCGGCGTGGTCAGCGGGGAGCTGGTGACCGCACTGCCGGAGGCGTACGAGGAGCTGCTCGCCGAGCTGGACCGGCTGGAGGAGTACGTGCCGGGGGATCCGCGCAGTCTGTACGAACGCGTCGAGCGGAAGGTCGTCCGGGCGGCGGACGGGGCGGCCGTCCGGGCCTGGGTGTACGTGGCCGCCCCCGCCGTCGCCACGCGACCTTTCTCTTATACACATCTCCGAGCCCACGAGACTAG
>NZ_POUC01000327.1 GCF_002891435.1 Streptomyces cahuitamycinicus
GGGCCGAGGCGGCTGTGGCTCGGCCCCTGGGAAAGCAGGACTCAGCCCTTGACTGCGCCCTGCATGATGCCGCCGACGATCTGCTTGCCGAAGATCGCGAAGACGATCAGGAGCGGCAGCGTGCCCAGCAGGGCGCCGGCCATGATCAGCGACTGGTCCGGGGTGTAGCCGCGTCCCAGCCCCGCCACCGCCACCTGCACGGTCGGATTGCCGGTCTGGGTCAGGACCAGGAAGGGCCACAGGAAGTCGTTCCAGGTCTGCACGAACATCAGCATGCCCAGGACGGCCATCGCGGGCCGCGCGGTCGGGAACACCACGTGCCACACCACGCGCCAGCTGCTCGCGCCGTCCACCCGGGCCGCCTCGATGATCTCGTCCGGCAGCGCCTGGATCAGGTACTGCCGCATGAAGAACACCCCGAACGCGCTCACCAGCGACGGGAAGATCACCGCTTGGAGCTGGTCCGTCCAGTCGAGCTTGGCGACCATCATGTACAGCGGGATGATGCTGAGCTGCGGCGGCACCATCATCGTGCCGATCACCACCAGCATGGCCGCGCCGCGGCCCTTGAAGCGCAGCTTGGCGAAGGCGAATCCGGCGATCGTCGACAGGAACACGATGGTGAACGACGAGATGCCGGCCACCAGGGTGGTGTTGAGGAACGCCTCGCCCAGGTTGGCGTCCGTCCAGGCCACTTCGAGCTTGTCGAAGAGGCCGGAGCCGAACCAGAACGGCGGCGGGGTCTGCGCCAGGCGCTGGTTGTCGCGCGAGGCGGCGATGGCTGTCCACACCAGCGGGAACAGCGAGATTACGGTGAAGAGGGCGAGGATGACGTACGCCACCGGGCCGGCGTGCAGTTGCCCGCCCGCGCGTGCCGCCTTCATGCCACGGGACCGCTTCGGCGGCTCGGGGACCGCGTCGGCCGGGGGTTTCGTCAGGGTCGTCGTCACGGCCGGTTCTCCTTAGCTACTGGCGCGCAGCCGGCGCGAGATGACGTAGTTGACGACACCGATCACGATGAGGATCAGGAACATCGTCCAGGCGATGGCGGAGGCGCGGCCCAGGTGCTGGTTGATCCACCCCTGCTCGTACAGGTACAGGCCGAGCGTCTGGAACTGGTGCTGGGATCCGCCGGAGGCGCCCTTGTTCGCGTCGAAGAGCAGTGGCTCGCCGAACACCTGCGAGGCGCCGATGGTCGACACCACGACCGTGAACAGGATGGTCGGACGCAGCGAGGGCAGCGTGACGTGGAGGAACTGCCGCCAGCGGCTGGCTCCGTCCAGTGCCGCCGACTCGTAGAGGTCCTGCGGGATCGCCTGCATCGCGGCCAGGTAGATCAGCGCGTTGTACCCGGTCCAGCGCCAGACGATGATGCTGGACACGGCGATCTGGGACGGCCACTTGTCGTTCTGCCAGTCGACGTGGTCGATACCGACGGCGTTCAGCGCCCAGTTGATCATGCCGTAGTCGCGGCCGAACAGCAGCACGAAGACCAGCGAGGCGGCGGCGATCGACGTGGCGTACGGGGCCAGCATGACGACGCGGTAGAAGGTGGAGCCGCGCAGCTTGTAGTTGAGGATGTGCGCCAGGCCCATCGCCATCAGCAGCTGCGGAACCGTGGAGATGATGCCGATCGTCAGGGTGTTCTTCGCCGCGTTCCAGAAGAAGTCGTCGTCGAAGATCCGGGTGTAGTTGCGCAGGCCCACCCAGGACATGTCCGTGGGCGCCGTCAGCTCCACCTGGTGGAGCGAGGCCCAGCCGGTGTACAGCAGCGGGAACAGGCCGAACGCGAGGAAGAGCAGGAAGAAGGGCGAGACGAACGCGTAGGGGCTCCACCGCATGTCGCGCTGCCAGCGACGGGAGAGCCGGGCGCGCTTCTTCATCGCCCGCTCCGTGTCCGCGCCGGCCGGCGGGCGGCCCGGGGCCGCGCCCCCCTCCTTCACGGGGGGCGCGGCGGTGTCGTGCCTGGATGCCATTCCGGTCACTGGTCCAGGTTGTTGTCGATGGTCTTGACGGCCGTGTTCCACGCCTCCTCGGGCGACTTGCCCTGGGTGACGAGGATGACGCCGTTGTCCGTCAGCCCCTGCTGGACGATCTGGTCCTTCGGGCCGATCGTCTGGACCGGGCTGCTCTTGGCGGCCGCGGCGAAGATGGTGCCTATCGGTGCGTCACCGGTCATCTCGTTCTTGGCGCTCTTGACCGCGTCCGACTCGTAGGCCGCCGGGGTGCTCGGGAAGCTGCCCTGCACGGCGAACAGCTTGGCCTGCTGCTCGGGTGCGGTCAGCCAGGCGGCCAGCTTCGCGGCCTCCTCGGCGTTCTTGCCCGACTTGGGAACCGCCAGGAAGGAACCGCCCCAGTTGCCGGACTTCGGCGACGCGGCCACGTCCCACTTGCCCTTGGCGTCCGGCTTGGACTTGCCCTTGATGTAGCCGAGCATCCACGGCGGGCAGGACATCGCGGCGAACTTGCTGTTGGCGATCGTCGTGTCCCAGGCGGGCTGGAACTGGGTGTGGTTGCCGATCAGTCCGTCCTCGGCGGCCTTCGCGGTGAGGTCGAACGCGTCCTTCACCGCCGGGTTCGACTTGTAGATGACCTTGCCGGAGGAGTCGTAGAAGCGGTCCTTCTCACTGCTGAGGATCGCCTGGAGCAGACCGCCGGGGGAGTCCAGGAAGGTGGTGCCCTTCGGAGCCTTCTTCTTGTAGTCCTCGCCGACCTCGACCAGCTTCTTCCAGTCGCCGGCCCACAGCTTGGCGACCTCCTCGCGGTCGGTGGGCAGACCGGCCTTCTCGAAGAGGTCCTTGCGGTAGCAGATGGCCATCGGGCCGACGTCCGTGCCCAGGCCGACGGTCTCGCCGCCCTCGGTGGTGGCCTGCTGCCACTTCCACTCCAGGTAGTCGCTCTTCTTGCCGTACTTGGAGAGGTCCAGCAGCTTGTCGGACTGGGTCTTGACGATCTCGGCGATGTTGCCGACCTCGACGCCCTGGATGTCCTGCAGGCCGCTGTTGGTGGTCAGGTGGTTGACCAGGGTGGGGTAGTAGTTCTCGTTCCGCTCGACGACCGTCTGCTGGATGTCGACGTCCGGGTGGAGCTTCTCGTACTCCTTGTAGAGGCCGGCCTCCTCGAACCCGAAGGTGCCGAAGAGCCCCAGAGTGATCTTGGTCTTGCCGCCGCTGTCGCCGCCGCTGCCGCCCGACGAGCCGTCGCCTCCGCCGTCGTCGGCACAGCCGGCCAGCAGCCCGGCGCCCAGCGACGCGACGGCCGCGACGACCATCGCCTTGCGGGCGGTTCGGATGCGTGCTCGCATGTCGTCCTCCTGTTGCCCTGACGTGCCGACCCCCCGGCCAACTGCATCGTCGGACCGTTTTACGCGCTTAAAGGCTCGGGCGGGGAACGTGCGGGTTGTGTATGTGTCAGGTAGCGTGGGAGCGCTCCCACCGGTGATGTGTTGAAGAGTCCCCGGTCGCGGCGGGGGTGTCAAGGGACCGGACAGGGAGAGATGCGTTCAGTTATGGGGCTGTTAACTGGACCCGGAGCCGGCCCCATTGAGGCCCGGCCGGTGACACCGAGCCGAGCCGGGTGCCGTTCGTCCCGGCCCTCCGGCCGAAGCGGAAGGGTCGGGGGCGGCGAGCCCTCGGCGGCGGTCACAGGGCTGACGAGCCTGTTAAATTCCAGGCCAGTCGCAGAGTGCGGGTGTGGACGGGAAGGCGGAGCCCATGGCAACCCACGGAGCGCGGGGCCGAAGTGGTGGCCGGCCCACCCTCGAAGAGGTGGCGGCGCGCGCCGGTGTCGGCCGCGGCACCGTCTCGCGGGTGATCAACGGCTCGCCCCGGGTCAGCGACGCGACGCGTGCGGCCGTCGAGGCGGCGGTCGCGGAGCTCGGCTACGTCCCCAACACCGCGGCCCGCGCCCTGGCCGCCAACCGTACGGACGCGATCGCGCTGGTCGTGCCCGAGCCGGAGACCCGGTTCTTCGCGGAGCCGTACTTCTCGGACATGCTGAAGGGCGTCGGGGCCGCGCTGTCCGACACGGAGATGCAGCTGCTGCTGATCTTCGCGGGCAGTGATCGCGAACGCGCCCGCCTCGCCCAGTACCTGGCGGCCCACCGCGTGGACGGCGTCCTGCTGGTCTCGGTGCACGCGGACGATCCGCTGCCGGACCTGCTGGCCCAGTTGGAGATCCCGGCGGTGATCAGCGGCCCGCGCTCGTCGGCGGAGACCCTGCCGTCGGTCGACTCGGACAACTACGGCGGCGCCCGCCAGGCCGTCGAGCACCTGCTGTCCCGGGGCCGGACCCGGGTGGCCCACATCACCGGCCGCCTCGACGTCTACGGCGCTCAGCGCCGTGTCGACGGCTACCGCGAGGCCATGAGCGACGCCGGTCTCGGGGCGGACGAGGGGATGATCGAGGCGGGGGACTTCACCGAGGAGGGCGGACACCGGGCCATGGCGGCCCTGCTGGAGCGCCACCCCGACATCGACGCGGTCTTCGCCGCCTCCGACGTCACCGCGGCCGGAGCCCGCCGGGCGCTGCGCGACGCGGGCCGCCGCATCCCGGAGGACGTGGCGCTCGTCGGCTACGACGACTCCGCCATCGCCCGCCACATGGAACCGCCGCTGACCAGCGTCCGCCAGCCCATCGAGGAGATGGGCCGTCGGATGATAGACCTCCTGCTCACCGAGGTCGCCGACCGCCGCCCGCTCGCCTCCCGGGGCCTGGAGCGCCGGCAGATGGTCCTGGCCACGGAGCTCGTGTCGCGGTCGTCGTCGTGACGGGCCGCCCTCTCCCTCCGCCTCCTCCTGGACGCGGGTGACGAGGACGCGCCTGCCGGGCACGGCCGGGCAACCGGCGGTGGTGGGCCGGGCCGTTCGCCCCGAACCGGCTGAACGATTCACGGGAGTGGGGGAGTTCGCTGCCGCGTGGCGGCGATCGGTGAGGTGAGCCCGGGGTGGCGCCGCAGCGCCTCCATCCCGTCGGGCACGAACAGCCGCGTCCGGAGCGCCTCCCGGAGCTCCGCCTGGTCGAACCAGCCGTGCCAGACGATCGCGGACGGGTCGGGAGTAAGAGGTTCCGTCACGACGGCCTCGTGCACCCCGAGCCAGTACGGGCTGATCGCCCCTCGGCAGAGGAACTCGAAGAGGAAACGCACCCGCGCCCGGACGCCCAGTTCCTCGGTCAGCTCCCGGGCCGCCGCCTCCTCGTACGACTCGCCGACCTCGACGGCCCCGCCGGTGAGCCAGTCGTGGTGTCCCGGAAACCGCGACACGTGCTCCGGCCTGCGATGCACCAGCACCCGTCCGTGCGGATCACGGCACACCGTGTTCGCGATCCGGTGAAGCCGGCCGTTGCGGATCGTCTCGTCCCGGTCGACCACCCCGAGCACCCGGTCCCGCTCGTCGACCCGCTCCACCAGCTCGCCCGGGGGCCCGCGCTCGCAGGGGCTCGGCTCCACCAGTTCACCCAGGGGCCCGCGCTCGCACGGGCTCGGCTCCACCAGCTCGCCCACGGGCCACGCTCGCACGCGCTCGATTTCACCAGTTCACCCAGGGGCCCGCGCTCGCACGGGCTCGGCTCCACCAGCTCACCCACGGGCCCACGCTCGCACGCGCTCAGACCCGGGCCGGGTCGGGCCGTCGCAGCAGATACACCGCCGCCGTCACGACCAGGACGGCCATGCAGGCGATGAACACCAGCCCCGCGCCTTCCAGGCCGATCGGGCCCGTCAGGAGGCCGACGCCGATCACGGGCACGGAGATGCCCGTGTAGGCGACCACGAACAGGGTCGAGATCACCGCCGCACGCCGGTGTTCGGGAGAGGCCGTGGCCACGTCGGCGAGGGCACCGCGGAACGCCAGCCCCTGGCCGACTCCGCCGACGAGCGCGCTGGCGATCAGCAGGGGAATCTGGTCCCACCGCAGCGCGCCGGCGAGCAGCGCCAGTCCGGCGAGGAGCCCGGCGCAGCCCAGCGGGAGGGAGCGCCGTACGCCGACCCGGCCGACCGCCAGTTGCCCGGCCGTCGAGGAGAAGAAGGCCAGCGCGACGATCAGGCCGCTCACGGCGTGGTCGTCCACGTGCAGGGACTCCGTGAGGAAGGCCGGGCTGACCGAGGTGAACACCCCGAACAGGGCGAAGCCGACGAAGGCGGCGGTGGCGGCGGGGCCGAACACCGCGCGCACCTGCACGGGCAGCGCGGGCCGCTGCGGGCGCACGGCGCGCAGCGGCTGCCGCTCCCGCACCGTCTCCGCGAGCCTCAGCAGCACTGCGGCCGAGGCGGCCACCAGGGCGAGATGGGTGACGAACGGCAGGTACAGCGGCCATGCGGCGTACTGCGCGAGCAGCCCGGAGAGCAGGGGCCCGCAGCCCAGCCCGCCCATGTTGGCGGCCGTCGCCACGAACGTGGCCCGGGAGGCGCCGCCCTCGGGTGCCAGCTCCATCACGTACGCCGTGGCGGCGCCGGTGAACAGCCCGGCGGACAGTCCCGACAGCAGCCGCCCCGCGTAGAGCCAGCCGAGGCCGGTGGCGCACAGGAAACAGACGGCGCTCAGCGCCGCGAAGCCCAGGCCGCACAGCAGCACCGGGCGCCTGCCCACGGCGTCCGAGGCGTTGCCGACCAGCAGCAGGACACCGATCACGGCGAAGGCGTAGAGGGCGTACACCACGGTGACCGTCAGCTCGGAGAAGCCGAACTCGTCCTGATAGAGGGGGTAGAGGGGAGTCGGCAGCGTGGTGCCGGCCATGCAGACGGCGAACACCGCCCCGCTGAGCACACACGCGCGCCATCCTGGGCGTCGACCGTCCATGCCGCCGACGGTAGCCAGAGCGCCGCGCCGCCCCGGAGAGGCGCGCAAAAAGCTTCAGCCGGTGGCTTCTTCGCGAAGCCACCGGCTGATTACTCAGGGTGAGTGACGGGACTTGAACCCGCGGCATCCTGGACCACAACCAGGTGCTCTACCAGCTGAGCTACACCCACCATGACCGGGTTGGAGGTCAGTGACTTCCCTGACCGGCCGAGAAAAAGTGTACAGGGTCCGAAGGGGTGCTCGCGCCCGGCTTTCGCGGCGCCCCTCGACGGGGCCCCGGGCGGGCTTACTGAGCAGGCAGAACGTGCTTCGCCGCGATCGTCCTCGCGGTGTCCGAGTCGGGCCCGGGCTGCGGGACGAACACGGCCTCGCGGTAATACCGCAGCTCCGCGATCGACTCGCGGATGTCGGCGAGCGCACGGTGGTTGCCGCTCTTCTGCGGGCTGTTGAAGTACGCCCGCGGGTACCAGCGGCGGGCCAGCTCCTTGACCGACGACACGTCGACGATCCGGTAGTGGAGGTAGCTCTCCAGCGTCGGCATGTCGCGCAGCAGGAAACCGCGGTCGGTGCCGACGGAATTCCCGCACAGCGGCGCCTTGCCCGGCTCCTTGACGAACTCCCTCACGTACGTCAGGACCTGGTCCTCGGCGTCCTTCAGGGTGGTTCCGGCGGCGAGCTCTTCGAGCAGCCCGGAGGCGGTGTGCATGTGACGCACCACGTCCGGCATCGTCTCCAGCGCCTGCTCCGGCGGCCGGATGACGATGTCCACGCCCTCCCCGAGCACGTTCAGCTCGGAGTCGGTCACGAGGGCGGCCACCTCGATGAGCGCGTCGTCCGACAGCGAGAGGCCGGTCATCTCGCAGTCGATCCACACCATGCGATCGTTCATGTGTCTAACCTTACGGCCCACCGCCACCGGCCGGGCCGTCCGTGCCGGGAAAGCCGAGGGGCCCGCGAGGAGACGTGCTCCTCGCGGGCCCCTCGGCTACCGCTTCAGGGTGCGCTGCGCTGCCCGGGCAGGCTGGCCGACAGGGCCGGGGACTGCCCGACCGCGCTCGCCGCCGCCGTACGGCGGGACTGCAGCGGCACCGGGTGCTCCGGGTGGAGCGGGGTCGGTGCCTGGCCGGGCTGGCCCGGGTGCCCGGCGTGACCCGGCATGCCGGACCCGTGGCCGCCCGGGGCGCTCTCGGTGTCCTGGGGCCGCTCGCCCTGCGGGCGCCGGGCGCGGTAGGCGGCCCGGTACGCGGCCGGGGACGAGCCCAGCTGGCGGCGGAAGTGCCCGCGCAGGGCGACCGGCGACCGGAAGCCGCAGCGCCCCGCCACCTCGTCCACCGAGTAGTCCGACGTCTCCAGCAGGCGCTGCGCCTGGAGCACCCGCTGCGTGATCAGCCACTGCAGCGGGGCGCTCCCGGTCAGTGAGCGGAAGCGGCGGTCGAACGTACGCCGGCTCATGTACGCGCGTGCCGCCAGTGTCTCCACGTCGAACTGTTCGTGGAGGTGCTCCAGAGCCCAGGCGACGACCTCGGCGAGCGGGTCGGCGCCGATCTCCTCTGGTAAAGACCTGTCGAGGTAGCGCTCCTGCCCGCCGCTGCGGCGCGGCGGCACGACGAGCCGCCTGGCCAGGGCCCCGGCCGCCTCGTTGCCGTGGTCCGTGCGCACGATGTGCAGGCACAGGTCGATGCCCGCGGCGGTGCCCGCCGACGTCAGCACGTCGCCGTCGTCGACGAACAGCTCGCGCGGGTCCACGTGCACCGACGGATAGCGCTTGGCCAGCGTCGGTGCGTACATCCAGTGTGTCGTCGCGGGGCGGCCGTCCAGCAGGCCCGCCGCCGCGAGGACGAAGGCGCCGGTGCACAGCCCGACGATGCGGGCGCCCTCCTCGTGGGCCCGGCGCAGCGCGTCGAGCGCCTCGTCCGGTGGCGGAGAAGTGATCGAACGCCAGGCCGGTACGACGACCGTGCCCGCGCGCGAGATCGCTTCCAGGCCATGTGGTGCGGTGAGTTCGAGTCCCCCGGTGGTCCGTAGCGGACCGTCCTCGCCCCCGCACACCAGCAGTCGGTAGCGCGGTACGCCGGCGTCCTGGCGGTCAACCCCGAACACCGACAGCGGTATGGAACTCTCGAAGATGGGGCCGCCGCTGAACAGCAGCACCGCGACGATCTCCTTGCGGCGTCGCCCGGAAAGTTTCCGGGCCGCGGCTTCCGGCGCGGCAGTGGAGTCGTGGCTCATACTGCTAAGCCCCCCTCGGTGGTCGCGGCTCCTCGGTTGTGTCGCTCCTGCACGTTTCCCCTCGGTCCTGCACGAGTCCCCCGCCGTAGACAGTCAAGATCGAATCTACTGTGTCCCGTCGTGCCGGAGTGGCCGGTTCGGCACTCGGCACATTGTCGACTTGGCAACTTGGCGTGAAGCATTCGATCACGAAGCGTTGCACTCGTGGGGCGTGCAGGGAAGTGCGCCTTGTCGCAGTGGCCAATCCACGTAGGGTGCGCGGACCCCCTGCGGCCCTTTCCGTGCAGGTCGAACGGGGGTTGGGGGGTGG
>NZ_POUC01000328.1 GCF_002891435.1 Streptomyces cahuitamycinicus
GCCCCCGCCTCCGACGCAGTAACCGCCTCACCCGATCGGCCCCTTTTCGAGGGGCCGATCCCCGCCCGGCCCGCGCCGTTCGACTCGGCGCGGGCCTCGGCGCGTTCAGGGGCGAAATCCGTTGCCAGGCCCTGGCCAGGAGCGCGTCACTGGTCTCGACCAATGAGTGCGAAATGCTCGCCAATTCGTTATTTCCGCAGGCCACAAGGGGTGAACACGCCGTTGACGGGTGGAGACGGCCGCTGGTACACACACATCACGCATCTGACAGCTGATCAACCCGTCCTTCCCGTCCGAGCGATGACGCGAGGTCCGACCATGGGCACGAACGATCAGAAGCGCAGCCTCCCGCACGGCCTCCGGCTCGTCGCCCTGGCCGGGGCCGCCGCGCTCACCCTCACCGCCGGTCTCGCGACCCCGCTCGACCCGGCGCCCCAGCAGGCCCGGGCGGCCGACGACGGCAAGAAGGTGCTGACCGTCGCCGTGGCGCAGAGCGTGGACTCGCTCAGCCCGTTCCTGGCGGTCCGGCTGCTCAGTACGAGCATCCACCGGCTCATGTACGAGTACCTGACCAACTACGACCCCAAGGACAACCACGCCATCGCGGGCCTGGCCACCAAGTGGGAGCCGTCGCCGGACAAGCTGACCTGGACGTACACGATCCGCTCGAACTCCACGTGGTCGGACGGCGAGCAGACCACCGCCGAGGACGCGGCGTGGACCTTCAACAAGATGATGACCGACACCGGCGCGGCCACGGCGAACGGCAGCTACGTCGGGAACTTCCGGAAGGTGACGGCCCCGAGCCCCACCGAACTGGTCATCGAGCTGAAGAAGCCGCAGGCCACGATGGCCGCGCTGGACGTGCCGATCGTGCCGAAGCACGTGTGGGAGAAGGTCTCGGACTTCTCCGAGTTCAACAACGACAAGACCTTCCCCGTCGTGGGGAACGGGCCGTTCGTGCTGAGCGGCTACAAGGCCGACAGCTACGTCCGGCTCAAGGCCAACAAGAGTTTCTGGCGCGGGTCGCCGAAGTTCGACGAGCTGGTCTTCCGCTACTACAAGGACCAGGACGCGGCCGTGTCGGCGCTGCGCAAGGGCGAGGTGTCCTTCGTCGCCGGGTCCCCGTCCCTGACGCCCGCTCAGGCGGAGTCCCTGAAGGGCGCGGAGGACATCCAGGTCAACGACGCCCCGGGCCGCCGCTTCTACGCCCTCGCCACCAACCCGGGCGCGAAGGCGAAGAACGGCAAGAAGTTCGGCGACGGCCACCCCTCCCTGCTGGACCAGCGGGTGCGCAACGCCCTGTTCCGGGCCGTGGACCGCGAGGCCATCATCGACAAGGTGTTCCGGGGCCACGCCGTCGAGGGCGAGGGCTACATCCCGCCGCGCTTCCAGGACTACTTCTGGAAGCCGTCCGCGAGCCAGAAGCTGGCGTACGACCCGGCCGAGGCGGCCCGGCTGCTCGATCAGGCGGGCTACAAGAAGAACGGCGACGGCAAACGCGTCGGCAAGGACGGCAAGCCCATCACCTACCGCGTGCTGTGCCACGCCACCGACCCGAACGACAAGGCGGTCGGCAAGTACCTCCAGGAGTGGTGGGGCGAGCTCGGCATCGGCGTCCGGCTCAACTGCCTGGACAACGTGACCGACCCGTGGCTGGCCGGCAAGTACGACCTGGCGTTCGACGGCTGGTCGGTCAACCCCGACCCGGACTTCGTGCTGTCCATCCACACCTGCGGGGCCCTCCCGGCGACGCCCGAGGAGACGGGAGCGACGGACAACTTCATCTGCGACAAGAGGTACGACGAGCTCTACGCCCGGCAGCTCACCGAGTACGACCCCGCCAAACGGGCGGACATCGTCAAGCAGATGGAGTCGCGGCTGTACGACCTCGGGTACATGAACGTCATGGCGTATCCGAACGCGGTCGAGGCCTTCCGGACGGACCAGATCAAGTCGATCACGACCATGCCGGCGAAGGCGGGCAACATCTACGGCCAGGACGGCTACTGGAGCTGGTGGTCGGCGGTCCCGGCCGACTCCGGCGGATCATCGGACAACGCGTCGTCGACAGGCGTGGTGGTCGGGGCCGTCGCGGGTGTCCTGGTCCTGGCCGGGCTGGGCGCCTTCGCGGCGATGCGGCGGCGGGCCACCGCCGAGGAACGCGAGTGAAGCGGCGAGCGGGCACCCATGACCGCTGACGCGACCCCCGCGCTGGTCGAGGACGAGCAGCGGACGGCGGCCGGGCTCCGGGTGCGCAAGAGCTCCGCGTACCCGCGGTACCTGGCGGGCAAGGTGGCCGGTGCCGCCGTATCGCTGCTGGCCGTCCTCGTGACCAGCTTCTTCCTCTTCCGGCTGATCCCGGGGGACCCGGTGAAGACCATGACGGGCGGCCGTCAGGTGTCGGCGGAGCAGCTGGCCGCCTATCGTGAGGAGTTCGGACTCGACCTGCCGCTGTGGCGGCAGTTCACGGACTACTGCGGCAAGGCGCTCACGGGCGACTTCGGGACGTCTTACCAGTTCCGCGCCCCCGTCCTCGACAAGATCACCGAGGCGCTGCCGAACACCCTGCTGCTCACCGGTACCGCCTTCGTCCTCTACACGGCGCTGGGCATCCTCCTCGGCACCCGGTCGGCATGGCGGCACGGCAAGCTGGGCGACCGCGTCAACACGGGCCTCGCACTGACGCTGTACTCCATCCCGTCCTTCTGGCTGGGGCTGCTGCTGATCATCGTGCTGTCGGTGGGCATCGGCCCGCTGCCCGGCATGTTCCCGACCGGCGGCATGGAGTCGGGCGGCGAGGAGGGCTTCGCGTACGTCCTGGACGTGGCGCACCATCTGGTGCTGCCGGTGGTGACGCTGGTGGCCGTGGAGTACGGGCAGACGCTGCTGGTCACGCGGTCGGCGCTGCTGGACGAGATGGGCAGCGACTATCTGACGACCGCGCGGGCCAAGGGGCTGCGCGACGACCTCGTCCGCCGCCGGCACGCCGTGCCGAACGCGTTGTTGCCGACCGTGACGCTGATCTTCATCAACCTCGGGCGGACGGTGGCGGGTGTGATCCTCGTGGAGACGGTGTTCTCCTGGCCCGGCCTCGGCGGGCTGTTCTACCAGGCGCTGAGCGTGCCCGATCTGCCGCTCGTGCAGGGGTTGTTCTTCGTGTTCGCTGCCGCGGTGATCCTGATGAACACGCTCGCCGACCTGGTCTATCCGCTGCTGGACCCCCGGGTGGCCCGATGACGACGTCGATCGGTACGGCCCCGAGCCCGCGCGCCCTCGCCCGGCAGCGCCGCAGGGCGTCCGTCGCCCGCTTCTGGCGGCAGTACCGCTCCGAACGGGCGGGACTGTACGGCCTGACCGCGCTCTCGCTGTGCGCGTTGCTGGCGCTGTTCGCACCGCTGTTCGTCGGCTCCGACGTGAGCAGCGTGACGGACGCGCCGGGGCGTCCGATGCAGAGCCCGAGCGCCGCGTTCCCGCTCGGCACCGACCAGTTCGGGCGGGACCTGCTGGGCCTGGTGATCTGGGGCTCGCGGGTGTCGCTGCTGGTGGGGCTGCTCGCCGCCGTGCTGTCGGTGGCGATCGGCACCCTGATCGGGGTGACGGCGGGACACTTCAAGGGCTGGTACGCGACGGTGATGATGCGGATCACCGACTGGTTCCTGGTCATGCCGACACTGGTGCTGGCGATCGCCCTGGCGACCGTGATGTCCCGGTCGCTGACCACGACCGTCGTCGCGATCGGCGTCACCACCTGGCCGACCACGGCCCGGCTGGTGCGTGCGCAGACCCTCGCCGTGGAGACGAGGCCGTACATCGAGCGGGCGAAGGCGCTGGGCGGCGGGCACGGGCACGTCATGTCCCGGCACGTCCTGCCCAACGTGATGCCGCTGGTCCTGGCCCAGACGACCCTGATCATCTCCTCGGCCATCCTCGCCGAGGCGACCCTCGCCTTCCTCGGCCTCGGCGACCCCACGGTCGTGTCGTGGGGCGGGCTGCTCCAGGACGCGCGGGAGGCGGGCGCGGTCAGTGCCGGGGACTGGTGGTACCTGGTGCCGCCGGGCATCGCCATCGCCGTGGTGGCGCTGGCGTTCACGCTGTGCGGGCGGGCCGTGGAGTCCGTCCTCAACCCCAGGCTGGGGGTGTCGCGTTGAGTCTGCTCGACGTCAGGAACCTGACCGTGACGTACGCGGGCGGGGCGGCCGCCGTGCGCGGGGTCGATCTGCGCCTGGAGGCGGGCCGGAAGCTCGGCCTCGCCGGCGAATCGGGCTGCGGCAAGTCGACGCTGGCGCTGGCCCTGCTGCGGCTGCTGCCGGCCGGCGCGCGGATCACCGGGGAGGTGCTCCTCGACGGCGAGGACGTGCTGGCCATGAAGTGGGGCCGGGTCCGGGCGGTCCGCTGGGCCGGGGCCTCCGTCGTCTTCCAGGGCGCGATGCACTCCCTCAACGCCGTGCATCGCATCGGCGACCAGATCGCCGAGCCGATCGTGCTGCACCGGAAGGCCACCGCGGCCGGTGCGAGGAAGAAGGCCGGTGACCTGCTGGAGCAGGTCGGTCTGCCGGCGGCCCGCGCCGGCGCCTACCCGCACGAGCTGTCCGGCGGCCAGCGCCAGCGCGTCATGATCGCCATGGCCCTGGCCTGCCATCCCCGGCTGATCATCGCCGACGAGCCGACGACCGCACTCGACGTGATGATCCAGGCCCAGATCCTCCGGCTCATCGAGCAGCTCGTCGCGGACCAGGACCTCGGCCTGATCATGATCAGCCATGACCTGGCGGTCCTCGCCGACACCTGCGACCGGCTCGCGGTGATGTACGCGGGCCGGGTGGTCGAGGAGGGCCCGGCACAGCAGGTCTACGAGGACGCCCGGCACCCGTACGCCCGGGCCCTGTCGGCCGCGTTCCCGCGCATCGGCGACCCGGCGTCCCGGTTCGCCCCGCAGGGGCTGGCGGGCGACCCGCCGGACCCGGCGGCGTTGCCGTCCGGCTGCACGTTCCATCCCCGGTGTCCGGTCGCGCTGGAGTCGTGTGCCGAGGAGGACCCGGCGCTGCGCGCGGCGGGGCCGGAGCGCCGGGCGGCGTGCGTGCTGGTCGGGCCGCCGGGAGCCGAGGCCCCTGCCGAGCGGGCGACGGCGGAACCCGCAACCGGCGAGGCACTCCGGGAACCGGGGGCCCGCGGTGAGGGCTCGGCCGGGGAACCGGAAGCCCTGGAGGAAGCGAGGCCCAGCACGCCATGACCATCTCCCCCACGCCCCCCGAGGTCATCACGGCCCCACTGCTCAGCGCCCAGGGCCTTCACGTCACCTTCCCCGGACGGCACGGCGGCCCCCGGGCCCGCGCGGTGGACGGGGTCGGCCTCGACATCCGTCCTGGCGAGATCGTCGCGCTGGTCGGCGAGTCCGGCTGCGGCAAGACGACCCTGGCCCGCAGCCTGCTCGGTCTGGTCGAGCCGACGGCGGGCCGGGTCACCTTCGACGGCCGCCCCCTGGACTACTCCCTCCGGTCCCTCAAGGCCTACCGCAAACGCGTCCAGCTGGTCCTCCAGGACCCGAGCGGCTCGCTCAACCCCCGGCACACGGTGTACGACGCGGTCGCCGAGGGACTGCGCATCCACCGCTACGGCGGCGACGAACGCACGGCGGTCGCCGAGGCCCTGTCACGGGCCGGGCTACGACCCCCGGAGCGCTTCTTCCTGCGTTACCCGCACGAACTGTCCGGCGGGCAGCGCCAGCGTGTCGTCATCGCGGGCGCACTCGTCCTGGAACCCGAACTCCTCGTCGCCGACGAGCCGGTGGCGTCCCTCGACGCCTCGGTACGCGGCGAGATCCTCGCCCTGCTGCTCCGGCTGCGCACCGAGCTGGGCCTGTCCGCCCTGGTCGTCACGCACGACCTGGGTCTGGCGTGGAACATCGCCGACCGGGTCGCCGTCATGTACCTGGGCCGGATCGTGGAGACGGGCACGGTGGAGCAGGTGCTGACGGCCCCCCGGCACCCGTACACCCAGGCACTGCTGTCCGTCCTCCCCGAGGCCCCAGGCGCCCCGGTGGTCCTCACGGGCGAGCCCCCGGATCCGTCCCGCGTCCCGTCGGGCTGCCGCTTCCACGCCCGCTGCCAGATCCTCGCGAGCGGCGAGGCGGAACGGGCGGGTGTCGCGGACGCGTGCCGCACCCGGGATCCGGAGATCCTCGACGGCGGCGGCACGGCCCAGGTGGCATGCCACTGGGCGACGCGCTGAAGGCGAAGCCGGGCCGACAGCCCGGCTAGTGCTGTGACCCCCCGGCGTGGGCGAGGGCGCCGGGGGTCCGGCAGCCGACGATCGCCGGGGCCTCCTGGACGAGCGTGTCGTCGGTGAGGGCGTGCACCATGAACAGGGCGAAGTCCACCCGCCGCGTCAGGTTGCCGGCCAGTACCGGGTCGCCCACGTGCCGGCTCCACACGGGCAGGCCCTGGCTCTCGCCCTCCTCCAGGGAGCTGCCGCGCACCACGGTCCACCGGGTGTCGCTGGCGAACACCCGTCGGCACGCCTCGACCTGGTCGTCGAGTTCGACGGCGCGGACGAGCTTGGCCAGCACGGTGGCGATCCGTACGCCCAGGACGAACAGCCGTGAGTACCTGTCCTTGCCGTCGCGGGTGATGTGCCAGCCGCAGGAGAAGACCAGGCGCGCGCCCGGCCGTGCGTGGTCGAGCACCGCCTGCGCCGTGCCCGACGCGTACTGCCGTACACCCCACGGCACCAGCACCGTCAGCACCCCGTCGCACCCGGCGACCGCTCGCCGGATCACCTCCGGGTCGTTCGTGTCTCCGGGGACGACGGTGATCCGGCCTTCGAACGCGGCCAGCTTCGGCACGCTGCGTTCCCGGCACACCCCGACCACTTCGTAGCCGCGCTCCAGCGCGTGCCCGACCATGTACTGCCCGAGCTTCCCCGAAGCCCCGATGACGCAGACCTTCTTCACGCGTTCCGTGTCCATGGCGCAGCCCCCTCGCCGGAATGCCTACCTTATGTTGTAAGGCAAGCTAGCCTTATGCTGTAAGGCGGTCAAGGGGAGTGCACGGCGAAAAGCGAGCAGGAGGGCCGGATGGGCGCGGGGAACAAGAGCCGGCGGGGGGCGTCGGAGCGCACTCCGCTCAGTCGCGAGCGCGTGATCCGCACGGCGGTGGCGGTGGCGGACGAGAAGGGGGCGAACGCGCTCACCATGCGGGCCATCGCCGAACCGCTCGGCGTCGAGGCGATGTCGCTCTACCACCACGTCGCGGGCCGGGAAGACATCCTCGACGGCATGGTGGACGCGGTGTTCGGCGAGATCGACCTACCGCCGCGCGACAGGGACTGGAGGAGTGCCCTGCGCCACCGCGCGGACTCCGCCCGTGCCGTACTGCGGCGCCACCCCTGGGCCGTCGGCCTCATGGACTCCCGCTCCCAGCCCGGCCCGGCGACCCTGCGCCATCACGACGCCGTCATCGGAACGCTGCGCGCCGGAGGATTCTCCGTCCCCATGGCCGCGCACGCCGTCTCGCTGATCGACAGCTATCTGTACGGGTTCGTGCTCCAGGAGCTGAGCCTGCCGTTCAGAGGCGCCGCCGAGCTGGACGAGGTGGCGGGCGCCATCGTGCGCGACATGCCCGCCGACACCTACCCCCACCTCACCGAACTGGCCACCGAGCACGTCCTCAAGCCCGGCTACGACTACGCCGACGAGTTCGCCTTCGGTCTCACCCTCATCCTCGACGCCCTCCACCCGGACGAGGCCGCGAGCGCGTAGCGAGTCGGCGGAGGTGCCAGGGAGGTGTAGCGAGTACGCGGAGGTGCCGGGAGGTCAGGCGGACCGCTCGGCCGCCGCCACCAGCTCCCGGCAGCGCTTGACGTCCTCGGCCATCTGCTCCAGCAGCGCGTCCAGCGTGTCGAACCTGGCCTGCCCCCGCACGAACGACAGGAAGTCGACGGCGACATGGAGGCCGTACAGTTCGAGCCCGACCCGGTCGATGGCGTACGCCTCCACCGTGCGCTCGGTCCCCTCGAACTGCGGATTGGTCCCCACGGAGATCGCGGCCGGCATCGCCTCGCCCTGGACGTGCAGCCAGCCGGCGTACACACCGTCGGCCGGGACGGCCGTGTGCGGCAGCGTCTCGACGTTGGCCGTGGGGAAGCCCATTTCGCGCCCCCGCTGGGCGCCTCGGACGACGACGCCCTCCACCCGGTGCGGCCGGCCCAGGATCTCCGCCGCGCCCTCGACGTCTCCCTCGGCGACCAGCCGCCGCGTCAGCGTGGAGGAGAACGGCTCGCCGCCGCCCGCCGCACCGGTCACGTACAGGTCGACGACCTCGACCTCGAAGTCGTAGGTCTTGCCCTGCGTGGACAGGAACTCCACGTTCCCGGCGGCCTTGTGACCGAAGCGGAAGTTGGGGCCCTCGACGACCGCCTTGGCGTGCAGCTTGTCGACCAGGACCTTGACGACGAAGTCGGCCGGGGACAGCTTCGAGAACTCGGTCGTGAAGGGGAGGATGAGCACCGCGTCCACGCCCAGGTCGGCCATGAGTTCGGCGCGGCGGTGGTGCGGGGCGAGGAGTGGCGGGTGGCTGCCGGGGCGTACGACCTCGCTGGGGTGCGGGTCGAAGGTGACGACGACGGCGGGCACGCCCAGTTCCCGGGCGCGGTCCACGGCATGCCGGATGATCAGCTGGTGCCCGCGGTGCACTCCGTCGTAGGAGCCGATGGTGACGACGCTGCGCCCCCAGTCCTGGGGGATGTCCTCCAAGCCACGCCAGCGCTGCACTGTGCCTGCTCCTTGTCGAAAGCTCGTCGAACCCGTGTCCGGTCGTTGTCCGTGGTTGCCTCGTGCGCAGGACTAAGGGTGCCATGCCGGGTGCCTCCTGCCCGCATCGGCATGGGGGCTGTGACGGGGCGCACGACACCGTACGGCGGCCCGGCGACCGGGAGCCCGCTCACGCGGGGACGCCCGCACCCGCCAGGTTCTCGATCATCCGGTGGGAACTCGGCCCGACCAGCGCCGCCCACTCCTCGGGCGCCTCGGCCAGCCAGGCGGCCGCGTGGGCGGCGAAGCCGGGCACGTGCCGGCCGAGGTCGACCAGGGCGCGGTCGAAACGGGTGGCGCCCTCCGGGGTGCGCACGAGGAGCAGTCCGATGCGGCGGACGAGGTCGCGCAGGTCGTCCCCGCCGTTGCGGGCGGCGGCGTGCAGGAGCGCGTCCAGGACGTCGGTGTCGTGCTCGCGGGCCAGGAGCGCGTCGCGCAGTTCACTGCGCAGCGGACGCGAGGCGGGGATGCCGGGCGGGGCGAGGG
>NZ_POUC01000329.1 GCF_002891435.1 Streptomyces cahuitamycinicus
TAGGGTTCGTCGGCAGCGTCAGATGTGTATAAGGGACAGATGTGGGCGTTGTCGGCGGGGCGCCTTGTCCGGGGTGGACATGGCAGTCTCGTGGACCGGTGCCCACGACCCGGCCGTGTAAGCGGTGAACTCCCCGACAGAGGGCGTTAGATTGGCTCGCTGATGGTGGACGGAGCGGCTGGTCAGGGGGCAAAGGCGATGGACAGCGACGGGACCCAGGACGCGAGGGGTACGCATGCGAGTCCCGTGCCGCGCCCGGCGGGGCCTGCGGAGGTACCCGCGATGCCTCCCCGGCCGCCCCGGGCACCGGCGCCGCCGCTGCCGGACGGGTCGGCGTTCCTCACCTGGCTGCGCGCGCCGCGCCCCGACGCCGCGCCGGGCGTGTGGAGGTTCGGGCACCGGCCGCGGCCCGCGGAGGAACCGGAGGAGATTCCTGCCCGGCAGCTGCTGAGCGGGGCGCTGATCGCCTTCCTCGTGGGATGGCTGATCTGGTCGCTGCTGCAGAACGGGTACCTCGGCACCTGGTGGTGGGTGCCGTTCGACCTGATCGTTCCCGACGCGTGGCGGGGCGGCGACAGCGATCTCGGGGAGACCGGGACGTTCATCGTCTACCAGGGGTACGAGCTGCTCGTCGCCCTCGGAATCATGGTCGGGGCGGCCCGGCTCGGCCGCTGGGGCGAGGTGTGGCGCCGCTTCGTCACCCCCCGCTTCCGGCGGCCGCAGGCGCAGGAGCCCCGGACGACCCCCGAGGACGATCCGGCGCAGTGGAACGAGCTGCGCGCCGCCGGGGCCGCCGACGCCGCCGAGCGCCTCGCGGCCGAGGCCCGCACCGGGCTGATGCGGGACGTGGACCACGCCCGGATCATGCGCGCCTGGCAGGGCGTGCGCACCGGACGGCACAGCCTCGCCACGTTCAGCGGCGCCGTGCTCAAGGACGGTGCCGCCGCGTGCCTGCACCCGTCCGGAGAACGCGACCTGCCCGCCCGGCTCGCCCGGCACGACCTCGTCACCGGACAGGTGCGGCTCGGCACCACCGTCGACGACGCCCGCAACCCGTACGCCTACCGCGGCACCGGGCTGGGCCTCGGGCCCGACCTGCTCGGCACCTCGCTCGTGGCCGTCGGCCCCGCCGGCTCGGGCAAGACCGGGACCGTGGTCCGTCCCCTCGCCGAGTCGCTCTGTCTGCACGCACTCGCCGGGCGCGCCGCCGTGGTCGTCGTCGGGGCGGCCGGTGCCGGGCTCGGACCGGCCGACGCCTACGACGTGGTCGTGCGGATCGGGAACCAGGACTCCGAGTACGACCTCGATCTGTACGGGGGCAGCACCGACCCGGACGAGGCCGCGGCGGTGCTCGCCGAGGCGCTTGTCGGGGACCTCGCCGATCCGCACCCCGGCAGCGACAGCCGCCGGTCCACCACCGTTCTCGCCCAGCTGCTCGGGCCGTTCCGGGCCGTGCACGGGCGTTTCCCCTCCGTACCGGAGCTGCGGCAGCTGCTCGACGGGGCGCCGGGGCCGTTCGCCGCACTGCGCCAGGGCCTCCAGGAGGCGGGGCAGGAGTCCCTGCTGCGGGAGCTCGACGCCCGGGAGCGGCAGATGGGGCAGCCCGGGGACGTCGGCGGGGTGCTGGGTGATCGCGTCGCGCTGCTCGACCGGCCCGCCTTCGCCGGGTTCTTCGACACCTCCGGGCAGTCCCGGCCCTTCACGCTCAAAACCCTCGACCATCCGGTGCGGGTGCGCATCGACCTGCCCCAGCGCGGACACGCCGACGCTTCCAAGATGCTGGCCCGGCTCATGCTCGCGCAGTTCACGGCGAGTGTCGCCGTACGCGAGGACCGGTCGCTGTTCGCCTGTCTGCTGCTGGACGACGCGACCGGGGTCGTGACACCCGAGGCCGTGCGCGGCATCCAGCGGCTGCGGTCCGGCAACGCCGGGGTCGTCCTCACCCTGCGGAGCCTGGACGACGTGGCCCGGCCGCTGCGCGGGCCGCTGCTCGGGGCGACCGGCTGCCGGATGGCGCTGTCGGGCCTCACACCGTGGGACGGGCAGGACTTCGCCGAGGTGTGGGGCAAGGAGTGGACCGAGGCCCGCGACGTCACCGACCGGCAGATCATCGCGGAGACCCCGGCGGGCAAGGCCGTGCACATGCTGCGCCGGGTGATCACCGGCAAGGCCCCGACCGCGCGGGCGGTGACGGTGCGGCAGGTCGAGCGGGAGCGCTGGTCCGCCTCCGAGCTGGCGCACGGCGTACCGGCCGGGCACGCGGTGCTGTCGCTGACCGACGTCAAGGGCGAACACGCGCCGCCGCTGCTGGTGGATCTGCGGGGCTGAGCCCGCCTCCAGCCGGTGCGGGTGGCGGGGACCGTGCCCCCGCCGCCTTCCCGCCGGTGTGGGAGGCGGGAGCCGTGGGTCGGCGTTCACACCTGTGCGGGCGGGCGGGGCCGTGGGCCGGCTTTCCCACCCGTGCATGAGGGAGACCTTGGCCTCCGTGCATGCGTGGGACCGTGGGCCTGCCTGCCTTCCCACCCGTGCGGGCGCGAAGGGACCGTACGGTGAGGCAGAATCGTCACAGGTCGTTCATACGCGGCGGCCAAAAGACACAGTGATCACACAGCCCTGACGCAGAAGGCCTCATGCCCCCGACGCTCGCCTCGCTCGTCCACCACTCCGCGCTGAAGCTGACCGTGCGGGCGGGCGAAGACCGCCTCGACGTGCCGGTCCGTTGGGCGCACCCCAGCGAGCTCGCCGACCCCGTCCCCTACATGGAGGGCGGGGAACTGCTGCTGATCACCGCGCTCAAGCTGGACGCCGAGGATCCGGAGGCCATGCGCCGCTACGTGCGCCGGCTGGCCGGGGCCGGAGTGGCCGGGCTCGGCTTCGCCGTCGGCGTCCACTACGAGGAGATTCCCGAGGCGCTCGTCGACGCGGCCGAGAAGGAGGGCCTGCCGCTGCTGGAGGTGCCGCGCCGCACCCCGTTCCTCGCCATCAGCAAGGCCGTGTCCGCCGCGATCGCCGCCGACCAGTACCGGGCCGTCACCGCCGGGTTCGCGGCCCAGCGCGAGCTGACCCGGCAGGCCCAGACCGGCGGGCCGGAGGGGCTGCTGGCCGCGCTGGCCGCGCAGGTCGACGGCTGGGCGGCGCTCTACGACGCCTCGGGCGCGGTCGTCGCCACGGCACCGGAGTGGGCGGGGCGGCGTGCCGCACGGCTCACCGGTGACGTGCAGAAGCTGCGGGACCGCCCCGCACCCGCCTCCTCCGTGGCCGGCGGGCCGGACAACGAGGACCGGGTCGAGCTGCACACCCTCGGCACCGGCCGCCGCCCCCGGGCGGCCCTCGCCGTCGGCACGGCCGCCGCCCCCGGCACCGCCGAGCGCTACGCCGTCCACTCGGCCATCGCGCTGCTGACCCTCACCACGGAACGCTCCCGGTCCCTCCAGGCGGCCGAGCAGCGGGTCGGCGCGGCGGTGCTGCGCATGCTGCTGGCCGGGGAGCCGGACCACGCCCGCGCGGTCGCCGGTGACCTGTACGGCGAGCTGCTGGACGCGCCGTTCCGGATGATGGTCGCGGAGCGGGTGCCGGTGTCGGCTTCGGCCGCGCTGGCCCGCGCCGAGGCACGCAAGGGCGCCGCGCCCGCCGAGCGGCACTCCGCCGCCGCGCTCGCCGCGGCCGACCCCGGCGGCGACCCCCTCGCGGCCCTCGCCGACGTCGTGGAGTCCGCGGCGGCCCGGGCCGGCGAGGCCGTGCTGGTGGTGCCGGAGGGGGAGCGGCTGGTGGTGCTGGCCGTGGACGGCGGCGCCGCTGCGGCGGCCTGCGGGGAGTACGCGGCCGCCCTGGAGACGGCCCGGGCGGGGATACGCGAGAAGGTGCCGGGCGGCGAGGAGGACGAACTGGTCGTGGGCCTGTCGGCACCGGCCGGGCCCATCGCCGCGTCCGCCGCGTACAAGCAGTCCCAGCAGGCGCTGTCGGTGGCGCGGCGGCGCGGGCGCGTCCTCGTGGAGCATGAGCAGATGGCGGCCGGATCGGTGCTGCCGCTGCTGGCGGACGACGCGGTACGGGCCTTCGCCGACGGCATGCTGCGGCCGCTGTACGAGCACGACGCCACGGGCCGCGGCGACCTCGTCGCTTCCCTGCGCGCCTGGCTGTCCAAGCACGGCCAGTGGGACGCGGCGGCGGCCGAACTCGGCGTCCACCGGCACACCCTGCGCTACCGCATGCGCCGGGTCGAGGAGATCCTCGGCCGGTCCCTGGAGGACCCGGACGTCCGGATGGAGCTGTGGCTGGCCCTGAAGGCGACCACCAGCGAGTAGCCAAACCGTAGTGTCCACGTCCCGCACTGCTACGGCTCGGACAAACGCCGTTCGGCCACCTCGCCCCTACCGTTGGTCCCGTAGCACGGAACCACCCCCAACGCCGAAGGGCCGGAACCCACATGACCTCCACCCACGCCTTCTGGCTCGCCGGCCGCCAGGCCACCGGCGAGGACACCTTCGACGTCACCTCCCCCTGGGACGGGCGGCTCGTCGGCAAGGTGAGCGTGCCGACGGACGCGCAGGTCGAGGAGGCCGTGGCCGCCGCGCACGCCGCTTTGGACGAGTTCGCCGCCACCCCCGCCCACGTCCGGGCCGCCGCGCTCGACCACGTCGGCAAGCGCCTCGCCGAGCGCACCGAGGAGATCGCGCGGCTGATCTCCGCCGAGAACGGCAAGCCCCTGAAGTGGGCGCGCGGCGAGGTCGGCCGGGCCGTGTCCGTCTTCCGCTTCGCGGCCGAGGAGGCCCGGCGGTTCAACGGCGGCGAGGCACAGCGGCTCGACACCGACCTCGGCGGCCAGGGCCGGCTCGCCCTCACCCGCCGCTTCCCCAAGGGCGTCGTGCTCGGTATCGCGCCCTTCAACTTCCCGCTCAACCTCTGCGCCCACAAGATCGCCCCGGCCATCGCCGCCGGCGCCCCGATCATCCTCAAGCCGGCCCCGGCGACCCCGCTGTCCGGCCTGGTCATCGGCGAGCTGCTGGCCGAGACCGAGCTGCCCGCGGGTTCCTGGAGCATCCTGCCGGTCGCCAACGACAAGATGCCCGTCCTCGTGCGGGACGAGCGGCTGCCCGTGATCTCCTTCACCGGTTCCGAGAAGGTCGGCTACGCGATCATGGACTCGGTGCCGCGCAAGCACTGCACCCTGGAGCTGGGCGGCAACGGCGCGGCCGTCGTCCTCGCCGACTGGGCGAGCGACGAGGACCTGGACCGGGCGGCGAACCGCATCGCCACCTTCTCCAACTACCAGGGCGGCCAGTCCTGCATCTCCGTGCAGCGGGTCATCGCCGACGCCTCGGTGTACGACCGGCTGCTGCCGCGCATAGTCGCCGCCGTCGAGGCCCAGGTCACCGGCGACCCGGGCGACGACGCCACCGACGTCGGCCCGCTGGTCAGCGAGGACGCCGCCAAGCGCGTCGAGACGTGGGTCCAGGAGGCGGTCGACGCCGGTGCCGCGCTGCTCACCGGCGGCAAGCGGGACGGCGCCTCGTACGCGCCGACCGTCCTGGCCGACGTGCCGGCGGACGTCACGATCTCCTGCGAGGAGGTCTTCGGACCGGTCCTCACCGTCCAGAAGGCGGACGGCGAGGCCGCGGCCTTCGACGCCGTCAACGACTCCAAGTACGGCCTCCAGGCGGGCGTGTTCACCCACGACCTGCGGACCGCCTTCCGTGCCCACCGGGCCCTGGAGGTCGGCGGTGTCGTCATCGGCGACGTGCCGTCCTACCGCGCCGACCAGATGCCCTACGGCGGCGTCAAGCAGTCCGGCGTGGGCCGCGAGGGCGTGCGGTTCGCCATGGAGGACTACACGTACGAGCGTGTGCTGGTCCTCACCGGCATCGACCTCTAGCCCCGACCGGGCAGCTCAACCCCTAGCTCATGGAAACCATTACCATGTAGCCTCTGCGAAGGGGCCCGGCACCGATGCCTTCCGGTGCCGGGCCCCTTCTCTGTGCCGGCCTGCTCCGGACCCTCAACCGGAGAAGCCGACGTGCGCGAGCCGCAGCGGGCCGCGCAGCCTGAGGTGCACGTCGTGGACGCCGGCGGCGACGACGGACGCGCCCAGTGGGACGTAGTCGTACGGACTCGGGGTCGGTGCGGCGGGCGACAGCACCGCGAGGACCGGGCCGCCGTCGAGGGACAGTTCGACCGTGCCCTCGCCGGCCACCTCCACCGTCACCCCGGTAACGCCCCGCCCGAAGTCGCAGGAACGGTAGACCAGTTCGCCCGCCGCCGGGCCGGCCGGTGTCACCGCGTCGCCCGACACCTTCGTCCGGTCGACGATCTCGATGCCGTCCTGCTCGTCGAACCCGGCCGCGGGAAGGCCGTGCGCGAGGACCGCGCGCGGCAGGGCCGGCTCGCCGTCCAGCGTGATCACCTGCCGCAGCCGGACGTCCTCACTGGACGCCCCGGCCAGCAGCTCGTACGCGCCCGGCTCCACGCGCCACCGGTCCTGGGCGACGTCGAAGAACCCGAAGTCGCTCAGCGGGACCTCGAAGCCCAGTTCGGCCGTCGCCCCCGGGGCGAGGGTGACGCGGCGGTGGTCCAGCAGCTCGCGGCGCGGACGAGGTACGGACGCGTCGACCGCTCGGGTGTAGAGCTGGGCCACCTCGTCGGCCGTGACGTCTCCGGTGTTGGTGACGGAGAAGGAGACGTGCACGGTCTCCTCTTCGGCCCGGGCCGTCAGGTCGCCGTACGCGAACGGGGCGTACGCCAGGCCGTGCCCGAAGGGGAACAGGGGCGTCCCCTCGAAGTACAGGTAGGTCTGGCGGGAGCCGATGACGTCGTAGTCGAGCAGGCCGGGCAGGTCGGCGTCGTCGGCGTACCAGGTCTGCGGGAGGCGGCCGGCGGGGGAGACGTCGCCGGCGAGGACGCGGGCCAGGGCGGTGCCGGCCGCCTGGCCGCCGTGCGCGGTCCACAGCACCGCCGGCAGCTCGGCGGGGTCTACGACGTACGGGTAGGCGGAGACCAGCGCCAGCACGGTGGCCGGGTTCGCCGCGCGGGCCGCGCGCAGCAGCCGTTCCTGGTGTTCCGGCAGGCGCAGGGTCGTACGGTCCTCGGTCTCGCGCCCGTTGATGTACGGGTCGTTGCCCGCGACCACCACGACCACGTCGGCCGCCGCTGCGGCACGCGCCACCGCCTCCTCGCCGCGCTCGGCGACGACCAGCTCGAAGACCTCGGGGTCTTCGTCGGCAACCTTCACGCCGTCGGCGGAGACACACACGTGGCGACCCGTCCCCAGATGCTTGAGGAGGTGCCCGTTCCCGTGCGGTTCCAGGCGGAACGTCTCCTGCACGAGCCAGCCGCCCGGCTGGTCGGCGGAGGCGCGGAGGAAGCCGTCGTCGGCGACCGAGAGGTAGCGGCCGTCGGGGGCGCGCAGGGTCAGCACGTCCCCGCCCCAGTCGACCAGCGCCAGCTCGGTGCCGGACGCGTCGGTGGTGAGCGGGGGCAGGTCGGTGCGGCCCGTGAGCAGTGCCGGGTCGAGCGCGCCCTCGGCCCCGCGTACCCCGGCCGCGGCCTCCTCGGCCACCGGCACGTGCAGGAACGCACCCGCGGAGGTCTTCAGCCGGACCCGGTCCACGCCCTCCGCGAACTCCACCCGCTCCGCGCCGAACCGCTCGTACAGGCCCTCCAGCGGGGTCGAGCGGTGGATGAGCGTGCCGCTGTACCAGTCGAGCTTGCACTCGTCGGCGAGCAGGCCGACCACCGCGACGCGGGTGTCCGGGGCCAGCGGCAGCACCCCGTCGTTCTTGAGCAGCACGATCGCCTGCTCGGCGGCCTCCTGGGCGAGGGCGCGGTGCGCCGGGGTGTCGAACTCGCTGGTGGCGTCGTGCGGGTCGTACTCCGGGTCGAACTCGCCGAGCCGGAAACGGACCGAGAGCTGGCGGCGGACGGCCGTGTCGACATCGGCCTCGGTCAGCAGACCGCGCTCCAGGGCGCCGCGCAGCCGACCGATCATCGTCGAGGAGTCCGTGCCGTGGTCGGTGAAGCTGTCGACACCCGCGACGAGGGAGGCGGCGGTGGCCTCCTCGTGGGTGTCGAAGTAGTGCTCCGAGTCGACGAGGTTGCTCGGCGCTCCCGCGTCCGAACAGACCAGCAGCTCCTCGTCCGTCCAGGCGCGCAAGTGCTCGCGCAGGTACGGCGACACGTGGTTGGGGCGTCCGTTGACCAGGTTGTACGCCGGCATCACCCCGGCCACCGCGCCCGCCTCGACGGTCTCGCGGAAGGCCCGCAGGTCGTACTCGTGCAGCACGCGCGGGCGCACCGAGCTCGACGTCGTGGAGCGGTCCGTCTCGTTGTTGTGGGCCAGCCAGTGCTTCAGCACGGGCGCGGTGCGCCAGTAGGTGGGGTGGTCGCCGCGCAGGCCGCGGGTGTAGGCGGTGGCGATCGCCGAGGTGAGCTTCGGGTCCTCCGAGTAGCCCTCCTCGTTGCGGCCCCACAGAGGGTGGCGCAGCAGGTTGACCGTCGGGGACCAGACGTTGAGGCCGACCCGGTCGTCCTTGGCGCGCATCGCGCGGACCTCCCTGGACACCGCGTCGCCGACGCGCCGCACCAGCTCCGGGTTCCAGGTGGCGCCGAGACCGACCGCCTGCGGGAACACCGTCGCCGGGCCCATCCACGCCACACCGTGCAGGGCCTCCTGGCCGGTGCGGAAGGCGGCGACACCGAGCCGCTCGACGGCGGGGGCGAACTGGTGCAGGAAGGACGTCTTCTCGTCGAGGGTGAGCCGTCCCAGCAGATCGTCGACGCGCTTCGCGAACGGCAGCTGCGGATCGCGGAACGGTTCGGTGGGCGGCGGATGTGCGGTCACGTGAGGATCCCCCTGCGATGGATCGGCGAGGCGCTTTCGAAGCGCTTCGATGCTGAGTCGACGACGGGCCAGGTGTCAAGAGTCGGCGCCGTCACTTCAAGCCGTGCATGAGGAGCGGTCCCCTCCCGCACCTGCGAGGAAGTTTGGAGACGACCCTTGTGCACCCTGGGGTGTTCACTTAACCTCACAGCAACATCGAAGCGCTTCGACTACGGAAGCCCCTCTGGTCGAAGTCTCGCTTCTGCTCAGCCAGTTCCACTCGAGACACCGCAGCCGACGGCCCTCCGCCGGGTGTCCTGGTGCGCCATGAAGGGTTGACGCAATGACGCCGAACGCCGCCTCCGCCTCCTCCGGACCGAGCCGGAGAAGCTTCCTCGCCTCCACGGCGGTCGCCACCGCAGCGGTGGCGGGGGGAATGCCGCTGCTCTCCGCCTGCGGCGGGTCGGGC
>NZ_POUC01000032.1 GCF_002891435.1 Streptomyces cahuitamycinicus
TCGACGGGGTTGACGGTCAGCAGGAAGTCGCCGGAGACGAGCTGCACCGTGCGGGCGAGCGCCGGCGCGTGCTGCGCGAAGTCGGGTGTGAGGGATTCCCTGGGAGGGCGCTGGCGCGGCGCGGGGCCGTCACCTTCGTGGCCGTACTCCTCGGGTCCCTGGTTGTCAGGATCCATAGGTCAAGCCCCCCAAAAGCGTGTGTGTGCTCGGAAAAGCCCCTCCCGGCCTTGCTGCACACCGCGCTGTCGCTTCTGGTCCGGTCCCGCCGAAGGGTGTCAAGGCAGCGGGCAGCCGAACCCTAAACCTTCGCACAGTATCTACGACAGTCCGGGGTACCGCGCCGTCCGTAACGTCACGGTCTCGTGAGGATTGTGCGCGTCGCACGACGCGACGACGTGCGTCCGGGTCTCCCCGGTCGCCCGCCTCACACCCGTACGAGGCGTCACACGCGGGGAAGGGTCTCCACCCCGATGCCCCCCTCGATCGCCAGGATCCGGTGCAGGCGGGTGGCCACCAGCAGGCGCTGCATCTGCGGCGGTACTCCGCGCAGCACCAGGCGCCGGCCGCAGCGGCCGGCCCGCCGGTGGGCTCCCATGATCACGCCCAGTCCGGTGGCGTCCCAGGAGTCCAGTTCGGACAGGTCCAGCACCAGATCGCCGACCCCGTCGTCGACGGCCGAGTGCAGGACCGTACGGGCGTCCGCCGCGCTCCGGACGTCGAGGCGGCCCCCGACGACCAGCTCGGCGTGGTCGCCCCTGATGTGCATATGCGCTCCCCGTGCGTGCGAATCGTGCTCCGCGTTCTGGATGTGGGTGATGCAACCTCTGACTGTGTGGAGGAGTCAGAGGTTGCTTCTTGTAAGCGAACCGATACCGAATTCACCCTGGCGTGTGATGGGCCCGGGGCATGTGCGGTTTCAGTGCTTGTAGAAGCCCTGCCCGCTCTTGCGTCCGATGTCACCGGCGTCAACCATCCGGCGCATCGACTCGGGGGCCGCGAACTTCTCGTCCTGGGACTCGGTGTAGATGTTGTTCGTGGCGTGCAGCAGGATGTCGACGCCGGTCATGTCCGCCGTCGCCAGCGGGCCCATGGCGTGGCCGAAGCCCAGCTTGCAGGCGAGGTCGATGTCCTCGGCGCTGGCCACGCCCGACTCCTGCAGCTTGGCGGCCTCGACGACCAGGGCGCAGATGAGACGGGTCGTCACGAAGCCGGCGGTGTCGCGGTTGACGACGATGCAGGTCTTGCCGACCGACTCGGCGAACCGCCGGGCCGTGGCGAGGGTTTCGTCGCTGGTCTTGTAACCGCGGACGAGTTCGCACAGCTGCATCATCGGCACCGGCGAGAAGAAGTGCGTGCCGACGACCCGCTCCGGGCGCTCGGTGGCCGCCGCGATCTTGGTGATCGGAATGGCGGAGGTGTTGGACGCGAGGATCGCCTCGCCCTTCACGATCTTGTCGAGCGCGCGGAAGATCTCGTGCTTGACCTCGAGCTTCTCGAACACGGCCTCGACGACGACGTCCGCGTCGGCCGCGGCGTCCAGGTCGGTGGTCGCGGTGATGCGGGCCAGGGCGGCATCGGCGTCGTGCGCCTCCAGCCTGCCCTTGGCGACGAACTTGTCGTACGACGCCTTGATGCCGTCGGTGCCCCGCGTCAGTGCTTCGTCGGTGACGTCACGCAGGACCACCTCCCAGCCCGCCTGAGCGGAGACCTGGGCGATGCCGGCTCCCATGAGGCCGGCCCCGATGACGGCGAGCTTCCCTGCCACTGTGCGACTCCCCTGACGCGCTGCTTATGTCTGCCTCTCGGGCGGACACTAGCGTTCGTGAGGCGGCGTGCGTCTGACTTAGTAACGCGTTTCACGTCTCAGGGAGTGAGACTCGTGTCACGTCCCACATGACGGCCTTGGCGATCCTCCCATCGGCCGAAGCCGAGACGATTCCGACCTCAGCGGTCGGAGCGCCAATTCCTCGCGGTTTTGTGCTGGTTGGCGCTTCACAGACCGGTCGGCGCCGAGGTCTCCACGCCCTGTGACCCTGAACTGAAAGCCGGGTTGACAGTGCGTACCGCGGTGCCTGTATGACGGGCGCGGCGGGCGCGCATCAGGTGCGCTTGTACGAGACCAAAGGTGAGGGGTGCGCCCGTGACACGAACGTCTAGATTGGCCACATGGTCAATCTGACGCGCATCTACACCAGGACCGGCGACCAGGGCACCACCGCCCTCGGCGACATGAGCCGGGTCGCCAAGACCGACCTGCGGATCTCCGCGTACGCCGACGCCAACGAGGCGAACGCGGTGATCGGCACGGCGATCGCGCTCGGCGGCCTGGACGAGGAGGTCGTCAAGGTCCTCACCCGCGTCCAGAACGACCTGTTCGACGTGGGTGCGGACCTGTCCACGCCGGTGGTGGAGAACCCGGAGTTCCCGCCGCTGCGGGTCGAGCAGTTCTACATCGACAAGCTCGAGGCGGACTGCGACCGCTTCAACGGGCAGCTGGAGAAGCTCCGCTCCTTCATCCTCCCCGGCGGCACCCCCGGCGCGGCCCTGCTCCACCAGGCCTGCACTGTCGTACGCCGGGCGGAGCGCTCGACGTGGTCCGCCCTGGAGGTTCACGCCGAGACGATGAACCCCCTCACGGCGACCTACCTCAACCGCCTCTCCGACCTCCTGTTCATCCTCGCGAGGACGGCGAACAAGGAGGCCGGGGACGTGCTGTGGGTACCGGGCGGGGAGCGCTAGTCCTTGCCGCGCGCCTCCTGCCACAGCCCGGAGGCGGCCAGCACGCCGCCGACGCACATCATCACGACGCCGACCTTCGTGAGGGTGACGACGGGGACCTCCACGTCGCCGGTGAACAGCCACAGCCCGAGGCCGATCACGAAGGTGACGATCCCCTCCACCAGATTTCCGCGGGCCTTGCTCACCGCTGCACCCTCTCCTTCTCCAGCCGCGCCTCCGGCTCCCCCGCGGGAGCGCGCCGCGGCCAGATCGCATAGCTCAGCGCGATCAGGCCGTGGATCCCGGCCGTGCGCCAGGCCACCCAGCGCCAGCTCTCCAGGGACGTGACGCGACTCGGGTCGTCGACGTACAAGATGGCGAGCTGGAGAAGGACGGTCGCGACGACGGCGCCCACCAGCGTGCCCAGCCAGACCTTGCCCTCGTGACGCGCCCGGGCCATGCCGTAGCGGGGCGGGCCGATCGGCTTCGGGGCGCCGCCCAGCCGGTGGGCGGCGTGGCCGTCCAGCCACTTCACCGTGCGGTGGCCGTGCCCGACGGTGTAGCCGATGTACAGCGCGGCCAGGCCGTGCGTCCAGTTCGGCTCGGCACCGTTCCTCAGGTCCAGCGCGGTGGCGACCAGCAGGACGACCTCCAGGAGCGGCTCGCACAGCAACAGCGCCAGCCCCGTACGCGGCATGCGCAGCAGGTAGCGGACGGACAGCCCGGCCGCCAGCAGCACCCAGAAGCCGATCTCGCAGGCTGCGATCAAGGCGACGATCACGGTTCGCTCCTCTCGGTCACCCTTCCAGGCTCCCGTGCGGCGCGTCCGGAATCGTCGTCGCGACTGACGAACCCGCGGTACATCGAAGGATGCAGTCGGGGACCCTCCACGGGGATCACGCGCAGGGCGCGGCGGCCGTGTTGGATGGTGACATGGCCGTACGACTCCCCCGTCCCCGCCGCTTCGACGTCTATGTCGCGCTGGGCGGCCTGCTCGGCGGGCTGTTGCTGTGGGGCGTCGGTCTGGCCACCCGGCCGCACACCGAGCCGTACGTGCTCCTGCCGGGGCGCTGGCCGCTTCTGCTGCCGCTCGTCGTCATGGCGGGCTGCGAGCTGCTGCGCCGGGCCGCCCCTCGCACCGCTCTGCTGATCGGCACGCCCGCGATCGTCCTGGACACCGGCACCCAGGGCAACCTGGTGACGATCCTGATGTACACCGACCTGATGTACGCGGCCGTCCTGTACGGCCCGCCCGCCTCGGCCCACCGCATCCCGCGGATCACCGGGCTGCTCACGGTGGCCGGAGCCGTGGTGCCGTTCGCGGTCTGGCGCGAGCCCGAGGCGCTGCTGATCGGTGTGATCACCGGCCTCGTCACCTTCGGCCCCGCCGTCACGGGCCTGATCGTCCGCAATCATCGCGACGCCGCCGAGGCGGCCCGGCTGCGCGCCGAGCAGACCACGCTGCTCGCCGAGATGGACCGCACCCAGGCTGTCACCGCCGAACGTGCCCGGATGGCGCGCGAACTGCACGACCTGGTCGCCAACCATCTGTCCGCGATCGCCATCCACTCCACCGCCGCGCTGTCCCTCGACGATCCGAAGACCTCCCAGGAGGCGCTCGTGGTCATCCGGGAGAACAGCGTGGAAGGGCTCGCCGAGATGCGGCGGCTGATCGGCATCCTGCGCGACAGCAGCGGGGACGCGGGACCGTCCGTCGCCCCCACGCTCGACGGTCTCGGCTCACTCGTGGACGGCGCCCGCGCCAACGGCCTCGACGTCACCCTCGACGCCGAACGGAGCGAGGTGCCCGCACCCGTCGAGCTCGCCGCCTACCGCATCGTGCAGGAGTCGCTGACCAACGCGCTCAAGCACGCCGCCCCGGGCCCGGTCACGGTGTCACTCGCCCGGCGGGACGGCTCACTCGTCGTCAGCGTGAGAAGCCCCTGCGGGGGCCGGGACGCCCCGCGCGCTCCCGGCTCCGGCGCGGGTCTGGTCGGCATGAGGGAACGCGTGGCCCTGCTCGACGGCACGTTCGAAGCCGCCCCCGAGGACTCACCCGAGGGCAGGATCTGGATGGTCCGCGCCATCCTCCCCGTCAGCCACAGCCTCCAAGGAGACACCGCATGATCCGCGTCCTGGTCGCCGAGGACCAGTCCGCCGTCCGCGCAGGGCTCGTACTCATCCTGCGCAGCGCGCCCGACATCGAGGTGGTCGGCGAGGCGGCGGACGGCGAACAGGCCGTGGCGCTGGCCCGCGAGCTGCGGCCGGACCTGGTGCTGATGGACATTCAGATGCCGCGTCTGGACGGGGTGTCGGCGACCCGGCAGGTCGTCGGGGAACGGCTCGCGGACGTGCTGGTGCTGACCACCTTCGATCTCGACGAGTACGTCTTCGGGGCGCTGCGGGCGGGCGCGTCCGGCTTCCTGCTGAAGAACACCGAGGCGACACAGCTGCTGGAGGCCGTACGGACGGTCGCGCGCGGGGAGGGGCTGATCGCCCCGGCGGTCACACGGCGGCTGATCGCGGAGTTCGCCGCGAAGCCCGCCCGTGAACCCGCGGCCGATCCGGCGGTGCTCGAACAGCTGACCAGGCGGGAGCGCGAGGTGCTGTCCTGCCTCGGCCAGGGTCTGTCCAACGCGGGCATCGCGGAGCGGCTCGACATGGCCGAGGCGACCGTGAAGACCCACGTCAGCAGGCTGCTGGGGAAGCTGGAGCTGCGGAGCCGGGTGCAAGCCGCGGTGCTGGCCCAGGAGTTGGGTGTCTGAACCGCGTTCGAAGCTGGTGGTCCAGACCCATTGACCGGTGGTCCAGACCTTTCTATTCTCACCGCACCATGAGTGGGCGTGAGGCTCAGTCACGCCCCCACAACTCCATCAAGGAGGCGCAGCATGCGCTTCAGACACAGAGCCGTGGCAGGGTTCGCGACCCTGTTGCTCCCGCTGGCCGGCCTCGTAGGCCTGGCGAGCCCGGCCCAGGCCGCGACGTCCGCCACCGCCACCTACGCCAAGACCCAGGACTGGGGCTCCGGCTTCGAAGGCAAGTGGACGGTGAAGAACACCGGCACCACGGCCCTCAGCTCCTGGACCGTGGAGTGGGACTTCCCCCCCGGCACCTCCGTCACCTCCTCCTGGGACGCCGACGTCACCTCCTCCGGCACCCACTGGACCGCCAGGAACAAGTCCTGGAACGGCACCCTCGCCCCCGGCGCCTCCGTCTCCTTCGGCTTCAACGGCAGCGGCTCCGGCTCCCCGGCGAACTGCGAGCTCAACGGCGGCAGCTGCGACGGCGGCACCACCGAGCCCGGTGACAGCGCGCCGAGCGCCCCCGGCACCCCGACCGCCTCGGACATCACCGACACCTCGGTGAAGCTGTCCTGGTCCGCCGCCACCGACGACAAGGGCGTCAAGAACTACGACGTCCTGCGCGACGGCTCCAAGGTCGCCACCGTGACGGGCACCTCGTACACCGGCACCGGCCTCACCGCCGGCACCGACTACTCCTACTCCGTCCAGGCCCGTGACACCGCCGACCAGACCGGCCCGGTCAGCGGTGCGGTGAAGGTCCGCACCACCGGCGGCACCACCGAGCCGCCCACCGGCGACAAGATCAAGCTCGGCTACTTCACCGAGTGGGGCGTCTACGGACGCAACTACCACGTCAAGAACCTGGTGAGCTCGGGCTCGGCGTCGAAGATCACCCACATCAACTACGCCTTCGGCAACGTCAAGAACGGCCAGTGCACCGTCGACGACACCTACGCCGCCTATGACAAGGCCTACACCGCCGACCAGTCCGTCAGCGGCACCGCCGACACCTGGGACCAGCCGCTGCGCGGCAACTTCAACCAGCTGCGCCAGCTGAAGGCCAAGTATCCACACATCAAGGTGCTGTACTCCTTCGGCGGCTGGACGTACTCCGGCGGCTTCGGCCAGGCGGCGCAGAACGCGGCCGCCTTCGCCAAGTCCTGCAAGGCCGTGGTCGAGGACCCGCGCTGGGCCGACGTCTTCGACGGCATCGACATCGACTGGGAGTACCCGAACGCCTGCGGCCTGACCTGCGACACCTCGGGCCCGGCGGCGTTCAGGAACCTCTCCCGGGCACTGCGCGCCGAGTTCGGCCAGGACTACCTGGTCACCGCGGCCATCACCGCCGACGGCTCCTCCGGCGGCAAGATCGACGCGGCCGACTACGGCGGCGCCGCCCAGTACCTCGACTGGTACAACGTGATGACGTACGACTACTTCGGCGCCTTCGACAAGGACGGCCCGACCGCCCCGCACTCCCCGCTCACCTCCTACCCGGGGATTCCGCAGGCGGGCTTCAACTCGGCCGACGCGATCGCCAAGCTGAAGGCCAAGGGCGTGCCCTCCGAGAAGCTCCTGCTCGGCATCGGCTTCTACGGCCGCGGCTGGACCGGTGTCACCCAGTCCGCCCCGGGCGGCTCGGCCACCGGCGCGGCACCGGGCACCTACGAGGCGGGCATCGAGGACTACAAGGTCCTGAAGAACTCCTGCCCGGCCACCGGCACCATCGCCGGCACGGCGTACGCGCACTGCGGCAGCAACTGGTGGTCGTACGACACTCCGGCCACGATCGCCGGGAAGATGAGCTGGGCGAAGAACCAGGGGCTCGGCGGCGCGTTCTTCTGGGAGTTCAGCGGTGACACCGCGAACGGAGAGCTGGCGGCCGCCATCGACAGCGGCCTGTCGTAAACAGATTCGGCGGATGACGCCACGTTGACGTCTCCCCGGGCTTCATCCGGGGGGACCCACACACCGCGAGTGAACGTGGCTACGCCACGTTCACTCGCTGTCCGGGCGGGGCTGCCTCGAGCCACGCGAGGAAGCCGGTCAGCGCGTCTTCGCTCATCGCGAGTTCCAGACGTGTGCCCCGGTGCAGACAGGCCAGGATCACATGGTCGGAGAGGAGCGCCAGCTCCTCCTCGCCCTCCGGGACCCGGCGGCCGGCCACCTCGATCGCGGACCGTTCCAGGGTGCGGCGGGGTCGCGGGGAGTAGGAGAAGACGCGGTACCACTCGACGCGGTCCCCGTTGTACCGGGCCACCCCGTACGCCCAGCCCTTGCCGTCGGTGTCACCCTCGGCCGGGGCGTCCCAGCGCAGGCTGGCGTCGAAGGTGCCGCCCGAGCGCTGGATCAGCCGGCGGCGCAGACCGAAGACGAACAGGCCCACCACCACGAGGGCCACCACGATTCCGCACACAGTCAGAGCGAGGACCATCGACACCGACCTCCTCGTCTCCTAGGTAACGGAACGTAAAAATCACCCACATCCGCCTCAGCCGCGGCTGGGTCCGGATCTCTCCGGTACCCAGCCGCGGCTGAGTGACGTCATCACACGGCGGACTCCGGTCAGCGCGCCGCCGTGGCAGCCCGCAGACGGACGTCCGCGCGGCGCCGGGCCTCCGCGTCGTCCTCCGCCTTCGCGCGCTCGAGCTCCTGCTCCGCGCGCTGGACATCGATCTCGTCCGACAGCTCGGCGACTTCCGCCAGCAGCGAGAGCTTGTCGTCCGCGAACGAGATGAATCCGCCGTGGACCGCGGCGACGACCGTCCCGCCCTCACTCGTACGGATGGTCACCGGGCCCGACTCCAGCACACCGAGCAGCGGCTGGTGACCGGGCATGACGCCGATGTCGCCGGACGTGGTGCGCGCGACGACCAGGGTGGCCTGGCCGGACCAGACCTCACGGTCGGCCGCGACCAGCGCGACGTGCAGCTCAGCAGCCAAGGGTGGCTCCTCGGGTCACCACCCGGCGTGGGTGCCGGGTGTTGGTTACAAGTCTAGTAGGCGTGGCAGAGGGGGCGGGACGAACCCCGCCCCCTCCGACGAGCACGGGGCTCAGGAGACGCCGAGCTCCTTCGCGTTCTTCTTCAGGTCCTCGAGACCACCGCACATGAAGAACGCCTGCTCCGGGAAGTGGTCGTACTCGCCGTCGCAGATCGCGTTGAACGCGGCGATCGACTCGTCCAGCGGCACGTCCGAACCGTCCACGCCGGTGAACTGCTTGGCGGCGTGGGTGTTCTGGGACAGGAAGCGCTCCACGCGACGGGCACGGTGGACGACGAGCTTGTCCTCCTCGCCGAGCTCGTCGATACCGAGGATCGCGATGATGTCCTGCAGGTCCTTGTACTTCTGCAGGATGTTCTTCACGCGCATCGCGGCGTTGTAGTGCTCCGCCGAGATGTACCGCGGGTCGAGGATGCGGGACGTCGAGTCCAGCGGGTCCACGGCCGGGTAGATGCCCTTCTCGGAGATCGGACGGGAGAGCACCGTCGTCGCGTCGAGGTGGGCGAAGGTGGTGGCCGGGGCCGGGTCGGTCAGGTCGTCCGCGGGGACGTAGATCGCCTGCATCGAGGTGATCGAGTGACCACGGGTCGAGGTGATGCGCTCCTGGAGGGTGCCCATCTCGTCGGCCAGGTTCGGCTGGTAGCCCACCGCGGAGGGCATACGGCCGAGCAGGGTCGACACCTCGGAACCGGCCTGGGTGAAGCGGAAGATGTTGTCGATGAAGAACAGCACGTCCTGCTTCTGGACGTCACGGAAGTACTCCGCCATCGTCAGGCCGGCCAGGGCCACGCGCAGACGGGTGCCCGGGGGCTCGTCCATCTGGCCGAAGACCAGGGCGGTCTTGTCCAGAACGCCGGACTCTTCCATCTCCGCGATGAGGTCGTTGCCCTCACGGGTGCGCTCGCCGACGCCCGCGAAGACGGAGACGCCCTCGTGGAGGTTGGCGACACGCATGATCATTTCCTGGATCAGCACGGTCTTGCCGACACCGGCACCACCGAACAGACCGATCTTGCCGCCCTTGACATACGGGGTGAGCAGGTCGACGACCTTCAGGCCCGTCTCGAACATCTCGGTCTTCGACTCGAGCTGGTCGAACGCGGGGGCCTTGCGGTGGATGGACCAGCGCTCGCCCTCGTGCACCTCGTCGCTGTTCAGCACCTCACCGAGGGTGTTGAACACCTTGCCCTTGGTGAAGTCACCGACCGGGACGGTGATGCCCGCGCCGGTGTCGGTCACCGCGGCCTGGCGGACCAGGCCGTCGGTGGGCTGCATGGAGATGGCGCGGACCAGGCCGCCGCCCAGGTGCTGGGCGACCTCGAGGGTCAGCGTCTTCTTCTCGCCCGCGAGCGCCGGGTCGGCGACCTCGACGTGAAGGGCGTTGTAGATCTCCGGCATCGCGTCGACGGGGAACTCCACGTCGACGACCGGGCCGATGACCCGCGCGACGCGGCCAGTGGCCACGCCAGCAGGAGCGGTCGGCTCAACAGTGGTGGTCATTTGTCAGTCACTCCCCGCGGTCGCGTCGGCCAGGGCACTGGCGCCACCGACGATCTCGCTGATTTCCTGGGTGATTTCGGCCTGGCGGGCCTGGTTGGCAAGCCGGGTGAGCGTCTCGATGAGCTCTCCGGCGTTGTCGGTGGCCGACTTCATCGCGCGCCGCGTGGCGGCGTGCTTGGAGGCGGCCGACTGGAGCAGCGCATTGTAGATGCGGCTCTCGACGTAGCGCGGCAGCAGGGCGTCCAGGACGTCCTCCGCCGAGGGCTCGAAGTCGAACAGCGGGAGGATCTCGCCCTTGCCGGGCTTGGCCTCCTCGGCGACCTCTTCGAGGCTGAGCGGCAGCAGCCGCGCCCCGATCGCCGTCTGCGTCATCATCGACACGAACTCGGTGTAGACGATGTGGAGCTCGTCCACGCCGCCCTCGGCCGTCTCCGTCTCGATCGCCTCGATCAGCGGGGCCGCGACCTTCTTGGCGTCCGCGTACGACGGCTCGTCGGTGAAGCCCGTGAACGACTCCGCGATCTTGCGCTCGCGGAAGTTGTAGTGGGCGACACCGCGGCGGCCGACGATGTAGCTGACGACCTCCTTGCCCTCGGCCTCGAGCTTCGCCGTGAGCCTCTCCGCGGCCTTGATGGCGTTGGAGTTGAAGGCGCCGGCCAGACCGCGGTCGCTCGTGAGGAGCAGGACCGCGGCGCGGGTCGGGTTCTCGGGCTCAGTCGTGAGCGGGTGCTTGGTGTTCGATCCGCCGGCGACCGCCGTGACCGCGCGGGTGAGCTCGGTCGCGTACGGAGTGGAGGCCGCCACCTTGCGCTGCGCCTTGACGACGCGCGAGGCGGCGATCATCTCCATCGCCTTGGTGATCTTCTTGGTCGCGGTGACGGATCGGATGCGACGCTTGTAGACCCGGAGCTGGGCTCCCATGAGTCAGGTCCCTTCCGTCGTCACTTACCGGCAGCCGGGGTGTCCTCGCCGAGCAGCTTGCCGTCGGAGGTCTCGAACTGCTTCTTGAACTCCACGATGGCCTCGGCGACGGCCTGAAGGGTGTCGTCGGACATCTTGCCGCCCTCGCGGATGGAGGTCATCAGGCCCTGCTCCTTGCGGTGCAGGTACTCCAGCAGCTCCTTCTCGAAGCGGCTGATGTCGGCGACGGGGACGTCGTCCATCTTGCCGGTGGTGCCGGCCCAGACGGAGACGACCTGGTCCTCGGTGGCCATGGGCTGGTACTGCGCCTGCTTCAGCAGCTCGACCATGCGCTGACCGCGCTCCAGCTGCGCCTTGGACGCGGCGTCCAGGTCGGAACCGAAGGCGGCGAACGCCTCCAGCTCACGGAACTGGGCGAGGTCCACGCGCAGACGGCCGGAGACCTGCTTCATCGCCTTGTGCTGCGCGGAACCACCGACTCGGGAGACGGAGATACCGACGTTCAGCGCGGGGCGCTGACCGGCGTTGAACAGGTCCGACTCCAGGAAGCACTGGCCGTCGGTGATGGAGATGACGTTGGTCGGGATGAACGCCGAGACGTCGTTGGCCTTCGTCTCGACGATCGGCAGACCGGTCATCGAGCCGGCGCCCATCTCGTCGGAGAGCTTCGCGCAGCGCTCCAGCAGACGGGAGTGCAGGTAGAAGACGTCACCCGGGTAGGCCTCACGGCCCGGCGGGCGGCGCAGCAGCAGCGACACGGCGCGGTAGGCGTCGGCCTGCTTCGACAGGTCGTCGAAGATGATCAGGACGTGCTTGCCCTGGTACATCCAGTGCTGGCCGATGGCCGAACCGGTGTACGGCGCCAGGTACTTGAAGCCGGCCGGGTCGGACGCCGGGGCGGCGACGATGGTCGTGTACTCCAGCGCGCCGGCCTCCTCGAGAGCGCCGCGCACACCGGCGATCGTGGAGCCCTTCTGGCCGATGGCGACGTAGATGCAGCGGACCTGCTTGTTCGGGTCGCCCGAGCGCCAGTTGTCGCGCTGATTGATGATGGTGTCGACGGCCAGGGCGGTCTTGCCGGTCTGACGGTCACCGATGATCAGCTGACGCTGGCCACGGCCGATCGGGGTCATCGCGTCGACGGCCTTGTAGCCCGTCTCCATCGGCTCGTGCACCGACTTGCGGACCATGACGCCCGGGGCCTGCAGCTCCAGGGCGCGACGGTCTTCGGTCTCGATCTCGCCGAGGCCGTCGATCGGGGTGCCGAGGGGGTCCACCACGCGGCCGAGGTAGCCCTCGCCCACCGCGACGGAGAGAACCTCACCGGTACGGGAGACCGGCTGACCCTCCTCGATGCCGCTGAACTCGCCGAGGACGACGCAGCCGATCTCGCGCTCCTCGAGGTTGAGGGCGAGACCGAGGCTGCCGTCCTCGAACTTCAGCAGCTCGTTGGCCATGACCGAGGGCAGACCCTCGACCTTCGCGATACCGTCGCCGGCGAAGGTGACCGTACCGACCTCCTCGCGCGAGGCCGCGTCCGGCTTGTACGCCTGGACGAAGTTCTCCAGCGCGTCCCGGATCTCCTCCGGCCGGATCGTGAGCTCCGCCATCTGGGTTCCCTGCTCTCCTTGTTGGGCCCGAAGTTTCACTTTGGGGGTCTGGGGGCGACCCCCAGGATTCTTCTGCACGGCCCAACCAGGGCCGTCCTAAGTACGTAGTGCCTATTGAGTTGCTGCTCAGCCGGCGAGCCGGCGGCTGGCGTCCTCGATGCGGTCCGCGAGGGAGCCGTTGATGACCTCGTCACCGACCTGCACCCTGATCCCGCCGAGGACCTCGGGGTCCACGTCCAGGTTGAGGTGCATCTTGCGGCCGTAGAGCTTCGCGAGGGCGGCGCCCAGGCGCTGCTTCTGCGGGTCGCTCAGCGGCACCGCCGAGGTGACGATGGCCACCATGCGGTCCCGGCGCTCGGCGGCGAGCTTGGACAGGGACTCCAGTCCCGACTCCAGGCTACGTCCCCGCGGCGCGGTCACAAGGCGCGTGACCAGACGCTCGGTGACCGGCTGGGCCCGGCCGCCGAGCAGGCTGCGCAGCAGCTCGCCCTTGGCCGAGGTGGTGGCCGTGCGGTCGGTCAGCGCGGCACGCAGCTCGGTGCTGCCGGAGACGATCCGGCCGAACCGGAACAGCTCGTCCTCGACGTCGTCGAGCTTGCCGGCCTGCTGCGCGGCGGTGAGGTCGGCGGTGTCGGCCAGCACCTCCAGCGCGTCCACCAGGTCACGCGAGCGCGACCAGCGGGAGCGCACCATGCCGGCGACCAGGTCGGCGGCCGGGCCGCTGACCTGGGTGCCGAGCAGACGCTGGGCCAGCTCGGCCTTGGCCTCTCCGGACTGCGCCGGGTCGGTGAGGACCCGACGCAGGGACACCTCGCGGTGGAGCAGCGCGGTGACGGCGGCCAGCTCGTCGGCGAGCGAGCCGGCGTCCACGGACGTGGAGTCCGTCAGCGCGTCGAGACGCTCACGTGCGGCTGCCAGGGCCTCGCGGCTCGCTCCGTTCATCGGCCGGCCTCGGCCTTCTCCTCGAGGTCGTCGAGGAACCGGTCGATCACGCGGCTCTGGCGGGCGTGGTCCTCGAGGGACTCCCCGACGAGCTTGCCGGCCAGGTCGGTGGCGAGCTTGCCGACGTCCTGGCGCAGCGCGGACGACGCGGCCTTGCGGTCGGCCTCGATCTGGGCGTGACCGGCGGCGACGATCTCCTCGCGCTGACGCTGGCCCTCGGCCCGCATCTCGGCGATGAGCGTGGCGCCCTGCTCCTGCGCCTCCTGGCGCAGGCGCGCGGCCTCGTGCCGGGCCTCGGCGAGCTGTGCCTTGTACTGCTCAAGGACGCTCTGGGCCTCGACCTTCATGGTCTCGGCCTCTTCGATACCGCCTTCGATCGCCGCGCGGCGCTCCTCCAGAACCTTGTTGATGTTCGGAAGCAGCTTCTTCCAGAAGAAGAAGAACACGATGGCGAAGGCGATGGTGCCGACGAGCAGCTCGGGGCCCGGAGGAACGAGCGGGTTCTGCTCTTCCCCGGCCGCCAGCTGTACCAGGTTGGCGATCACATCAGTGCCTTTCGTTGGCAGGTTCGCTCGTCAGGGCTCGATCATCCGTAGACGAACGGCATGACGATGCCGATGAGGGCGAGCGCCTCACAGAACGCGAAACCAAGGATCTGGTTAGCACGGATCAGGCCGGCCGCCTCGGGCTGGCGGGCGAGGGCCTGGGTGCCGTTACCGAAGATGATGCCGACGCCGACGCCGGGGCCGATGGCGGCGAGGCCGTAGCCGATGGAACCGATGTTGCCTTCGACAGCGGCGAGGGTCTCAAGGGCAGCCATGCTGAATCTTCCTTCTTTTTCATGGACCGGCGGGGGTTGGCCACCGGACGATCAGGGGCTTGAGGGGGCGGGGCTCAGTGGTGCTTGGCGAGAGCGCCCTGGATGTACGTGCAGGCGAGGAGGACGAACACGTACGCCTGGACGGCCTGCACGAAGAGCTCGAAGAGGATCATGACGACCGTCATGACGAAGGAGACACCTGCGGCCGGGATCATCCAGCTGTTCAGCAGGTACCAGGACGCCACGGTGAACATCACCAGCATCAGGTGTCCGGCGAACATGTTGGCGAACAGTCGCACCGCGTGCGTGAACGGGCGGACGACCAGGTTCGAGACGAACTCGATGCCCATCACGAGCGGGAGAACCGGGCCGAGTTCCTTGTCGTAGCCGGTGACGTTCTTGAAGAAGCCGACGAATCCATGTCGCTTGAAGGTGAGCGACACCCAGGTCACGTAGACGACCGCGGCCAGCACAGCCGGGTACGCGATGATCGACGACACCGGGAACTGCGCCAGCGGGATCACGGACCAGATGTTCATGATCCAGATGAAGAAGAACAGCGAGACCATCAGAGGGACGTACTTCTCGCCCTCCTTCTTGCCGAGGGTCTCGTAGACGATGCCCCGGCGTACGAAGTCGTAGCCGGCCTCGCCGATCATCTGGAGCTTGCCCGGCACCACCTTCGCCTTGCCGAAGGCGAGCGTGAAGAAGGTGACGACAAGCAGGGTGGTGATCACCGCAAGCAGCATCACCTTGTTGAACTCGAACCCTCCAACCGTGGTGATCGGCTTGAAGAGGAACGAGTGCAGGCCCGGAGCCGGAAAACCACACCCGTTGTCGGACATGATCCGACAGCTCCAGTCAAAGGCGAGCTGGGTCTGGTCAGCACTCACCACGGGCTCCTTCGGCGTGACGCATGGGTACGGCAACCTCGTTGTGTCGGCGCGGCGCAGGGCCGCGGTTCGGCACGGGACTGGTGTTACGGATGTGGGGGCGGCTGTGGGGCATCTCGCCTCGCGATAGTGCAGGCGTCAGCTCGGATGCCCGCGCCCGCGATGCCGCAGTTGGCACCGGACGATAGCAGGAGATGTCATGCCTCTTTATGCCGGGCCTACCCCTCACGACGAGTGCCCCGATTTTTCGGGCTTCCTGCCCGTCATCGAATCGGGCTCGACGTAAAGGATCTTGGCTTTCATGTGGGCACGCGCCTGCGCGGCGATCCACGCGAGTGTGCCGATGACCAGCGTGAGAGCGAAGGCCTTGGGGTTGAACAACGTGGTGTTCTTGAACGTGGCCATGAAGACGAACAGCAGAAGGATCTGAGCCGCGTAGAGCATCAAACCCATCGCCTGGAACAAGTGCGGAAGCGATTTGGCAGTGCGCTGCAGGACGTAGAGGCCCAACCCCATGAAGAGGATCACGACAAGCGTCGCGACGGCCGCCCCGATCATGCCTTTACCACCAGCGATCACACCACTGACGACGACGGCTACAGCACCGACGGCAGCCGTGGGCACGGCGGCCTGGGCCAGGATCCGGGCGTCATTGGACGGCATGGCGGCAACTCCGCTTTCGCAGGGGGCAGGGGTGTCGTCATGGACGAGCGTAGCCCCGGGCTGAGTGGAGACCTCACGCCAACGGACCGTCGCACTGCGGTCCTTCGGCTCTATCCGGGGGTTCTCGTGAACCGTATCACAAACTATTTGATGCAGTCTTTACCTGGAGGTGTGCGGACTGTCACACATGAGAGTGAAGCTGCGCGTCTGAGCGGGAAGGAGGCCAAGTTGTCTGGTATTGGGGCGCTTAGCACCCCCATCACAACCCCACGACTTGGCAATGCTCTAGTCAGATTCTTACCTTGTCCCGGCCTTGCGCCGGTCGGCCAGGCGAGAACGGGGACCGATGGCGGTCGCCCCGTTGGCACCGGCGACCCCGGCCACCACGGGGGCGCGCTCCTCGGCCCCGGCAAGGTCGTGCGGGTCCGCCGTCGCCGCAGGCGTCGAGGCCTCCGGTGAGAGGGCCGCGACCGAGCCCCGTCGCCGGTAGCGCGGCGGCACGAAGCGCTCCATCCAACGCGGGGCACGCGGCGTGAAGCGCGGCAGCAGCAACAAGAGAAGGCCGATCGCGCTGAGGAAGACGACGCCCAGCACGATCCACATCGACGCCGAGTTGACCGAGTAGGCGAGGGCGCCGAAGGCGATCAGCGCCGACCAGAAGTACATGATGAGTACCGCCCGGCTGTGCGAGTGGCCGATCTCCAGCAGCCGGTGGTGCAGGTGCCCGCGGTCGGCGGCGAACGGGGACTGGCCGCGCCAGGTGCGGCGCACGATCGCCAGGATCAGGTCCGCGGCCGGAATCGCGATGATCGTGAATGGCATCAGCAGAGGGATGAAGACGGGAAGCATCGCGTGGGTCGTTTCTCGCGATCCACCGAGATCGACGTTGAGCGCCTCCACGTCCAACTGGCCGGTGACCGACACCGCGCTCGCCGCAAGCACCAGACCGATCAGCATGGACCCGGAGTCGCCCATGAAGATCCGGGCGGGGTGCATGTTGTGCGGCAGGAAGCCGAGGCACATACCCATGAGCACCGCGGAGAACAGGGTCGCCGGGGCGGCCGCTTCGGCTCCGTAGCCGTACCAGATCCGGTAGGTGTACAGGAAGAACGCCGCTGCGGCGATGCACACCATCCCTGCCGCGAGTCCGTCAAGGCCGTCCACGAAGTTGACCGCGTTGATGGTGATGACCACAAGCGCCACCGTGAGCAGGTTGCCCTGCCACGGAGTGACGGACACCGTCCCCACACCGGGGATGGGCAGCCACAGGATGGTCAGGCCCTGAAGAATCATGACGCCGGCTGCGACCATCTGGCCGCCCAGCTTGATCAGAGCGCCCAGTTCGAACTTGTCGTCCAGCACCCCGATCAGCCAGATCACCGCCGCCCCGGACAGCAGCGCCCGGGGTTCGTTCGACGTCTCGAAGACCTGGTTGAGGTTGGTCAGGTGGTCGGCGACCAGCAGGCCCGCGCACAGGCCGAAGAACATCGCGATACCGCCGAGGCGCGGAGTGGGCTCCCGGTGCACGTCACGTGCCCGGATCTCCGGCATCGCTCCGGCCACGATCGCGAACTTACGTACCGGCCCTGTCAGCAGATACGTCACCGCGGCCGTGATGCAGAGCGTCAGGAGGTATTCACGCACGGGCTTCCCCACAGGTCTCGCTGGCCATCACAGCCCCACACCCTAGCGATGCGCGCATATGAGTGGGGACTTCCGGGTAGCGACGATGGTTGCACGAGTGGCTGTGCACCCTGATGCGCTTACCCCGGCTCACGCCGGATACGGCGGAAATGCACCGGCCAGCTCCCGCACATCTTCACGGGCCCTCGAGGTCTCCGTCACGCCGCCCAGCACCCCGGCGAGCAGCTCGGCGATCCGGGCCATCTCCCTGTCGCCCATGCCCTGCGTGGTGACCGCTGCCGTGCCGAGCCGCAGCCCCCGGGCGTCGCCGTGCGGCAGGGCGCAGCAGTCCATGACCAGGCCTGCGGCGGCGAGACGGCCCCGGGCCGTGCGCCCGTTGGCGCCGAGGGGCGCCGGGTCGGCGGTGATCAGGTGGGTGTCCGTGCCGCCCGTGGTGACGACCAGGCCCGCCGCGGCCAGCCGGGCCGCCAGAACCCGCGCATTCGCCACCACCTGATGGGCATACCCGGCGAACGCCGGTGTTGCCGCCTCCCCGAACGCGACCGCCTTGGCGGCGATGGTGTGCATCTGCGCACCGCCCTGTGTGAAAGGGAACACGGCCCGGTCGACCCGCTCGGCCAGCTCCGCCCGGCACAGGACCAGCCCGCCGCGCGGACCCCGCAGCACCTTGTGGGTGGTCCCGCAGACGATGTCCGCGTACGGCACCGGATTCGGCGCCGCTCCCCCGGCGACGAGCCCGAGGGGGTGCGCGGCGTCCGCGATGAGGTAGGCGCCCACCTCGTCGGCCACCTCGCGGAAGAACGCGTAGTCGAGGTGCCGGGGGTAGGCGATCGAGCCGCACACGATCGCCTTGGGCCGGCGTGTGCGGGCCAGGGTGCGCACCTGCTCGTGGTCGATGAGCCCCGACTCGGCATCCACGCCGTATCCGACGAAGTCGAACCAGCGGCCGGAGAAGTTGGCGGGCGAGCCGTGTGTGAGGTGCCCGCCGTAGGGCAGGCCGAGCGCGAGGACGGTGTCTCCGGGGCGGAGCAGGGCGGCGTAGGCGGCGAGCACCGCCGAAGAGCCCGAGTGGGCCTGGACGTTTGCGTGATCGGCGCCGAACAGGGCCTTCGCCCGCTCCACGGCGAGGCGCTCGGCCGCGTCGGCCATCTCGCAGCCACCGTGGTGCCGCGCCCCCGGGTAACCCTCGGCGTACTTGTTGGCGAGCGGTGACCCGAGGGCGGCCAGCACGGCCGGGGAGGTGAAGTTCTCGGCGGCGATCAGCTGGAGCGTGGTCGACTGCCGCTCCCGCTCGCCGAACAGGATGTCGGCGAGCTCGGGGTCCTGGCGGCGCAGGACGTCGGCCTCGATGGCAGGGGTGACCGTCATGATGGGCTCCGGGCGGCGCGTTTCTCGGGCGGTTCGCCTCCGGGCGCCTGAGTCGGTCTCGGCTCACTCGCCGTGGTGACGTACGTCCAATGTAGGCCCGGGGCCCCCGGGGTGCTCGGCTGCTACATCTTTGCGGGGACGCCCGTCAGGGCCGTGACGACCGGATCGAGTGCCTGGTGTATCTCGTCGCCGATGGAGCGGAAGAACGTCAGGGGCGCGCCGTAGGGGTCGTAGACCTCGTCCGCCTCCGCGGTCGGTGCCAGCAGCCACCCGCGTAGAGCCGCCGCGGCCCGGACCAGCGAGCGCGCGCGGATGACCACGCCCTCCTCCAGGGGCGGCAGGGTCGCCTGGTCGATGGCCTTGACCAGGCGGGTGAACTCCTTGAGCGTGAAGGTCCGCAGGCCCGCAGAGTGCCCCATGGAGATGACCTGCGCCCGGTGGTCCCTGGTGGCGGTCAGCACCAGGTCGGCGCGGATCACGTGCTCGTCGAGGAGCTCGCGCCCGGTGAAGCCGGAGGCGTCCGCGCCGAAGTCGGCCAGGACGGTCTCCGCGTGCGACTCCATGGGCGCGCCCTCGTGACCCCAGGTACCCGCGCTCTCCACGACGAGCCCGCCGCCGAGGACGCCGAGCCGCTCCCTGACGAAATGGCGGGTCAGCCGCTCGGTGATGGGCGAGCGGCACACGTTGCCGGTGCTGACGTGGAGGATGCGGAAGCTGTCGCGCGGAAGTCCCACGAAGGTCGTCGTGATCTCCGCCGCGCTTTCCCCGTTGCCTATGCCACGCCCCGATCCAGGGGCCGTCAATTCGCCACCTCGAGGTCGGGTACGACCTTCCGGAGCTCGTCCGCCGAGATGGCACCCGCCCGCAGCAGCAGCGGCACCTCACGGGTCACGTCGACGATCGACGACGGCACGATGCCGGGGGTCGGGCCGCCGTCGAGGTAGACGGAGACGGAGTCGCCGAGCATCTCCTGCGCGGCGTCACAGTCCTCCGGCGCCGGGTGGCCGGTCAGGTTGGCGGAGGAGACGGCCATGGGGCCGACCTCGGTCAGCAGCTCGATGGCGACCGGGTGCAGGGGCATGCGCACGGCGACCGTGCCCCGGGTGTCCCCGAGGTCCCACTGGAGGGACGGCTGGTGCCGGGCGACGAGCGTCAGGGCGCCCGGCCAGAACGCGTCGACCAGCTCCCAGGCCAGCTCGGAGAAGTCCGTGACGAGGCCGTGCAGCGTGTTCGGGGAACCGATGAGGACGGGAGTGGGCATGTTGCGGCCCCGGCCCTTCGCCTCCAGCAGGTCGGCGACCGCCTCCGAGGAGAACGCGTCCGCGCCGACGCCGTACACGGTGTCCGTCGGCAGCACCACGAGCTCGCCACGGCGGACGGCGGACGCTGCCTCGCGCAGACCGGTCACACGGTCGGTCGCGTCGTTGGTGTCGTATCGCCGTGCCATCTTTAGCTGGCCTCCTCGTACACGTGCTGCTGGGATGAAGTCCGCGAAGAGCGCGGGGTGCCCGGTGTGCTCACGGCAGTGCCTTGCGGGCGGTGGCGAAACGCGGGCGGTTGTTGAGGTCCGGGTGGTCGGCCGCGTCGGTCCAGCCGCGGTCCTCGGCGAAGATCCACGGCACCTGGCCGCCCTGGGTGTCGGCGTGCTCGACGACGACCACGCCGCCCGGCCGCAGCAGCCGGTGCGCGGTGCGTTCCAGGCCGCGGATGAGGTCGAGGCCGTCCTCGCCGGAGAAGAGGGCCAGGTCGGGGTCGTAGTCCCGCGCCTCGGGGGCGACGTACTCCCACTCGGTGAGCGGGATGTAGGGCGGGTTGGTGATGACCAGGTCGACCTGGCCGTCCAGGTCCGGGAACGCCGTCAGCGCGTTGCCCTGCCGCAGCTCGACCCTGGACCCCTCGACGTTCTTGCGGGTCCACTTCAGGGCGTCCTCGGACAGCTCCACGGCGTGCACGCGCGAGCGCGGCACCTCCTGGGCCAGGGCGAGGGCGATGGCGCCGGAGCCGGTGCACAGGTCGACGATGCACGGCTCGACGACGTCCATGGCCCGTACGGCGTCTATGGCCCAGCCGACCACGGACTCCGTCTCGGGCCGCGGCACGAACACCCCGGGACCGACCTGGAGTTCCAGGTAGCGGAAGTAGGCGCGCCCGGTGATGTGCTGGAGCGGTTCGCGGGCCTCGCGGCGGGCGATGACCTCCCAGTAACGGGCGTCGAAGTCGGAGTCCTTGACGGAGTGCAGCTCGCCGCGCTTGACGCCGTGCACGAACGCGGCGAGCTCCTCCGCGTCGGTACGCGGCGAGGGCACGCCGGCGTCGGCGAGCCGCTGAGTGGCTTGAGCCACCTCCGCGAGCAGCAGGTTCACGCAAGTCCTCCGTAGTACTCGTACGTGATCACTCGTACGTGCTCGTGACTGCCTTACGCGGCCGCCAGCTTCGCCGCCGAGTCCGCGTCGACGCAGGCCTGGATCACCGCGTCGAGGTCGCCGTCCAGGACCTGGTCCAGGTTGTACGCCTTGAAGCCGACGCGGTGGTCGGAGATGCGGTTCTCCGGGTAGTTGTAGGTGCGGATCTTCTCGGAGCGGTCGACGGTGCGGACCTGGCTGCGGCGGGCGTCGGCCGCTTCCCGCTCCGCCTCCTCCTGTGCCGCCGCGAGCAGCCTGGAGCGCAGGATACGCAGTGCCTGCTCCTTGTTCTGCAGCTGGCTCTTCTCGTTCTGGCAGGAGGCGACGACTCCGGTCGGAAGGTGCGTGATGCGCACGGCGGAGTCGGTGGTGTTGACGGACTGTCCGCCGGGCCCGGAGGACCGGTAGACGTCGATGCGGAGGTCGTTGGGGTTGATCTCGACGTCGACCTCCTCCGCCTCGGGCGTGACGAGCACACCGGCCGCGGAGGTGTGGATGCGGCCCTGGGACTCGGTCGCGGGCACGCGCTGCACGCGGTGCACGCCGCCCTCGTACTTCATCCGCGCCCAGACGCCCTGGCCCGGCTCGGTGGCGCCCTGGCCGCCCTTGGTCTTCACGGCGACCTGGACGTCCTTGTAGCCGCCCAGCTCTGACTCGGTGGCGTCGATGATCTCGGTCTTCCAGCCGACGCGCTCGGCGTAGCGCAGGTACATGCGCAGCAGGTCGCCGGCGAACAGCGCCGACTCGTCGCCGCCCGCGCCCGCCTTGATCTCGAGGATGACGTCCTTGTCGTCGCTGGGGTCGCGCGGGACGAGCAGGAGGCGCAGCTTCTCCGTGAGCACCTCGCGCGCCTTCTCCAGCTCCTTGACCTCGGCGGCGAACTCCGGGTCGTCGGCGCCCAGTTCACGCGCCGTCTCGATGTCGTCGCCCGTCTGCGTCCAGGAGCGGTACGTGGCGACGATGGGGGTGAGCTCGGCGTAACGCTTGTTCAGCTTGCGCGCGTTGGCCTGGTCGGAGTGGACCGACGGGTCGGCGAGCTTCTTCTCCAGGTCGGCGTGCTCGGCGACGAGTTCCTCGACGGCCTCGAACATCTTGGGCTCCTGTGCGGGACGGGGTGAAGGGCGGGCGACCAAAAACGCCGGTCCCGGAGCGCCCGGTGCGGGGGCGCGTCCGTGGACCGGCGAATCGGAGCTCGCTACTTCTTGGAGCCGGCGGCCTTGCCGAAGCGGGCCTCGAAGCGGGCCACACGGCCACCGGTGTCGAGGATCTTCTGCTTGCCCGTGTAGAACGGGTGGCACTCGGAGCACACATCGGCACGGATCGCGCCGGACTCGATGGTGCTGCGGGTGGTGAACGACGCGCCACAGGTGCAGCTGACCTGCGTCTCGACGTACTCGGGGTGGATGTCGCGCTTCAAGGTGTCTCCTAGGATCGGGAGGGCGCCGGGTCGCCGCCGCGGGATGCGGGAGCGTGAACCGGAGCCGACGTACCAGTCTGCCAGGACTGGGGCCTACTCCCAAAACCGGGGGTTGCCGTCGTTTGTTCCCTGCGGGCCGTCGTGCGTTGTTCGCGCCCCCGCGGCGGAGCCGCACATCGATACAGCCCGCGCCCCCTTGGTGCGCGGTCCTCAGGAGCCGCTCACGACGCCCTTGGCCTCACCGGTCGCCGTGCCCTTCGTCGCGCTCTCGGGGATCGGCCTGTCGTTCTCCAGGGCCTTCCAGATCTGGTCGGCCTTCTTCTCCTGGAGGAGGACGCGGTTGGGGTCGGCCGGGTCGTAGACCACCGGCATCGTGACCATGTGCATGTTGGCCGGGCTGATGCCCTTCAGGCCGCTCGCGAAGGACGCCAGCTTGTTGACCGAGCCGAGGTCGGAGTCGGTCGTCACCGTATTGGTCGCGGTTTCCGCGAGGTCGAGCAGCTTCTTCGGGTTCGAGAAGACGCCGACGTCCTTGATCTGGTTGACCAGGGCCTTGATGAAGGCCTGCTGGAGCTGGATCCGGCCCAGGTCGGAGCCGTCGCCGACGCCGTGTCTGGTGCGGACCAGGCCGAGGGCCTGCTTGCCGTCGAGTGTGTGCGTGCCGGCCTTCAGGTTCAGATGGCTGTCGGGGTCGTCGATGCTCTTGGTCGTGGTGATCTCGACGCCGCCGAGGTCGTCGATGAGCTTCTGGAAGCCGGCGAAGTCGACCTCCAGGTAGTGGTCCATGCGCAGATCGGTGATCGACTCGACGGTCTTCACGGCGCAGGCGGCCCCGCCGGTGGAGTACGCGGAGTTGAACATCACGCTGCGCGCGGCGGGGTACTCGTCGCCCTTGGTGTCCGTGCACGAGGGACGGTCGATGAGGGTGTCGCGCGGGATGGAGACCACGCTGGCCTTCTTGTGTCCCTTGTAGACGTGCACGATCATCGCCGTGTCGGAGCGGGCGCTGCCGTCGTCGGTGCCGCCGCCGAGCTTCTTGTTGCCGCCGGCGCGGGTGTCGGAGCCGAGGACGAGGATGTTCTCCGAGCCGTTGTCGGCCTTCTTGGGCCGGTCCGTGCCGAGAGCCTGGTCGATGTCGACGCTCTTGAGGTTGCCGTTGAGCTTGAAGTACAGGTACCCGGCTCCGGCGCCGCCCAGCACGACGATGCCCGCGGTCGTCCAGGCCGTGACCATCAAGCCCTTGTGACGCTTCGGGGGCTTACGGCGCCGGCCCTTGCCGCGGTGGCGCGCTCCACTGGTGCCGCTGTCTCCCGGTATACCCGGGCCGGGTGTGCTCTCGGCGGACATGTACTCCTCAGCTCTTCTACGGTCGGTTACCCCCTGCGGTCAGTGCCAGGCGTGGCCGGAGAAGACCCTTCCTCACACCATCGTCGCCCCACCTGGTCAGACGGAGAAACTCGGGAAAGGGTTGCACGACGGACTGTGCCCACCGCGTGCGGCGGTGGGCACAGTGTGTGTTCGCCAGAGCGGTGTGGAACCCGCTCACCTGCGTTTTCAGCCGAAGATGTCGTACTGCTTGAAATCGGTGCCCACGGACTTCCTTGTGGCAAAGATCTCGCTTGTCCCCTTGCCGGTGCCCGCGTACAGGTAGAGCGTGCCGCCGGGGGTGCGGGCCAGGAAGTCGGCCTTGCCGTCGCCGGTGACGTCGCCGGGCGCGTCGAAGGCGTTGTAGTCGGCCCAGGTGCGCACCTTGACCCGGGCCGAGAAGGCGCCCGAGCCGGCCTTGCCGGTGCCCTTGTAAAGGTAGATGGCGCTGCCGGACTTGCTGCGGGCGATCAGGTCGGTCTTGCCGTCCCCGTTGTAGTCGCCCTTGCCGCGCACGGAGTTGTACTGGTTCCAGCCGGAGCCGACCTTCACGCGGGGCGCGAAGGTGCCGTTGCCCTTGCCGGGGTAGATCCACATGACGCCCGCGGAGTCGACCGAGAGCAGGTCGGGCAGGTAGTCGCCGGTGACGTCACCGGGGGTGATGATCCGGGTGCGGGTCTTCCAGTTGTCGGCGAGCTTCTTGGTGGACCAGGTGCCGCTGGAGATGACGTAGTGCGTCCGGAAGACGTCACCGTCGCTGCTGCGCCGGTAGACCAGGTCCTGGTAGCCGTCGCGGTCGAGGTCCGTCTGCAGGACGACGTTCACGCCGTTCCAGTTGCCCCAGGACTCGCGGGCGGCGAAGGACGTGCCCTTGGAGTCCTTGGAGTAGCCGGTCTTGGTGGAGGCGTTGCGCACCCACAGGTCGGCCTTGTGGTCGCCGCTGACGTTGGTGTCGTCGAGGCGCGGGTAGGTGGCGCCGACGTAGGAGCTGACCTTGGCGAAGACGCTGTAGGCGCCCTTCGCGACGCAGTCGGTCACACCCCAGGACACGACACCGACGATCCGGTTGTTGACGACCAGGGGGCCGCCGGAGTCGCCGTTGCAGGCGGAGACGGTGCCGGTGTCGCTACCGGTGGCGGGCTTGCCCGCGCAGACCATGTGGCCCTTGACGAAGTCCGCGCCGTACTCGCCGGAGCATGTCGTGTCGGACTGCATGGGGAGCGTGGCCGTCTTCAGCGTCTCGGAGATGTCGTCGCTGGTGGAGCTGGTGCGGCCCCAGCCGTAAACCTTGGCACTGGTGCCTGCCTTGTACGACGTGGTGTCGCCGGAGGTCGTCATGCGGATCGGGGTGGCCTTGACCGGGACGGGCAGGGTCAGCACCGCGATGTCGTTGTCGATGGTCGTCGCGCTGTACGACGGGTGGTTCCACTGCCGGTGGACGCCGGTGACGGTGCCGCCGTGCAAGTCGGTGCCGTCGGCCGAAGGCAGTTGGGAGGTGCCGGTGACGACGGCGCCGTTGGCGTTGAAGTTGTAGCCCTTGACGCAGTGCGCGGCGGTCAGGATCTTCGTCGGCGCGACGACGGCACCGCCGCAGAAGAAGCCGATGTCGTCGCTGGTGCCGGAGGTTCCCCGGTCGTCGTAGTAGTGGAGCTGCGCCATCCACGGGGCCGTGCTGATGGTGGTCTCGTTGCCTCCGATGACCTTGGGGTCGATGCCGCCGGCCACGTTGCCCGCGCTGAGCGAGGCCTTGCTCGTCTTGCCGGCGACGTCGTCACCGGCCATGGCGCCCGCGACGCGCTTCTCCAGCTCGGCGAGCGACGGCGAACCGACGGCGGGCTTGATCTTCGGCTGCGGCAGCGGTGTGGCCGCACCGGCGGACGTCGACAGCAGCGCGCCGGCCACGGCGGCGGCGACACCGGCCGCGGCGACGGGCAGCGCGATGCGTATGCGACGTCTGTGCCGACCGCCCCCGGGCATGGGTGTACCCACGTATGTCCCCCCTCGGGATCACAAGTTCGAAGAGAGCGTGATCCTACCCGCACACGAACAGCACAAAGGGCCGCCCCCGTTCCGGGAGCGGCCCTCTTCGTGCAGTGCTTGCCTCAGCCGACTGCCTCAGTCGCCGTTGCCCGGCGTCGGGGTCGTCTTCTGGATCTGCATCAGGAACTCGGCGTTCGACTTCGTCTGCTTCATCTTGTCGAGCAGCAGCTCGACCGCCTGCTGCTGGTCGAGGGCGTGCAGCACCCGGCGCAGCTTCCAGACGATGGCGAGCTCGTCGGGGGCGAGCAGGATCTCTTCCTTACGGGTGCCGGACGCGTCGACGTCCACCGCCGGGAAGATGCGCTTGTCCGCGAGCTTGCGGTCGAGCTTCAGCTCGGCGTTGCCGGTGCCCTTGAACTCCTCGAAGATGACCTCGTCCATGCGGGACCCGGTGTCCACCAGGGCGGTGGCGAGGATCGTCAGCGAGCCGCCGTCCTCGATGTTGCGGGCCGCACCGAAGAAGCGCTTCGGCGGGTACAGCGCCGTCGAGTCGACACCACCGGACAGGATGCGGCCGGAGGCCGGGGCGGCGAGGTTGTACGCGCGGCCCAGACGGGTGATCGAGTCGAGCAGCACGACCACGTCGTGGCCCAGCTCCACCAGGCGCTTGGCACGCTCGATGGCGAGCTCGGCGACGGTGGTGTGGTCCTCGGCCGGACGGTCGAAGGTCGAGGAGATGACCTCGCCCTTCACCGACCGCTGCATGTCGGTGACCTCTTCCGGACGCTCGTCGACGAGGACGACCATCAGGTGGCACTCGGGGTTGTTGTGCGTGATCGCGTTGGCGATCGCCTGCATGATCATGGTCTTGCCGGTCTTCGGCGGGGCCACGATCAGACCGCGCTGGCCCTTACCGATCGGCGCGACGAGGTCGATGATGCGGGTGGTGAGGACGCCCGGGTCCGTCTCCAGACGCAGGCGGTCCTGCGGGTACAGCGGCGTCAGCTTGTTGAACTCCGGTCGCCCGCGCCCGGATTCGGGCGCCATGCCGTTGACGGAGTCCAGGCGCACCAGCGCGTTGAACTTCTCGCGCCGCTCGCCGTCCTTGGGCTGGCGCACGGCACCGGTGATGTGGTCGCCCTTGCGCAGGCCGTTCTTGCGGACCTGGGCGAGGGAGACGTACACGTCGTTCGGCCCGGGCAGGTAGCCGGACGTGCGGATGAACGCGTAGTTGTCGAGGATGTCCAGGATGCCCGCGACGGGGATCAGGACGTCGTCGTCGGTGATCTGCGGCTCCTGGACGTCGTCACGACCGCGTCGGCCCCGGCGGTCGCGGTAGCGCCCGCGACGGCCACGACGGCCGCCGTCGAAGTCGTCCCCGTCCTCGTCGGCCCGCTGCTGGCCGCGGTCCTGGCGGCCGCCGCCCTGCTGGCTCTGCTGCTGGCCGCGGTCCTGACGGCCGCCGCCCTGCTGGTCGTCGCCCTTGCCGCCGCGGCGGTCGCGGTCACGCCCGCGGTCCCGGTCCCGGTCGCGGTCACGGCGGTCGCGACGACGGCCCTCGCCGTCACCGGCGTCGGACTTGGCCTCGTTGCTCTGGGACTGCTGCTGCGTCTGCGCCTCGGCCTTGGTGTCGGTCTTCGCCTCGGCGACGATGGTCTCCGCGGCGGAAGCCGGGGCTCCGGCATCGGCGGTGGCCCGGCGACGGCGGCGCTCGGGCGCGTCGTCTCCCCCGCGCTCGTTCTCGCTCGACCGGGAGGCGCCTCCGGCGGGCTGGCCGGGGATCTCGATCTGCTGCTGGGCCACGGCCTTGTCGGCCTTGTCCGCGGGGGCCTTGGAGGCTTCCTTCGCGTCCGCCTTCTTCTCCGCCTTCTCGGCGTTGTCGCCCGTACGGGTGCGTGACGTGGCGCGGCGCTTGGGCTTGGTCTCGGCGGGCGCGTCGGCCTTCGCGGCCGGAGCGGCGCCGCCGGAAGCCTGCGCCTCCTTGATGACCTCGATCAGCTGGCTCTTGCGCATACGCGCGGTGCCCCTGATGCCGAGGCCGGATGCGACCTGCTGCAGCTCGGCCAGCACCATGCCCTCGAGGCCGGTACCGCGGCGCCGCCGGGAGCCGGCACCGCTGGCAGGCGCGGAGGCGTCCGTGGCGGGCGCGGCAGCGGTCTCCTCGACACGTGCGCCCATCAGATCGGTGGTGTCGCTCACGAAGGGTCCTTCCCTGGAGCGGACGTCGGCCTGTCTGGCTCGGCGACCGGTTGTGCTGTCCGACTTCGGTCCGTGTGGTGTGAACCGAGCCGGGGCGGTGGTCCGCCTAAGCGGCGGAGGAATCTGGTGATGGCGCTTCCTTGAGCCGTGGCACCCAGTGTCAGTGTCACGCGGCGTGGTCGCACCGGTTCCGGAGCGTGCCCTGCGCCCCGCTCAGTGTGCCTGTACGGCGTACGGTCCGACGTACGGAACACAGTGCGGCTTGGGGGGCTCCCGGAAGAATGTCTGTCCCGGACGGGGACACGAGGCACCTCGCCATGGTGGGGTCGGGTGCAGACTTGAGGTTAACACTACCGGATCCAACAAACATTCCCCCTCTCGAAATCCGGCAACCGCGCGGTTTCAGATGTCACCGGAGGCGGCGAGCGGCAGCACGCTCGCGCCCTGCTGATCGAGGCGCAGCCGGTTCGCTGCCCAGTCCGCGCCCGCCAGGGCCTCGACCTTGGCGGCGGTCTCCTCGTCGGCCAGCGCCATGACGGTCGGCCCGGCCCCGGAGATGACAGCGGGGATGCCGTCGCCCCGCAGCCGCTCCACCAGTGCCGCGCTCTCGGGCATGGCCGGCGCGCGGTACTCCTGGTGCAGGCGGTCCTCGGTGGCGGGCAGCAGCAGTTCGGGGCGGCGCGTCAGCGCTTCGACGAGCAGGGCGGCGCGGCCGGCGTTGGTGGCCGCGTCGACGTGCGGCACGGTGCGCGGCAGCAGTCCACGCGCGGTTTCCGTGAGGACCGGCTTCCCGGGCACGAAAACCACCGGAACGATGGAATCCGCGGGCTTCATCCTGATCGCGCGCGCCGCGCCGCCCTCCATCCAGGACAGCGTGAAGCCGCCCAGCAGGCACGCCGCGACGTTGTCGGGGTGGCCCTCGATCTCGGTGGCGAGTTCGAGCAGCGCGGTGTCGTCGAGCTTCGCGTCTGCCCCTATGGTCACGGCGCGGGCGGCGACGATGCCGGCGCAGATGGCCGCCGAGGAGGAGCCGAGGCCCCGGCCGTGCGGAATGCGGTTGGCGCAGACGATCTCCAGACCGCGCGGCTGTCCGCCGAGCAGGTCGAAGGCGGTGCGCAGGGACCGTACGAGAAGGTGCTGCTCGTCGCGCGGGAGGGTCTCGCTGCCCTCACCCGCGATGTCGATGTGCAGCCCGGAGTCGGCCACCCGGACGACCACGTCGTCGTACAAGCCCAGCGCGAGGCCGAGGGCGTCGAAGCCCGGGCCGAGGTTGGCGCTGGTGGCGGGGACGCGCACCCGGACGGCGGCGGCGCGGAACGCTGGACCGGCCATCGCTCGATGACTCTCCTTGAGCTGCGTGATTGTCGAATGACGTTCAGTGGACATTCGAGGGCGTACGAGAACCCTGGGGGCCGCTGCCGACCGGGCTGGCCGGCGGCTGTCCCGGCCGCGGAGACGGCGCGGCACCGTGCTCCCTGCGGAGGCATATGCGGCGGGCGGGTTCAGTACAGCCTATCGAAGGAAGGTTCTGTGGCGACATAGGGCGCACAGGAGGCGCACGATGCGTGTCGTAAGCCCCCTGTGCACCCCCCGTAGGGATTCTCCCCGGGCCGGCGCCGTCTTACGCCGGAACCTGTCGGGCGCAACACCGGCGCTCGGCGCATCGGCGCACGTCAGGCCGGTTCGAGCGCCCTCAGGCGAGACCCAGGCGCTCCGCCGCGGCCGCCGCGTCGACGGGTACGGTGACCGGCTGCGGGGCACCGGCGACGGCCCAGTCGGGGTCCTTCAGCCCGTTGCCGGTGACGGTGCAGACGATCCGCTGCCCCGGGTCGACCTTGCCCTGCTCGGCTGCCTTCAGCAGACCGGCGACGGACGCGGCGGACGCCGGCTCGACGAAGACGCCCTCCTGGGACGCCAACAGCCGGTAGGCGCGCAGGATCTCACGGTCCGTCACCTCGTCGATGAAGCCGCCCGACTCGTCCCGCGCGGCGAGCGCGTACTGCCAGGAGGCCGGGTTGCCGATGCGGATGGCCGTGGCGATGGTCGAGGGGTCCTTGACGACCTCGCCGCGCACGATCGGGGCGCTGCCGGAGGCCTGGAAGCCCCACATCCGCGGGGTGCGGGTCGCCACACCGTCGGCGGCGTACTCCGTGTAGCCCTTCCAGTAGGCCGTGATGTTGCCCGCGTTGCCCACCGGCAGGACGTGGATGTCGGGCGCGTCGCCGAGCATGTCCACGATCTCGAAGGCGGCCGTCTTCTGACCCTCGATACGTACCGGGTTGACCGAATTGACCAGCGCCACGGGGTAGTTGTCGCTCAGGCCGCGCGCCAGGGTGAGGCAGTCGTCGAAGTTGCCGTCGACCTGGAGGATCTTCGCGCCGTGCACGAGGGCCTGACCCATCTTGCCGAGCGCGATCTTGCCCGTCGGCACGAGCACGGCGCAGACCATTCCGGCCCGTACGGCATAGGCGGCGGCGGAGGCCGACGTGTTGCCGGTGGAGGCGCAGATGACGGCCTGCGCACCCTCCTCCTTGGCCCGGGTGATGGCCATGGTCATGCCCCGGTCCTTGAAGGAACCGGTCGGGTTCGCGCCCTCCACCTTGAGGTGGACCTCGCAGCCCGTGCGCTCGGAGAGCACCTGCGCGGGCACGAGGGGCGTGCCGCCCTCACGGAGCGTCACGACCGGCGTGCTGTCGGAGACGGGCAGCCTGTCCCGGTACTCCTCGATGATTCCGCGCCACTGGTGGGTCATTGCTGGTTACTCTCCTTCAACCCGCATGATGCTGGCGACACCACGCACGGTGTCGAGCTTGCGCAACGCCTCGACGGTCCCGGTGAGGGCGGCGTCGGACGCACGGTGCGTGACGACGACGAGGGAGGCCTCGCCGTCCTTCCCCGACTGGCGAACCGTATCGATCGAGACTCCGTGCTCGGCGAAGACGGTCGCGACCTGGGCGAGAACGCCCGGTTTGTCAGCCACGTCGAGGCTGATGTGGTACCGCGTGACGACGTCGCCCATCGGAGACACCGGCAGCGCGGCGTAGGCGGACTCGCCCGGTCCGGTCGCGCCGCTGAGCCGGTTGCGGCAGACGGCGACGAGGTCACCGAGCACGGCGGAGGCGGTCGGGGAACCGCCCGCTCCGGGGCCGTAGAACATGAGCTGCCCGGCGGCGTCGGACTCGACGAACACGGCGTTGTAGGCGCCGCGGACGGAGGCCAGGGGATGGCTCAGCGGAATCATGGCCGGGTGCACGCGTGCGGTGACGGACGCCCCGTCCGCGGCCCGCTCGCAGATGGCGAGCAGCTTGATGGTGCAGCCCATCTCCTTCGCGGAGGCGAAGTCGGCCGCGGTCACCTCGGTCATGCCCTCGCGGTAGACGTCGTCGAGGCGCACGCGCGTGTGGAAGGCGATGCCGGCGAGGATCGCGGCCTTGGCGGCGGCGTCGAAGCCCTCGACGTCGGCGGTCGGGTCGGCCTCCGCGTACCCCAGCGCGGTGGCCTCGTCGAGGGCCTCCTGATAACCGGCGCCCGTCGAGTCCATCGCGTCGAGGATGAAGTTCGTCGTGCCGTTGACGATGCCCATCACCCGGTTGATCTTGTCGCCGGCGAGGGACTCGCGCACCGGCCGGATCAGCGGGATGGCACCGGCGACGGCGGCCTCGTAGTAGAGGTCCTTGCCGTGCTGCTCGGCGACGGCGTGCAGGGCGGCCCCGTCCTGGGCGAGCAGCGCCTTGTTGGCGGAGACGACGGAGGCGCCGTGCTCGAAGGCGGTGGTGATGAGGCTGCGCGCGGGCTCGATGCCGCCGATGACCTCCACCACGACGTCGATGTCGCCGCGCTTGACCAGGGCGGTGGCGTCGGTGGTGACCAGCTCGGGGGCGATGCCCTCACGCACCCGGTCGGGCCGCCGCACGGCCACGCCCGCGAGCTCCACCGGGGCCCCGATCCGGGCCGCGAGGTCGTCGGCGTGCGTCGTCATGATGCGCGCCACCTCTGAGCCGACCACTCCACAGCCCAGTAGCGCCACCTTCAGCGGACGCGTACGCATCATCCGACCTCGTTTCCTCTTTACCGTCAACGGTGGAACCAGTCTCACTCACCGGACGGGAGTTTCTGCCCCCGGTCCGGATCGTGAGATGTCTATTTCATGTGCGCGGGGGCGGCGGACAGGAGATCTTCCGCCGCCCGCCGATGCCGCCCTCCGGCGGTCAGCCGACGTCGAGACGCAGCAGGTCCTCCTCCGTCTCTCGGCGGACGATCACCCGCGCCTCACCGCCGTCGACGGCGACGACCGGCGGGCGGAGCACATGGTTGTAGTTGCTGGCCATGGACCGGCAGTACGCGCCGGTGGCCGGTACGGCCAGGAGGTCGCCCGGTGCCAGGTCGGACGGCAGGAACGCGTCCTTGACCACGATGTCCCCGCTCTCGCAGTGCTTGCCGACGACGCGGGCGAGCATCGGCTCGGCGTCGGAGGTGCGCGACACCAGCGCGACGCTGTACTCCGCGTCGTACAGCGCGGTGCGGATGTTGTCCGACATGCCGCCGTCGACGGAGACGTACGTCCGCAGCCCGTCGAGGGGCTTGACGGTGCCGACCTCGTAGAGCGTGAAGGCGGTCGGGCCGACGATGGCGCGCCCCGGCTCGACGGAGATACGAGGAGTACGCAGCTTGGCGGCCTCGCACTCGCGGCTGACGATCTCAGTGAGGGACTTGGCGATCTCGTGCGGCTCGCGGGGGTCGTCGTCGCTGGTGTACGCGATGCCGAGGCCGCCGCCGAGGTCGATCTCCGGCAGCTCCACGCCGTGCTCGTCGCGGACGGCCTTCAGCAGCGAGACGACCCGGTGCGCGGCGACCTCGAACCCGGACATGTCGAAGATCTGCGACCCGATGTGGCTGTGGATGCCGACCAGTTCAAGACCGTCGAGCTGCAGGGCCCGGCGTACGGCCTCGGCGGCCTGCCCGCCGGCCAGCGGGATGCCGAACTTCTGGTCCTCGTGGGCCGTGGCGATGAACTCGTGGGTGTGGGCCTCGACGCCGACGGTGATGCGGATGAGGACCTTCTGCCGCTTCCCGAGGCTCTGCGCGATGTGCGCGACGCGGACGATCTCCTGGAAGGAGTCGAGGACGATGTGCCCGACGCCGACCTCGACGGCCCGGGTGATCTCGTCGACGGACTTGTTGTTGCCGTGAAAGGCGATGCGGTCGGCGGGCATGCCGGCCGACAGGGCGGTGGCCAGCTCACCCCCGGAGCAGACGTCGACGTTCAGCCCCTCCTCGTCGAGCCAGCGCACCACGGCGCGGGAGAGGAACGCCTTGCCGGCGTAGAAGACGTCGGCGCCGGTCCCGAAGGCGGTGCGCCAGGCACGCGCGCGGGCCCGGAAGTCGGCCTCGTCGAGGACGTAGGCAGGGGTGCCGAACTCCTCGGCGAGCCGGGTGACGGGGATGCCTCCGACGGTCACGACCCCGTCCTCGTCACGCGTCACGGTCTGGGCCCACACCTTGGGGTCCAGCGCGTTGAGGTCGGCGGGCGGGGCGGAGTAGTGGCCCTCGGGAAGGACATCGGCGTGACGGGGCCCGGCGGGGTGTGCGGAACGGCTCATGATCTGTACGTGTCTCTCAGAGATGGTCGGGAGCGTCGATACCGAGCAGGGACAGGCCGCCGGCCAGCACCGTCCCGGCGGCTTCGGCGAGCGCGAGCCGGGCACGGTGGGCGGCCGAGGGTTTCTCCTCACCGAGGGGCAGCACGGCGGGGAGCAGGGGCATCGCGGCATCGGCGACGGCGAGGAGGTGCCGGGCCTGTCTTTTATACACATCT
>NZ_POUC01000330.1 GCF_002891435.1 Streptomyces cahuitamycinicus
GGGCCGGGGGCGGGCATGTCCATCGGGTCCATGACGCCAGCGGCGAGGGTCAGCGCCCGCAGCCCGTCGGCCAGGGCGTGGTGGAACTTGAACAGCACGGCGAAGCAGACGCCGTCCTCGCCCGGCAGCACATGGGCCTCCCAGGGCGGGCGGTCGCGCTCCAGGGGCTGCTCCATGAGCCGTCCCGCTACGGCCTGGAAGTCGGCGGTCGGGGCGTGCAGCCGCACGTGGTTCAGGGGGTCGAAGTCGGGGTCCGCCTCGCGGGCCGCGCCGCCGAAGGCGAGCGGCCGGCGCAGGGCGGAGGGCAGCGGCTGCCACACGTCGCGGATGCGCATCCGCAGTCCGGGGACTCCGGCGGCCCGGGCGGCGAGGAGGTCCGCCGCGTGGGCGCCCGCGGCGGGCGAGTGGGCCGAGAAGATTCCGAGCGCGCCGAGGTGCATCGGGTGTTCGGCGGACTCGATGTTCCAGAACGCCAGGTCGAGAGGAGCGAGCAGGTCAGCAGTCAAGGGCTTGCCTCGCGTCGACGACGGGTGGGTCAGCAGTCAACCGCCCCCAGCCGATTACGGTCAAGTACGATCAGGCTACGCACAGTTAACATCGGATTAAGGGGTCTTCTCACTATGAGCGTCCGGTCAGGTCGCGTGCTCCGGTGCCGTGCATCGCAAGGCGCCGGAGCGCCCTCGTGGCGGAGCCACGTGGGCGTTTCGGCAACGCGGCGAGGTTCGGTGCCAGGCCGCGCGACCCGGACGGGCGTAGTGAAAGGACCCCTGAGTCCCGCCCCGTGATGGGGCGGGACTCATGGTGCATGTGCGGTCAGTCCAGCACAGCTCGCGCCGCCGGGCACCCGGTGGGAGTCACCCGGGAGGCGTCACGTCGTCGGGCCGTCCGGTGGTGAAGTTCTGGCGCCGCTCCAGGTTGTCGAAGTCGAGGTCCTGGTCGAACGTGGTCCCCTTGAGGGCGTGGAAAGCGAAGACGCCCGGGGCGGACCGGGTGAAGTACTCACCCTTGAAGCCGGGGATCTCGGGCGGGTCGTCCTCCCGGGCGTCGTCCAGAGGCAGGACAAAGACCCCGGGCCGCCCCGGCTCAGGTGACCAACTGCCCCTTGCCCAGGGCGATCACCCCGCCCTTGGACACCGTGTACAGCTCCGCGTCCCGCTCGGGGTTGACGCCGATGGTCGCGCCCGGCGGCACCTCGACGTTCTTGTCGAGGACGGCGCCGCGCACCACCGCGCCCCGGCCGATGTGCACGTTGTCGTGCAGCACCGAACCCTGCACCACGGCTCCCGGGTCGACCACCACACCCGGCGACAGCACCGACCGCGTGACCTGCCCGCGCACCAGGCAGCCCGCGCTGATGATGGACTCGCTGGCGATGCCGCCCGCGTTGAACCGGGCCGGTGAGAGCTGGTACGAGTGCGTGTAGATCGGCCAGCTGCGGTTGTACAGGTTGAAGGCGGGGCGCTCGGCGATCAGGTCCATGTGGGCCTCGTAGTAGGCGTCCAGCGTCCCCACGTCCCGCCAGTAGCCCTGGTCGCGGGTGGTCTCGCCGGGCACGTGGTTGGCGCTGAAGTCGTAGAGCGCGGCCTCGCCCCGGTCGGTGAGCTGGGGCAGGATCGAACCGCCCATGTCATGCACCGAGGCCTCGTCCTCCGCGTCCCGCCTGAGCGCCTCGATGAGTGCCTTGGTGGTGAAGATGTAGTTGCCCATCGAGGCGAAGACACGGCTGGGGTCGTCAGCGAGCCCGGGCGGATCGGCCGGCTTCTCCAGGAAACCCTCCACCGTCTGGCCGTCCGAGCCGGGAGTGATCACCCCGAAGGACGAGGACTCGGTGCGCGGCACACGGATCCCGGCCACCGTCACACCCGCGCCGCTCTCGATGTGCTGGGCGAGCATCTGGCGGGGGTCCATGCGGTAGACGTGGTCGGCGCCGAAGACGGCCACGTACTCGGGACGCTCGTCGTAGATCAGGTTCAGGGACTGCAGGATCGCGTCGGCGCTGCCCAGGTACCAGCGCGGGCCGAGGCGCTGCTGCGCGGGCACCGGCGTGACGTAGTTGCCGAGCAGGTTGGACATCCGCCAGGTCATGGTGATGTGCCGGTCCAGCGAGTGCGACTTGTACTGCGTCAGGACGCAGATGCGCAGGACGTCCGCGTTGACGAGGTTGGACAGGACGAAGTCGACCAGACGGTACGTTCCACCGAAGGTCACCGCCGGTTTGGCACGGTCCGCGGTCAGGGGCATCAGCCGTTTGCCCTCGCCGCCCGCCAGCACGATCCCCAGGACCGAAGGACCACCACCTCGCATGGCCGCTCCCCTCACGCCGATTTCCCGATGCCTGCCCTTGAGCAGTACCCACTAAGCCTGTTTGACGATCTCTTCGTAGAGCCGGACCGTGCGGCGGGCCACCGCGTCCCAGCCGAAGGCGCCGACCGCGCGCTCCCGCCCGGCCTCACCCATCCTCCCGGCGGCCGCCGGGTCGGCCAGGACCGTGTCCATGGCCCGGGCGAGGCCGGCCTCGAAGCCGTCGCCGGGCGGGACGAGCAGCCCGGTCGTGCCGTCGTCGACGACCTCGGGGATGCCGCCGACCGCCGAGGCCACCACGGGGGTGCCGCAGGCCATCGCCTCCAGGTTCACGATGCCGAGCGGCTCGTAGACCGAGGGGCAGACGAACAAGGCCGCGTGCGTGAGGAGCTGGATCACCTCCGGGCGCGGGAGCATCTTCGGGATCCAGAACACCCCGTCGCGGACCGCGCTCAGCTCCCCGAACAGCTCGCGGAACTCCTGGTCGATCTCCGGTGTGTCCGGTGCGCCCGCGCACAGCACGACCTGTGCGGCCGGGTCGATGTCCCGCACGGCGCGCAGCAGGTGGGGCACGCCCTTCTGCCGGGTGATCCGGCCGACGAACAGCACGTACGGGCGGGAGCGGTCCAGGCCGATCCGGTCCAGGGCGTCCGTCCCGTGGTCGGGCCGGTACAGGCTCGTGTCGATGCCGTTGTGCACGATGTGGACCCGCTCCGGGTCCAGCGCGGGGTAGCAGCCGAGAATGTCCTCGCGCATCGCTCCGGAGACGGCGATCACCGCGTCGGCGGCCTCGATCGCGGTGCGTTCCGCCCAGCTGGACAGTTCGTAGCCGCCACCGAGCTGCTCGGCCTTCCAGGGCCGCAGGGGCTCCAGGGAGTGCGCGGTCATCACGTGCGGGATGCCGTACAGGAGCTTGGCGAGGTGGCCGCCGAGGTTGGCGTACCAGGTGTGGGAGTGGACCACCTCGCGGCCTTCGAGGGCGGCGGCCATGGCGAGGTCGACGGAGAAGGTGCGCAGCGCGTCGTTGGCGCCGTCGAGCGCGGACCAGGGCCGGTGGCGCCGCACGCCGTCGCCGCGGCCCTCGCCCCAGCAGTGCACGTCCAGGTCGACGAGCGATCTGAGCTCGCGGGCGAGGAACTCCACATGGACGCCCGCACCGCCGTACACATCCGGCGGGTACTCCCGGGTCAGCAGTCCGACTCGCACCCGCAACTCCCTGCTCTCAGCGGCCGTTCCCTTTCATGGTCACCCAGAAGGGGCGCGCGGGGAAGAGCGAGGCGGCCGCGGGAAACAGCAGTCGCCGCAGACGCCCCCGCCGGGCACCCGGTAGTACAGGCAGCAACTGCGGCGCCGGAACGCGGTGCCGGTGAGGGTCCCGGCGCCGGTGAGCAGGGGGTGCGCGAGGAGTTCCGCGGCCAGGGACCGGGCCCGGGCGGCGACGTCCGTACGGCCGTGCCGCCCGGCCCAGCGGTCCAGTTCCCGGGCCGCACCGGCCAGGGCGGAGGCGGCGTTGCCGCGCAGCAGGCCCGGGGCGAGGCCATGGTGGACGCGCAGGGCCGCCGCCAGCGGGACGAGGTGGCCGTGCAGGACCACGTCCGCGAGGGACGGCGCGTCCCCGGGGAGCGGCGTCACCTTCCGGAGCCACAGGTCGTCGGGGGCGCTGCCGTCGGCGTCCCAGTGCAGCAGCCGGGCGTCGAGGTCGGGGACGGAGCCGTAGAGCGCCGCGCAGCCGAGGGCGATCGACCAGAGCCGGGCCGCGATCCCCTGATGCGTCACGGACGCGGCGACGCGCAACTCCGGGGCGCGCAGGGCGGCCGAGACCTTCCGCACACGCAAAATCAAGGGATTTGCCGACATATCCAGTGACGTCGCGGCATAGGCCTGTGCGAGAGTGGGAAAGGACCCGGCCGTTGCTCGTTCCGTGCGCAGCACGAAGAAGCCGGCGAGCGGGCGGAGCGCGGCGAGGTCGGGGTCGAGGTTCACGAAGAGCAGTAGTACCAAGGCCCTTAGGGGACGCGACCCGGTGGCCCCGACCGCACTCGCCCACCCTGGGGATGACGGGGTTCCTCGCGTACTCCACCGGCAGTAGGACCCAATGAGTGCTCAGGGACGACGACGGGAAGACCTGGACACGGCAGGGTGTTGGTCATGAAAGCCCACCTTTCGCCGCGCCGGGCCGAGAGCCCCCGCCTCACGCAGAGGAGCAGCCGATGAGCGCCCTCGCGTTGTCCGTCCTGCTGTCCCTCGTCTCCGCGTTCGCCTACGCGGGCGGGGCGATCGTGCAGGAGCGGGTGGCGGAGTCGTCGCCGGGCGAGCAGTACGCGCCGCTGCGGCGGCCGGGCTGGTGGGCGGCGGTCGCGCTGAACGGCACCGGTGGGCTGCTGCACGTGGTGGCGCTCGCCTACGGGCCGCTGAGCCTGGTGCAGCCGCTCGGCGCGCTGACCATCGTGGTGGCCCTGCCCATGGCGGCGCTGTTCGTCGGCCGTAAGGCCGGTTCCACGGCCTGGCGGGGCGCGATCATGGCGACGGTGGGGCTCGCCGGTCTGCTCTCCCTGGTCGCCGCGTCCGACGCGCGGTCGCTGAGCGCGGCGCAGCGGGTCGGCGTCGCCGTCGTCACCGCGGGTGTGGTCGTGACGCTGATGATCGCCGCCCGGGCCGCGCACCGGCACCCGGCGGTCCGCAGCATGCTGCTGGCGACGGCCTCCGGCATCGCGTTCGGCATGTCCTCGGTGTTCACCAAGACCGTCGCGGTCGACTGGACCGGCGGTGTGTCGGCGGCGGACGTGCCGTCCCTCGCCGTGATCGGCGTCCTGGCCACGGCCGGCATGCTGCTGTCGCAGGCCTCCTACCGGGGCGCCGGCCTCGCTGCCCCGCTGGCCATGCTGACGGTCGTGAACCCGGTGGTCGCGGCCGCGGTGGGCATCACGATGTTCGGAGAAACCTTCCGCTACGGCGCGACGGGCACGGTGCTCGCCCTGGGCTGTGGCGTGGTGGCGGCTGGCGGCCTGATCCTGCTGACGACGGAGCGGCTCACGCACGAGCAGCCGGTTGCGATTCCCGCCGGGCCTACGGAAGCGCCGAGCGGGGCGGGTGCGCGAGCCCTGCCGGCCGACGGTCCGCGCCGAGTGCCGGAGCAGGCGGGCCGGGGCGGTCTGCCCGCTCCGGTGGGAGAACCGGCTGGCCTGGACGGGGTCCCCGAGCGAGTCCCGGCCGGGGCGCAGGCCGGGCTGCGCGCGCGGGACGTGCTCGTGCGGAGGCCTGTGGCGACGACGGCGGTACTCGTGCCGGGGCCGGGCGCACCAGCTGCGGTGATCGTGCCACGGCCGGAGGAAACGGCGGACGTGCGCGTACCGGAGCCGGTCGCGAGGGCGAGGGCGGACATGCGCGTACCCGAGCCGACCGCGAGGGCGACGGTACTCGTGCCTGGATCGGACGCACCGGCGGCGGTGATCGTGCCCAGGCCGCAGGAAACGGCGGCAGCCCGCGTACGGGTACCGGACGCACCGGCCGCCGTACTCGCGCCGGAGCCGGTGGCGACGGCGGCGGCCCCCGTAGCCGTACCGGACACACGGGCCGCGGTGATGTCGCCGGGGCCCGGAGCGGCGGCGGCCGGCGAGGCGGATGTCTCGTACGAGGGCGGGGAGTCGTCGGTGGCGGCGGCCTCCGACGACGATCGCCCGCTCTCCTACGCGCCCTTCTACGGCATCCCGTACGTCCCGTTGCCCGTGATCGACCGGCACCGCACGCGGGTCAGATCCTGACGCCGCCGGCCCGGAGGTACGCCACCGGATCGACGTCCGAGCCGAAGCCGGGCCCCGTCCGCACCTCGAAGTGCAGATGCGGGCCCGAACTGTTGCCGGTGGAGCCGGAGCGGCCGATGCGCTGGCCCGCGCTCACAGACTGCCCGTCCCGCACGGAGATCGCGGAGAGGTGGGCGTACTGGCTGTAGCGGCCGTCGGCGTGCCGGACCACGACCTGATAGCCGTAGGAGCCGCCCCATCCCGCGCTGACGACGCTGCCCGACGCGACCGACTTGACCGATGTGCCCGTGGGCACGGGGAAGTCGATCCCGGTGTGATAGCCCTTCGACCAGGCGGAGCCCGCCTTGCGGTAGGGCGTCCCGAGTGAGGCGTCGACAGGGGCGACGAAGCCCTGCCGGGTGGCCGTGGACCGGTCCGCGCGCTCCCTGCTCTCGTCCTTGGACCGCTCTTTCGGCCGCTCCTTCGCCCGCTCCTTCGACCGCTCCTCCGCGCGGTCCTGGGCCGGCTTCTTCGTCGAGGGCTTGGCCGACGGCGACGGCCTGTGCTCGGGCCGCGTCTTCGTGGCGCCCTCGCCGCGCAGCGCGAGGCGCTGGCCGGGCACGATCAGATCCGGGTCGGCCCCTATGGCGGAGCGGTTGGCGGCGTACAGGCCCCGCCAGCCGCCCCGCACGTCCTGGTCGTCCGCGATGCGGGAGAGGGTGTCGCCGCGGACGACGGTGTACATCTCGGCGTTGCCCGCCCGGGACTGCGGCGTGGACTGCGGCCGTACGTCGTCGATGGAGGTCTTCTTCTTCGAGTCCTTCCGCCCGGTGCGCTCGGTGGCGGGCCGGATGTCGGGCTCGCCACCGCCCCGGGTCAGTCCGGCCCGCTCGGAGCAGACCGGCCAGGCGCCCGGCCCCTGCCCGTCGAGGACCTTCTCCGCGACGGCGATCTGCTGGTCCTTGCTCGCCAGGTCCGCGCGGGCCGCGTAGGCCCGGCCGCCGTAGGCCTCCCAGGTGGACTGGGTGAACTGCAGTCCGCCGTAGAAGCCGTTGCCGGTGTTGATGCTCCAGTTGCTGGTGGACTCGCAGGCGGCGACCTTGTTCCAGGTGTCCACGTCCGCCGCCTGGGCGGCGCCGGTGCCCATGAACGGCAGTGCCATGCCCGCGCCGCCCGCCGTCACGGTGAGCGAGGCGCGGTTGATCCTGTTCGGCTGATACCGGCGGTGCCGGCCGCGTACGGCCATCGAAAGCCCCCCTAGACATGCGTCAGGAGGGGCAAAAGTAAGCGCTGCGAACCGGCCAGAACAAGACGGCTATCGGCCGCCCGGGAGTCCAAATGGCCGGTATGTGGCCCCTGTTGCGCGACCTGCGCCACGGTGGTGCACCGTGTACGGCACCCGGTGCGCGGGTGCGCCGTGCGCGGGGACGCGTACACCGGCTGAGCGCGAAGGGGCTCTCGTCCGTATCAGCCTGCGCCACGCCGTGCGACCCGCGCGTGCGGACGAAGTAGCGGCACGTCAGGATGGTCGACGGGGGATGCCCGTGGGCGCCTCCCACCGGCAGCACCGGTACCGAGGTCTTTTAGGAGCGAACCGAATGAGCAGTACAGCGCAGATCGGCGTCACGGGTCTCGCGGTCATGGGCCGCAACCTCGCCCGCAACTTCGCCCGCAACGGCTACACGGTCGCGGTGCACAACCGGACGCCCGCGCGCATGCACGCCCTGGTGGAGGAGTTCGGCGGCGAGGGGGAGTTCGTCGCATGCGAGAACGCCAAGGACTTCGTGGCAGCGCTGGAGCGGCCGCGGCGCCTGGTCGTGATGGTGAAGGCCGGTGAGCCGACGGACGCGGTGATCCAGGAGTTCGCGCCGCTGCTGGAGCCCGGCGACATGATCATCGACGGTGGCAACGCGCACTTCGCCGACACTCGGCGCCGGGAGCGGGACCTGCGCGAGCAGGGCATCCACTTCGTCGGCATGGGCGTCTCCGGCGGTGAGGAGGGCGCGCTGAACGGCCCGAGCATCATGCCCGGCGGCCCGAAGGAGTCCTACGACTCGCTGGGTCCGATGCTGGAGAAGATCTCGGCGAAGGCGGCGGACGGCTCGCCGTGCGTCTCCCATGTCGGTCCGGACGGTGCCGGGCACTTCGTGAAGATGGTGCACAACGGCATCGAGTACGCGGACATGCAGCTCATCGGGGAGGCGTACCAGCTGCTGCGGGACGTCGCCGGGTACTCCCCCGCCGAGATCGCGGACATCTTCCGGACCTGGAACCAGGGCCGTCTCGACTCGTACCTGATCGAGATCACGGCCGAGGTGCTGTCGCACGTCGACGCGGAGACGGGCAAGCCGTTCGTGGACGTGGTGGTGGACCAGGCCGAGCAGAAGGGCACCGGCCGCTGGACCGTGCAGATCGCGCTGGACCTCGGCGTGCCGGTGTCCGGTATCGCCGAGGCGGTGTTCGCGCGGTCGCTGTCGGGCCACGCGGCCCTGCGGGAGGCCTCGCGCGAGCTGGCCGGCCCGAAGGCGAAGCCGCTGAGCGAGGCGGAGGCCCGGGCGTTCGCGGACCGGGTGGAGCAGGCGCTGTACGCGTCGAAGATCGTGTCGTACACGCAGGGCTTCCACGAGATCGACGCGGCGCGCGGCGAGTACGGGTGGGACATCGACCTGGGTGCGGTGTCGGCGCTGTGGCGGGGCGGCTGCATCATCCGCGCGGCGTTCCTGGACCGGATCCGCGCCGCGTACGACGCCCGGCCCGACCTGCCGAGCCTGCTGTCGGACGCGACTTTCGCGCAGGAGATCGCGGACGCCCAGGACGACTGGCGTGAGGTGCTGGTCGCCGCGACCCGCCAGGGTGTGCCGACGCCCGGTTTCGCGGCGGCCCTCGCCTACTACGACGCGCTGCGCGCGGAGCGGCTGCCGGCGGCGTTGACGCAGGGGCAGCGGGACTACTTCGGTGCGCACACCTACCGCAGGGTGGACCGTGACGGGTCGTTCCACACGCTGTGGGGCGGGGACCGGTCGGAGACCTCCGCGTAGGCGCTGCCGCCGAGGGACGTGTGCGGGACGGTGGACGGCGGGATGTGCCGTCCACCGCCCCGTTCCTGTGCAGGGGGTCAGGACAGTGGAGGGCCCGGCTCCGGGTTCGGCACGGGATCCGGCCCCGGGGGGATCGGGGACGGGTCGGGGCCTGTCTCTTATACCCA
>NZ_POUC01000331.1 GCF_002891435.1 Streptomyces cahuitamycinicus
CCCGAGCCCCAGCACCGCCACCGCCAGCACGACCACGGACTCGGCGTGCGCGTGGCCGCGCAGCGCGATCAGGCCGATCAGCTGGAGCGCGGCGAACAGCAGGGCGAAGACGGCGGAGGTGATGTAGGCGGCCTTCCGGCCGCCGGACTGCCGCAGCCCGTTGCGCAGCAGCGACAGCTTCAGCCGTACGAAGACGGGGGTGATCGCCTCGGTGCTCACCGGGCCCCGCCGCCCAGCCAGTCGAGATCGGACCCGGCGTCCCGGCTCTGCGCGCCGACGAGTTCGAGGAACGCCCGCTGCAGCGAGGGCGCGTCCCCGCGCACCTCGGCGAGCGTGCCGGTGGCGCGGATCCGCCCGGCGGCCATGACGGCGACCCAGTCGCACAGCGACTCGACGAGCTCCATGACGTGGGAAGAGAACACGACCGTGGCGCCCGAGGCCGTGTACCGCTCCAGGACGCCCCGGATGGTCTGCGCGGAGACGGGGTCGACGCCCTCGAACGGCTCGTCCAGGAAGAGCACTTCGGGATTGTGGAGGAGAGCGCTGGCCAGCCCGATCTTCTTGCGCATGCCGGTCGAGTAGTCGACGACTAGCTTGTGCTGGGCCCCGGCCAGGTCGAGGACGTCGAGGAGCTGCGTGGCCCGCTTGTCGACCTCGGCACCGGGCAGCCCGCGCAACCGCCCGGAGTACGCGAGCAGTTCCCGCCCGGAGAGCCGCTCGAAGAGCCGCAGCCCCTCCGGCAGCACCCCGATCCGGGCCTTCACCTCGACGGGGTCCCGCCACACGTCGTGGCCGACCACCTCGACGGTCCCGTGATCGGGCCTGAGCAGCCCGGTCACCATCGACAAGGTGGTGGTCTTCCCGGCTCCGTTCGGCCCGACGAGCCCGATGAACTTGCCCGCGGGCAACTCGAGATCGACCCCGGCAACAGCGACCTGCTGCCCGAACCGCTTCCAGAGCCCCTGTACACGCACAGCGCTGGATCCCACCACGCCTCCCTCCGTCACCCTGCACCCTACGGTGGGGGATCGCGCTCAGGGGCGGGGGACTGTGCCAATGCGCGGCTCCGCAGCGTGGGCGCGAACAGCCACGGGCGACCCGCACTCGCCACGAAGGGGCAACCACGCAGACGATCAGGCGCTCACCGGTCCCTGCCGCACGCGTAGGCCAACGGCGAGATCAACTCCTCCGCATCCGGCAGCCACCTGTTCGCCGGGGTCGGCCGGCAGGCCCACTGCACAGCCCCCCGGGACCCGAAACGCGTAGGCGGCGCAGCCACATACGCTCCCTCACCCAGCACCGTCAGATCCAGTGACGACACCGACCACCCCAGCTTCCGCACCAGGTCCGGCACCTTCACACCGGCCCCCGGCAGCACGAAGAACTCCATCCGCCGGTCCGGCGTGAGCGTCACCGGCCCGAGCGTCAGCTCCATCCGCTCCATGCGTGCGAGCGCCAGGAACCCGGCCGTCTCCGGCACGGAGATCGCGTCGAACGTCCGCCCCGTCGGCAGCAGGACCGACGCGGTCGGCTGCTTCTGCCACATCCGTCGCGCGACCGTCGCACTGCCCGTCGCCTGCGTCGCCCAGTCCGGGCGCGCCGGGTGCGACCCGGGCGCCGGACACGCCGCGTCACCGCAGGAGCAGCGCTGGTTGCCGTCGACGGGTTCCAGCCAGGTGCCGGGGAACACGTCCCAGTGGCGCTCCTCGGCGTAGCGAACAGCGGTCTCCAGCAGCGATTCCCCGCGCTGCTTCGGGATCTGAGCGGCTTCGGTGCCGGCGATCGTCTCTTCCACGATGAACACAACTCTGGTCGTCACCAGGGGTTACGCCCACCCGTGTGCGCGGGGGAGAGCACCGCCCCTGTTCCCGGGGCGCATGGGTGCATCTGCGGGGGCGCGCAGGAGGATCGGTCGCGGAGCTGGGTAACCACGAGTGGGGCCGGCAGCAGCCGTTACCCCGGCATTCCTCACATGCCTCGCATTTTCGCCTGGTCGGCGGGGCATTGATCTTCACGGCCGGATCCTTTCGCCGGGACGTGAGGGGTTCGGCCGCGGAAGACACGTCAACTCGGTGCGTGGGCAGGCACCGCAGCCTCAGGGGGTACGCCATGGCCGCAAGGCCTCTCGTCGCCCGTCAGCCGAACGAACGGCTGCAGGCGCTCATCCAGGAAGCCGGATGCTCCAACGCGGGCCTGGCCCGCCGGGTCAACATGTGCGGTGCCGAGCACGGCCTCGACCTGCGCTACGACAAGACGTCGGTGGCGCGCTGGCTGCGCGGGCAGCAGCCGCGGGGCCGGGCACCGGCGATCATCGCCGAGGCGCTGGGCCGCAAGCTCGGCCGTACGGTCACGATCGACGAGATCGGCATGGCCAACGGCAAGAACCTCGCCTCGGGTGTGGGCCTCCAGTTCTCGCCGACCGTGCTGGGGGCCATCGAGCAGGTCTGCGAGCTGTGGCGCAGTGACGTGGGGCGGCGGGACTTCCTGTCCGGTTCCTCCGTCGCGGCGTCCGCGCTGGTCGAGCCCAGCCGGGACTGGCTGATCTCCGCGCCCGACGCGCAGGTCTCGCGCTCGGCCGGGCCGCGGGTGGGGCAGTCCGACGTGCGGGCGGTGCAGGCCATGACCCAGGCGCTGGCGGATCTCGACCACCAATACGGCAGCGGGCATGTGCGGCCGGTCGTCGTGCACTACCTCAACAGCGTGGTCTCGGGGCTGCTGGCGGGGTCGTACCGGGAGGCGGTCGGGCGGGACCTGTTCGCCGCGGTGGCCCGGCTGACGGAACTCGCCGGGTACATGGCCGTCGACACCGGCCAGCCCGGCCTGGCCCAGCGCTACTACATCCAGGCCCTGCGCCTCGCACAGGCCGCCGGGGACCGCGGCTACGGCGGGTACGTCCTCGCGGCCTCCATGAGCCATCTCGCCGCCCAGCTCGGAAACCCGCGGGAGATCGCGCAGTTGGCGCGGGCGGCGCAGGAAGGGGCACGGGGGCGTGTGTCGCCCCGGGCCGAGTCGATGTTCCTGGCGGCGGAGGCGCGCGGGCACGCTCTCATGGGCGACGTGCGCGCCGCCCAGTCCTCGGCGGGGCGCGCGGTGAGCGCCCTGGAGGCGGCCGACCCGGCCGCCGGGGACGACCCGGTGTGGATCGCGCACTTCGACGAGGCCTACCTCGCCGATGAGTTGGCCCACTGTCACCGGGACCTGGGGCAGGCCGAGGCGGCGGCCCGGTGTGCGCAGGAGTCGCTGGCCGGGCATCCCGTGACGCGGGCGCGCCGCCGGGCCATCGGCTATGTGCTGTTGGCCACGGCGCAGGTGCAGCAGCGGGAGATCGAAGAGGCGTGCAACACCGGCATGAAGGCCGTGGAACTGCTGGAAGGGCTGCGCTCCAACCGGGGCGCCGAGTACCTGGAGGACTTCCAGCAACGGCTGGAGCCGTACCGGGACGAGGCGGTGGTGAGGGAGTTCGGGGCGCGGCTCGACCTGCAGACGGCGGCGTGAACACAGGGTCTGCGGATGCGTGACGTGCGGGAAACGGCTGCTGGACGCGTAGGAGGTGGCCTGGGCAACGTGGCGTGACCCGCTGGTGTTACCGCGCTCACAGGGCCGGAGGCCGGGCCCTGTGCTGCGTGGCACGGGGCTCTGGGGACCCGGTAGCGTGACCCGACGATTCACAAGGTCCCCCATTAGTAGGAGTCCCGGTGACGCAGAGTGGACAGGGCGAGGAGCCCTCGGCGCGCCCCGCGCGCGAAGGCATCGTGCTGCCCTCCGACGGTGGCGAGCCCCTGCTGCCGGGCATGACGGGCGGACCGGGCGACGCCCAGGGCCGCCGGCCCGTCCCGCCCCCGGCGGGCGGACCGCAGGCCTCGGCCCCCGCGGAGGGCCAGACCTGGGGCCAGCCGTGGGGCCCCGACCGGCAGCAGACCCCGCCCCCGCCGCCGGGCCAGACCTGGCAGTCCCAGCCCCAGCAGTGGAGCACGCAGGAGCCGCCCGCGTGGGACGCGCAGGCCCCGGGCGCACTCCCGCCGGAGGGCGCCCAGCCCCCGAACCCCTACGCCGGCCCACCGGCCGACCCAGGCCCGTACGGCACGGCCCAGCCGCCCGCGGGCCACACCGGCTACGACCCGTACGGCACCGCCGGCGCGGGAGCCCCCCGGCCCCCGGAGGGCTCCGGCGCCCAGCCGCAGCCGGGACAAGGCGCCCAGCCGCAGGACGGCTCCGGGTACGGATATCCGCAGGGGGCCGGTCTGCCCGCCGCCGGTGCGTACGGCACCTCCGCCGGCTCCGGCGCCCAGCCGCAGGGCCCCGACGCCTACGGCACCTCCGCCGGCTCCGGCGCCCAGCCGCAGCAGGGCTCCGGCGGGCAGGGGCAGCCGGGACAAGGCGCCCAGCCGCAGGACGGCTCCGGGTACGGATATCCGCAGGGGGCCGGTCTGCCGTCGGCCGCTGACGCGTACGGCACCCCGGGCGGGGGAGCACGGCCGCAGCCCGGCGCCGAGGCGTACGGCGGCGGTCTGCCGCCGGGCTCCGGTGCCTACGGGTCCGCCGACGGGGGAGCCCCCGGGCCCGCGCCCGCCGACGAGGGGGCGACCCAGTACATACCCCCGGTCGTGGGGGACGCGGCCGCCGCGGCCACGCAGTACCTGCCGCCCGTCGCGCCGTCCGGCGACGAAGGGGCGACGCAGTACATACCCCCGGTGGGCCCGGGGGCGCTGCCGCCCGAGATGCCTTCCGGGGGGGACCCCGAGGCGACGCGGTTCCTCGGGACCGGGCCCCGGACCGGGGCGGGAGCCGGGCCGCTGCCGGCCGCCTCGCATCCGGACGCCGAGGCGACGCAGTACATCCCGCCGGTGCCAGGCGGGGACAAGCAGCCGCCCGCCGAGTTCGACAACCTCTTCCGCAGCCAGGGGGGCGCCGAGAGCCCCGCAGGGGCCACACAGCAGATGCCCCGCATCGAGCAGCCCGGGCCGCAGCCCTCGTACGCCGCTCCCGGGGCCTCCCAGGAACCGCCCGCCGGAGGCCGGTCGCGCGGTGGCCGTGCCGGCTCGCGTGTACCCGTCATCGCCGCCGTCGGCATCGGCATCGCCGTCCTCGGCGTCGGCGCGGGCGCGCTGCTCGCCGGTGGCGGCGGCGGTGACGACGACGGCGGTGACAACAAGCCGGTGGCCGCCTCCGCACCCGCGGCGGACGGCTCCGCCTCCCCGTCCGCCGACCCGGCCCGGGCCCAGGCGGTCGAGCTGGACAAGCTGCTCGCCGACAGCGGCAACAGCCGCAGCACGGTGATCAACGCCGTCGCCGACGTCAAGGGCTGCGACAACCTCTCCGAGGCCGCCAAGGACCTGCGGGACGCGGCCAAGCAGCGCACCGGGCTGGTCACCCGGCTCTCCGGCATCGAGGTCGACGAGCTGCCCGGCCACGCCGCGCTCACCACCGCCCTCACCAAGGCCTGGCAGGCCTCCGCCTCGGCCGACAACCACTACGCGGCCTGGGCCGACCAGACCGCCGGCAAGAAGGGCTGCAGGAAGGGCCAGGCCCGGCCCACCGGCCAGACCCAGGCCGGCAACCGGGCCAGCGGCGTGGCCACCGCGGAGAAGGCCAAGGCGGCCGGGCTGTGGAACGGGATCGCGAAGAAGTACGGTCTGCCCGAGCGGCAGCCGACGCAGCTGTGACGGGGGCGGTCCGGGCGGGACGTGAACTGCCGGGCGGAGACGCTCAGTAGTTCACGTCGGCGTTCTGCAGCGTCCTCGTCGTGTCGACGAAACCCCTGCGCGCCGAGACCAGCCGTCCCTCCCGCACCACCTGGAGGGTCACGTTCGCGTTGACCAGACGCGGGAAGCCCACGGCGGCGAGCTTGTCCTGGAACCGCCAGCGCAGCGTCGGCGTGAGGCCGCCCGTGGTGACCTTCAGGCCGTCGTCCAGGGCCTCGGTGACCGAGTCGGCGGACACCTCGCCGTCGCCGAGCGACTCGACGGCCTGCCGGAACACCGTGTAGGCGATCCAAGTGGTCTGCACTCCGGCGTCCGCGGGGTCGATGCGGTTGTCGCCGAAGGCCTGCTCGCGGATCACCCGCTTCATCCCGTCCCAGCGCGGATCGCTCGCCACCGGATACCAGCCGGTGATGTACGAGCCCTCGTAGGGGCCCGACGCCCCGCCGGTGGCGTCGATCACCGTCTGGTCGACACTGCCCAGCACGGTGGCGGTCCGCACCTCGGGGTAGTCCTCGCGGGCCCGCCGGAAGGAGTCCATGAAGGTGCCGTTGCGGTCCCCCAGGGCGGGCACCACACACCCCTGGTCCGCCGTGCCGGTGCTCGTCGTGCGCAGAGCGCGCTCGGCTTGGCCGTCGTACTCGGTGGCGTCCTCCGCGGCCCGCTGGTCGTTCGAGGCCCGGTGCCCGCCCGCTTTGAGACCGGAGTCGAGCAGCGGGGGCAGCTGGTCGCCCGTGATGGTGTCGGGCCTGATCAGCGTGACGGGCCCGCACTCGGCGAGGGCACTGCCGAGACCGGCCAGCAGCGCGGGCTGGCCGCCGTTGACGGGGTACGACAGGGGGCTGGTGAACTCGGCGTTGGTGGCGCCGTAGCCGCCCAGGTAGGGGATGCCGGCGCCCTCCAGCGACGGGAAGAAGGAGTCCGCGTACTGGCTGTAGGACCCGACGACGGCGACCACGTTCTCCTTGACCGCCCGCCGGGCGCACCTGGCGGCGGCCACGCTGTCGTTGTGGTCGTTGCAGGTCAGCACGTTCAGCCTGCGGCCGTTGATCCCGCCCTTGGCGTTGATCCAGCGGGCGTAGGCGAGGGCGAAGGCGGGCATGCCGGGCTTGTTGGTGGCCTTGGTGCTCTGCGGAGCCCAGGTCATGACGGTGATGGTGTCGTCCCCGGCATCCCCCGTGGTGCCGGGGACGACACCGCATCCGGCGAGGAGCGACGCGCACGCGACCGCCGTGCCCGCGGACAGGACGCCTTTTCTGGCGTGACGGGTGAGGAGGCCGGGGAGGAATGTGCTGCGGGTGCGTCGCCTGCCGGTCATGGTTCCGCACGATTCCGCCACACGGCCAACCCGTGAGTGATCGCAGGTCGACAATGGGTGACGCGCAGGTGAATTGCGGGGGTGGATGTGACCGATGTGGAGGGGAACGTACGATCGATGACCGTGCAAGCTTCGGAGAACTCTTCCCGTCGTGGCCGTCGCTCATCCACCATGGGCGGCATGCCTGTCAACGACATGCCGTGGTGGCGCTGGCGCAGCAACGTGCGCTCGGCCCTGCACATGCTCTCCGATCCCGGGTTCCAGCGGGACGTCTGGCTGGCCGGCGTGGACGGCTACGGCGACGTGACCGACGCGGTGTACCGGCTGGTCGAGGACACCTGGCTGGACCACTGGTCCGCCGAGAAGTACGTCGGCACGATCTTCCGCGACGCGCAGGAGGCGGCCCTCGTCGACAGTGCGGTGCTGCGGGTGCTGCGGATCATGCACCAGGTCGGGCCGGATGCTCCGGTCGCCGCGTATCTGGAGCACGAGGCGTGGCCGGAGGCGGTCCGGGCGGCCCGGGAGGCGCATGTGCGGCTCGCGGCCGGTGACGGCGAGGAGCCGGACACGGCGCCGCGCAGCCTGGACGTGCTGCAGATCATGACGAGGTCCGCGTAGCGGTTTCGCGTAGCGGTTCCGCGCAGCGGGACGATTGCCGGTGGTGTGGTCCCCTGTGGGACCCTGTCCTGCATGAACGAGCAGTCCACCAGCACCGCGGTCCCGGCCGACCAGTACGTCCTCACCCTCTCCTGCCCGGACAGGAAGGGCATCGTGCACGCCGTGTCGAGCTATCTGTTCATGACCGGCTGCAACATCGAGGACAGCCAGCAGTTCGGCGACCACGACACGGGACTGTTCTTCATGCGCGTCCACTTCTCGGCGGACGCGCCCGTGACCGTGGAGAAGCTGCGGGCCAGCTTCGCGGCGATCGGTGACTCGTTCCAGATGGACTGGCAGATCCACCGGGGCGACCAGCGGATGCGCATCCTGCTGCTGGTCAGCAAGTTCGGGCACTGCCTGAACGACCTGCTGTTCCGGGCCCGCACCGGCGCGCTGCCGGTGGAGATCGCCGGAGTGGTGTCCAACCACACTGACTTCGCCGAGTTGGTGGTGTCCTACAACATCCCCTTCCACCACATCCCGGTGACGAAGGACACGAAGGCCGAGGCCGAGGCGCAGCTGCTGGGGATCGTGCGCGACGAGGGCGTGGAGCTGGTCGTGCTGGCCCGGTACATGCAGGTGCTCTCGGACGACCTGTGCAAGGCGCTCTCGGGGCGGATCATCAACATCCACCATTCGTTCCTGCCGAGCTTCAAGGGCGCGAAGCCGTATCACCAGGCTCACGCCCGGGGTGTGAAGCTGATCGGCGCGACGGCTCACTACGTGACGGCCGATCTCGACGAGGGGCCGATCATCGAGCAGGAGGTCGAGCGGGTCGGGCACGATGTGACGCCGGAAGGGCTGGTGGCGATCGGGCGTGACGTGGAGTGCCAGGCGCTGGCGCGGGCCGTGAAGTGGCATGCGGAGCGGAGGATTCTCCTCAATGGGCGGCGGACGGTGATCTTCGCCTAGGAGCTCGGGCCGGCCTGTTTCGTGGCGGCTGCGGGTTGTGGGTGGTTGTTCGCGCAGTTCCCCGCGCCCCCTGAGGTCGGGCTCTACATCCGGCTCAGTGAAGCGGCCGCGAACAGGACGTCCCTGATCGCCTCCCGATCTCCCACCTGCCCCGCCGCCGCCTCCTGCGGGGGCACGTGGCCGGCGGCCAGGCGGCAGAACTCGACGCCGTCCAGGGCCACGTGGGCCACCTCGTGCTCGGCGGAGCCCTTCGCCGCGGGGGAGTCCAGCGGGATCAGCCACTCGCCGCCGCCCGAGCCCTCGATCTCCAGGCGGAGGCTGCGGCCCGGTTCGCCCGCCGCGACCAGATGACGATGGGGGGCGGCGGAGGCCAGACCGGCCCGGCGGCGGTGGGCCAGGGCCGTCGGCAGCATCCGGGCCGCCAGGTCGATCATGCGGTGCAGATGGCGCGGCGAGGGCGGGGCGTAGGGGTAGTCGACCGCGTCGGCGATGTCCTCCGCGTGCACCCAGCACTCGAAGGCGCGGTCGAGCATCGCGTCGTGCAGGGGCAGTTCGAAGTCGCCGTACGACACCGGCGTCTTCCCCGCGCCGCCGCCCGTGAAGGACACCGTGCGCACCAGGCTGTGGCCTGTCTCTTATAC
>NZ_POUC01000332.1 GCF_002891435.1 Streptomyces cahuitamycinicus
CCATGATGGCCGGAGACGGGGTATCAACATATCTGGCGTTGACTTTTGGCACGCTGTTGAGTTCTCAAGGAACGGTCGCTTCCTTTGTACTCACCCTCTCGGGCTTTCCTCCGGGCGCTTCCCTTCGATCTTGCGTTTCCGACTCTATCAGATCTTTCCGATCCGATTTCCTCGGTGCTTTCCAGGTTCCCGCTTCCGCGTTTCCCTTTCCGGCGGTTCCGACTCTATCAGATCCTTTCGGGCCTGATCCCCGGTCAGCGGGGTTTGTCTTTGCGGCTGTTGGGCCGTTCCGACGTCCCCAACCTTAGCGCGCCCTCTCGCCGATTCCAAAATCGAAGCCGTTCGGAGCCGATCGGATCGTCGAGTCCCCATTCGAATTGAATTCGGGCACGCCGAAAACAATCCCGGGGGATGTCGAGCTGGTGGTTTGGGTGCCGCTGCTGCGGCGGAAGTGCTGTCGAAGAACCGTTACGGCTCTGCGGCAACCCGAAGAACCTTACGGACCCGTCATGGGAGTGTCAAGCGAACCCTGTCAAGATCTTTTCGGCCCGGGTGTCAGTCCAGGTCCGTGAGGCGACCGCCGGCATCCGGCTGCGCGTGCTCGACCCGGCGCAGCAGACGCGTGAGCACTTCGCCCAGCGCCGTGCGCTCGGCGGGGGACAGGTCCTGGAGCAGGTCCTCCTCGAAGACCGACGCCAAGCGCATCGCCTGCAGCCACTTCTCTCGCCCCTCTGACGTCAGCTCAACGATGACGCGTACGCGGTTCGACTCGTCTCGCTCACGGGTCACCAGAGATTCCGCGACCATGCGGTCGATCCGGTGGGTCATCGCGGCCGGAGTGAGTCCGAGGCGCTTGGCGAGGTCGCTGGGGCCGAGGCGGTAGGGGGCCCCGGAGAGGACGAGGGCCTTGAGAACCTCCCACTCCGCGTTGCTGATGCCGAGGGCCGAGGTCTGACGGCCGTAGGCGACGTTCATGCGGCGGTTCAGGCGGGAGAGGGCCGAGACGATCTGCTCGACCTGGGGGTCCAGGTCCTGGAACTCGCGCTGGTACGCGGCGATCTGCTCTTCGAGGGTCGGCTCGCTGGGGCCGGGGGTGTCGCCCATGTGCGCAGTATCGCACGATCGTTCTTTGCCTTGAAGTCCTTGGATCTGTACTCTTCAGTCTCGAACTTTAGCTTCGAAGTCTTCACTCCTAACTTGTGAGAGAGGTGAACGTGACCAGGGCGATGGGCGCAGCGATGCGCCGCATTCACGTGGGTAACGCACTCAGCGCGTTCGGGCTGGGCTTCACGGTCCCGTACCTGTACGTCTACGTGGCGCAGGTGCGAGGTCTTGGGGCCATGACGGCAGGTCTCGTACTCGCCGTCTTCGCCGTGGCCGCGCTGGTGGTGCTGCCGTTCGCCGGGCGGGCCATCGTGCGGCGCGGCCCGCTGCCGGTGCTGCTCACCGCCCTGGTCACCGCCGCTCTGGGTGCGCTCAGCCTGGGGATCGCGAGCAGCGCGGCGGCCGTGCTGGTGTCGGCCTCCCTGCTGGGCGCCGGGCAGGCCGTGATGCAGCCGGCGCTCGCGACGATGATCGTGGACTGCTCGTCGGCCGATACGCGGTCGCGTGCCTTCGCCATGCAGTTCTTCCTGCAGAACCTCGGGCTCGGCGTCGGCGGCCTCATCGGCGGGCATCTCGTCGACACGACGAGCGCTGCCTCGTTCACGCTGCTCTTCGCGATCGAGGCGGCGATGTTCCTGCTGCTGGTCGTGGTGATGGTGACCGTGCGGATGCCGCACGCGCCGCGGATCGAGGATGCTCCCAAGGCGTCCGGGCGGGGCAGCTGGAAGCAGCTGATGGGCAATCGGGCCATGGTGCAGCTGTGTGTGCTGGGCTTCGTGCTGTTCTTTGCCTGCTACGGGCAGTTCGAGTCTGGGCTGAGTGCGTACGGGGTCGAGGCCGCCGGGATCTCGACGTCCGCGCTGGGGACCGCGCTCGCCGCCAACACGCTGGTGATCGTCGTCGCGCAGTTCGCCGTGCTGCGGTTCGTGGAGCGGCGCCGGCGGTCTCGGGTGATCGCCGCTGTCGGGCTGATCTGGGCCGTGGCGTGGGCCGTCGCCGGGTACGCGGGGCTCGGGCACGGGAGCCAGGAGATGGCGACGGCCGCGTTCGTCTCGACGTACGCGCTGTTCGGGCTGGGTGAGGCGATGCTGTCGCCGACCGTGGCCCCGCTGGTCGCGGATCTCGCGCCGGAGGGCATGGCCGGGCAGTACAACTCGGCGTTCGCGCTGGTCAAGCAGCTTGCGCTGGCCGTCGGGCCGGCGGTGGGCGGGCCGCTCGGGGCATCGCTGCACGCGCCGTACATCGTGGCGTTCCTGGTGTTCTCGCTGGGGATCACCGTCCTGGCCGTGCGGTTGGGGCGGCAGCTGACCGACGCGCAGGACCAGCCGTGGCTCGTGAAGAGCCGGGTCGTGGCGCGGGGTGGGGCGCCCGTTTCCGCGGACGTCTGACCCGGCGGGCCTACGTCGGCTGTGTGCGCGGCAGGGCGAATTCGCACCAGACCGCCTTGCCGCCGCCCGGTGTGCGGCGGCAGCCCCAGCTCGACGCGATCGTGGCGACGATGGCGATGCCCCGGCCCGATTCGTCGGCCGGTTCCGCGCGGCGGCGTCTGGGGAGGTGGTCGTCGCCGTCGGTGACCTCGATGATCAGGCGTCTGTCCGTGCGACGCAGACGCAGTCTCATCGGCGGGGTGCCGTGCTGAAGGGAGTTGGCGACCAGTTCGCTGGTCGCCAGGACGCCCAGATCGTGCAGGTCGGCGGGGAAGCGCCAGCTGGTCAGGACGCCGGAGGCGAAGGCACGCGCGCGTGGGGCCGCTTCCACGCCGCCGAGGAGCTCCAGGGCGGCGTTGCGGAAGAGCTCGCTCTCCGGGCCCGAGCGGGCGGGGTGCTGGAGGACCAGGACCGCCACGTCGTCGTCGTGGTCCGGGGTGACGCCCGCGGAACGGACCAGGCGGTCGCAGACGACCTGGGGGGTGCCGGTGGCGCCGGCCAGGGCGCGTTCCAGGGCTGCGATGCCCTCGTCCAGGTCGGCGTCGCGGCGCTCGACCAGGCCGTCCGTGTAGAGGACGGCCGTGGAGCCGGGGGCGAGGGGGATCGAGCCCGAGGTGTGCATCCAGCCGCCGGTGCCCAGCGGGGGGCCGGTGGGCTCCTCGGCGCGCAGGACCGTGCCGTTCTCGTCACGGACGAGGATCGGGAGGTGGCCCGCCGAGGAGTAGATCAGCTTGCCCTCGTTCGGGTCGTGGATGGCGTACGCGCACGTGGCGATCTGGTTGGCGTCGATCTCGGCCGCCAGGCCGTCCAGGAGCTGGAGCACCTCGTGCGGGGGGAGGTCGAGGCGGGCGTACGCGCGGACCGCCGTGCGGAGCTGGCCCATGACCGCCGCCGCGCGGACGCCGCGGCCCATGACGTCGCCGATGACCAGGGCCGTGCGGCCGCCGCCCAGGGTGATGACGTCGTACCAGTCGCCGCCGACCGCGGCTTCCGTGCCGCCGGGGTGGTACGTGGCGGCGACGCGCAGGTCGTCGGGTTCTTCGAGCTCCTGGGGGAGCAGGGACCGCTGGAGGGTGACCGCCGTTTCGCGCTGGCGGCGCTCGCTGGCGCGCAGGCGCTCCGCGGCTTCGGCATGGTCGGTGACGTCGGTGGCGAAGACGAGGACGCCGCGGCCGTCGCTGCCGGACTTGCCGTCGTCCTGGGCGACCGGCGTGCAGGTGAACGTGTAGGAGCGACCGTCGGGGGCCTTGCGGGACTTGACCGTGCGTGGTCTGCCGCTGCGCTGGACCTGGTCCAGGAGGGGGAACAGGCCGAGGCCGTCCAGCTCGGGGAGGGCCTCGCGGGCGCGTTCACCCAGGGGGCGTACGCCGAAAGCGGTCGTGTAGGCGTCGTTGACGTAGGCGATGCGGTGGTCGGGGCCGTGGACCAGGGCGACGAGGGACGGGACGCGGTCGAGGACCTCACGCACCCGCAGCTCGTCGACGGCGGGTACGGACGGCGACTCGTCGGTCAGTTGTTCGGCACGGGCGGCGGGTACGGAGCTTTCCCCCCGCCGGTCCGGGGAGGCCGTCTGCTCGGTCCGCGCTGCGGCGCGGCGCTGCGTTCCGGGGAGCCGGGCGCTCCAGCGCGTGAAGTTCACGAATCCTTGCCTCGTGTAGTGGTCGGCGGCCGGCACCGGAACCGGCCGGGACCCCGGAGGGCCCGCACCGGGGCGTGGGGTGGCACGCCCGCGGTGGTGGACCAGTCTGGCAGGGCGCGGACCGGACCGACATCCGTCAGACGCCGGGCCGGCCGCTGGAGTTCCTGGGTCCGGTCAGGACGACCCCTTCGGCGGAGGGTCCTGAGAAGGCTTTCCACCGGCCGCGAGTTCGAACTCCGCCCGGGGGTGTTCGAGTGAACCCAGGGAGACGATCTCCCGTTTGAACAGGCCGGCCAGGGCCCATTCGGCGAGCACGCGCGCCTTGCGGTTGAAGGTGGGCACGCGGCTGAGGTGGTAGGCGCGGTGCATGAACCAGGCGGGGTAGCCCTTGAGCTTGCGTCCGTAGACGTGGGCGACGCCCTTGTGCAGGCCCAGGGAGGCGACCGAGCCGGCGTAGGCGTGTTCGTACGTCTGGAGGGGTTCGCCGCGCAGGGAGTGCACGATGTTGTCGGCGAGAACCTTGGCCTGGCGCAGCGCGTGCTGGGCGTTGGGGGCACACTCGCGGCCCGGTTCGGCGGCGGTGACGTCGGGGACGGCGGCGGCGTCTCCGGCTGCCCACGCGTGCGTGGTGCCCTCGATCGACAGTTCGGGTGTGCACGTGAGGCGTCCGCGGCCGTTGCACGGCAGGTCGGTGGCGGCGAGCACCGGGTGGGGTTTGACGCCGGCCGTCCAGACGACCGTACGGGTGGGGAAGCGGGCGCCGTCGCTGAGGACGGCGACCCGGTCGGCACAGGACTCCAGCCGGGTCTGCAGGCGGACGTCGATGTTGCGGCGGCGCAGTTCGGTGACCGCGTAGCGGCCCATCTCCTCGCCGACCTCGGGCAGGATCCGGTCCGAGGCCTCGACGAGGATCCACTTCATGTCGTCGGGCTGGACGTTGTGGTAGTAGCGCGCGGCGTAGCGGGCCATGTCCTCCAGTTCGCCGAGTGCCTCCACGCCCGCGAAGCCGCCGCCGACGAAGACGAAGGTGAGGGCCGCGTCGCGGATCGCGGGGTCGCGGGTGGAGGAGGCGATGTCCATCTGCTCGATGACGTGGTTGCGCAGGCCGATGGCCTCCTCGACGGTCTTGAAGCCGATGCCGTGGTCGGCGAGGCCGGGGACCGGCAGGATGCGCGAGACGGAGCCGGGGGCGAGGACGAGTTCGTCGTAGGGCAGCCGTTGTCCGCCCGTGCCCTCCTCCTCGGTGGCGAGGGTGGCGATGGTGGCGGTGCGTTTCGCGTGGTCGACGGCGGTGGCCTCGCCGATCAGGACCCGGCACCGGTCGAGGACGCGGCGCAGCGGCACGACGACGTGGCGGGGGGAGATGGCGCCCGCTGCGGCCTCGGGGAGGAACGGCTGGTAGGTCATGTACGGGTCGGGCGTGACGACCGTGATCTCCACCTCGCCCCGGTCCAGTTCCCGTTTCAGTCTGCGCTGCAGGCGCAGGGCCGTGTACATCCCGACGTAGCCACCACCGACAACGAGAATGCGCGCACGTTCCTTCACCATCCCATGACGCACCCGACGCTTGAGTTTGTCCACAGCCTCGACGAATTGTGTGACCGGAGCGGGAGAGCGCGCGGAGTTGGCCGGAAACACGGCCTGCTGCGCATACATGCAGGTCAGAAGGGGTGGTGCGAGGGGCGCGCGGGGGCACATTCGGGACGTTTACGGCCCGTACTCCGATCGGTGGGCGCTCCGTGCGGAACGTGCCCCTTCTGAATTGACTCCCTCTCAACTATGTTCGTGTGTCGACGGGGTGTAGGGGGATGTGCTCACCGGGTCCGCGACGGGCGGGCCCGCGGACCCGAGCCGTTCCCTCGCTCCGGTATCGCATGGCGGGGAGTGTCTCCGGGGGGAGACGTCATTACCGGGGGAATGCTTATGCATGTTCAGGACTCTCATTGGTCGCCCACGTCCGCAGTCGCGGCGGGTGGCATGACGATGAGCGCGGCGGGCAACGGACGCGACGTATCGCGGACGACGCCGCTGCGCGTGGACGCACAGCGCAATCTGGAGCACGTGCTGCGGGCGGCGCGCGAGGTCTTCGGCGAGCTGGGTTACGGCGCGCCGATGGAGGACGTGGCGCGGCGCGCGCGGGTCGGTGTGGGCACGGTGTACCGGCGGTTCCCGAGCAAGGACGTCCTGGTGCGGCGGATAGCCGAGGAGGAGACCTCCCGGCTGACCGACCAGGCGCGTGCGGCGCTCGGGCAGGAGGACGAGCCGTGGTCGGCGCTGTCGCGCTTCCTGCGGACGTCGGTGGCCTCCGGCGCCGGGCGGCTGCTGCCGCCGCAGGTGCTGCGGGTCTCGGTCGAGGACGGCGCCGGAGGCCCGCGGGTGCCGCAGCAGCGGACCCAGCCCGGCGCGACGGAGCTGCGGCTGGTGCCCGACCAGCCGGTCGCGGTCGCTGCGGTACCGGCGGCCGCGGGTGAGGACGACGCCGGGACGTCGGCGCTGCTCGAGGTCGTGGGCCAGCTCGTGGACCGGGCGCGTGCGGCCGGTGAGCTGCGGGCGGACGTGTCGGTGTCGGACGTGCTGCTGGTGATCGCCACGGCCGCGCCCTCACTGCCGGACGCCGCGCAGCAGGCGGCCGCGTCGGCCCGGCTGCTGGACATCCTGCTGGAGGGGCTGCGCTCGCGACCGGCGTGAGCCGCCCGTCGGCCCGGGTCGCTCAGGCCCGGGCCGGGTGGGAGGCCTGGGTCCCCGGAGCGGGAAGGCCCCGGAGCGAAAAGGGGAGCCTTCCCCGAATGAGGGGCGGCTAGTGCTTCCGTGCGGCAAGTCCCCACGGATGAGTGATGATCCGAACTCCGAGTGGTTGGAACTGCTCCAAGGAATGCGCAGCCGAGTTAGCTCGATCGTGTGGTCGTCCGCTTGCGGGCTCGCGGCGCCATCGGCTGATCCGGCTAACTGATCGTGCGACCTGGGACACCGGGTACGGCGTCAGCGTGCGGGGCCCCGGCTCCACCAGAGGATGGTTCAGGGCCTCCCCGTCGCCTCTGGCCGTCCCCTCGCGACCCGGCCGGGTCGCGAGGGAACTGGCCTCCCGGGCCGGACCACGCACAGGATGCGTGTCGCCACCCGGGGTCGAGTACGCCGGGGACCAGCTCGCCCAAGACCGTTCCGGGCGCGCGGCTGAACGGACTCACTCCGCTCAGTCCACAGGAACGGTCAGGCCACTCCCAGCTCCTCGGCCATCGCAGCACGCAGACGCAGGGTCGTCACCAGGCGCTGGAAGGCCTCCGCCCAGTAGCCCCCGGCCCCCGGCGACGCGTTCTCCGGTTCGTCGGGTACGGCCAGCAGCGCGTCGAGCCGGGAGGCCTCGGACGGGTCGAGGCAGCGCTCGGCCAGGCCCATGACCCCGCTGAAGCTCCATGGATAACTCCCCGCGTCCCGAGCGATGTTGAGTGCGTCCACCACCGCCCGCCCGAGCGGCGCCGCCCAGTGCACCGCGCACACCCCGAGCAGTTGGAAGGCCTCCGACAGGCCGTGCGCGGAGATGAAGCCGGCCACCCACTCTGCCCGCTCGCCGGCGCCCAGCGTGCCGAGCAGCTTGGCGCGTTCGGCCAGGGACACCGCACCCGGACCGCCCGCCTCCGGTGCCGACGGATCCCCGAGCAGCGCGCGTGACCACCCGGCGTCCCGCTGGCGCACCGCCGCCCGGCACCACGCCGCGTGCAGCTCGCCCTGCCAGCCGTCCGCCACCGGCAGCGCCACGATCTCCCGGGGAGTGCGCCCGCCGAGCCGCCGCGACCACGTCCCGAGCGGTGCCGCCTCCACCAGCTGGCCGAGCCACCAGGACCGCTCTCCGCGCCCTGCGGGGGCCTTCGCCAGGACGCCGTCGCGTTCCATGCCCGGATCGCACTCGTGCGGCGCTTCGACGGCGATCGTCGGAGCGGTCTGCGTGATCCCTCGGGCCGCTTCACCCGGGGCTCCGGTCCCTAGGGGCCGGGCGGACTGCGTGTGGTCGATGGCGACGCACGCCTCCGCCCTGACCGCCATCCGCGCGGCGAGCGCCGAACCGGGCAGGGCCGACAGCAGTTCCGCGGCCGTCGCCCGGACATTGCGACTGCGATCTGCCAGGGCTTGTTCCAGGAACGGCTCGTCGTCCGGGCCGAGGCCGTCGCGCAGCGAGTCGAGGAACATCAGCCGGTCCTCGGCCCGTTCCGTCACCCACGTCGTCGCGAGCAGGTCCCGTGCGGCGGCAGGGTCGCGGGAGCGCAGCGCGGACAGCAGGGCGACGCGCTCGGCGAACAGGCCCTCCTCCCACAACTGCCGGATTCTGTCGTCGTCCTCCAGGTGCGGCAGGGCCGCTCCGCCGCCCGGGGTCGCGCGCAGGGCGAACCGCCAGTCCGGGTTCAGCCGGGCCAGCCACAGGGCTCGCGGCCCCGCGAACTCCAGCGCCGCCGGACGCAGGTCGGTACGCCCCCGGGCCGCGTCCAGCAACGCCGGGAGCACCTGCGGAGGCGGTGCAAAACCGCGGGCGTTCGCCACCGCGAGCCACTGCGGCAGCAGCTCCGTCAGGTCGGGCGCGGTGCCCCGCCGGCCGCCGCCGGACGGGCCGGGGCGGTCGGCCAGCAGCATGGCGAGCCTGCGGGCCGCCGCCGGCGGCAGCGCGGGACGCGCGTCCTCCGGAGCCGCCTGCGGACGCTCGGCCGCCCGCGCCGGGCGCAGACCGGCCCGTCGTCGTACGGTCTCCACGGCCGCCGCGTCCAGCAGGGCCAGGGGGGCGTCCGGGCCCGGGGCGGTGCCCGGCGGGGTGCGCCGGTCGGTGCCCAGCAGCGCGGTGGTGACGAGCCCCTCCCAGGCGTCCGAGCCGGGCGCGCCCACAGGGGTGGAGGTCCTGGTCATGAGCTTCCTTTCCGCCGGACGCCCGGTAGTTGAAGGCTCGCCCTCACCGGTTGTCCCGTGCTGTCTGAACAATGCGTGGACCCGTGGGGTGGGAGGGGCCGGCCGATGTGCCGTGGGC
>NZ_POUC01000333.1 GCF_002891435.1 Streptomyces cahuitamycinicus
CCCGTCTCCCCGTACGGCACGACACACGCGGCCGCCACGCCGGTGCCGGCGACCAGGACCCGCCGCCGCAGCCGCCACACGTCGTCGACGAGCCCGAGCAGAGCGACGGCACCCGCGGCGACGAGCACCCCCCGTGTGCCGTCGGCGGGCGGCGCGACCCCCAGCCACGCCCCCGTCCCCACGACCAGCCCGGTGACGAGCACGACGGCGACACCCCCGGACAACGGCACGTCCCGCTGCCGCCGCCGCTCGACCAGCCGCAGCCGCAGGGCCGGGGCCCGCAGGGCCACCGCGAGCAGGACGGTGAGGAGAAGGGCGGTGGCGGCGGCACTGATCCCGTAGAGCACAGTTATAAGTTAGGCAGGACTATGACATTTCGGTATGAACAACACGGATGAATGACACGGCAGAAGCGCGACCTCATCCCGACCGGATCGCGATCTCATCCCGGCCGGATCGACGACCTCACCCCGGCCGGATCGCGATCTCATCCCGGCCGGATCCGGTCGGTTTCTGAGGCAACCCTCAGCGATTCAGATCACTGCCCACCCGGCTACAGTGCGGCGGAGGATGAGGGTAGTCTCAGACGGACTGCATAAGTTACCGCTTAGTAATGTCGGGGAACCTGGAGAATGACAGGTCACCCCGCCGAAACCCCTCGCAGGCCCGAGGAGCCCCCATGCAACTCGCCGCGATCATCGTGTCGCTGGTTCTGACCGTGGTCGGCGTCGCGCTGCTCGCACGCGCGATCGGCCAGTTCGTCCGGTACTTCAAGCTGGGCCAGCCGGTCCCGGCCGGCACCCGGACCGACAACCCCTACCAGCGCAGCGTGACCCTGGTGAAGGAGTTCCTCGGCCACACGCGTATGAACCGGTGGGGCATCGTCGGTGTCGCCCACTGGTTCGTCGCCGTGGGCTTCCTGACCCTCCCGCCGACCCTCGCCCAGGCCTTCGGCCAGTTGTTCCAGGCCGACTGGGTGCTGCCGGTCATCGGTGAGTTCCTGCCGTTCGAGCTGTACATCGAGTTCATCGGCGTGATGACGGTCCTGGGCATCGCGGTGCTCATCGCGATCCGCCTGCTGAACCTGCCCAGCCGTCCGGGCCGCAAGTCCCGCTTCGCCGGCTCCAAGGCAGGCCAGGCGTACTTCGTCGAGTACGTCATCCTCACCATCGGCCTGGCGATCTACGTCCTGCGGGGCCTGGAGGGCGCGCTCCACCACGTCGACCACTACGAGGCGTCGTACTTCGCGTCGTACCCGCTGGTCCTCGCCCTCAAGGGCCTGTCGGTCACGGCGCTGCAGAACCTGGTCTACCTGGTCGCGATGATCAAGATCGGCACCTCGTTCGTCTGGATGATCGTCGTGTCGCTCAACACCAACATGGGTGTCGCCTGGCACCGCTTCCTGGCGTTCCCGAACATCTGGTTCAAGCGCGAGGCGAGCGGCGGCACGGCCCTCGGCGCGCTCCAGCCGATGACCTCGGGCGGCAAGCCGATCGACTTCACCGACCCGGGCGACGACGACGTCTTCGGTGTCTCCCAGGTCGAGCAGTACTCCTGGAAGGGCCTGCTGGACTTCTCCACCTGCACCGAGTGCGGCCGCTGCCAGTCGCAGTGCCCCGCCTGGAACACGGGCAAGCCCCTCTCCCCCAAGCTGCTGATCATGTCCCTGCGGGACCACGCGCACGCCAAGGCGCCGTACCTGCTGGCCGGCGGCGGCAAGACGATGGAGGGCGAGGAGAAGGCGTCGGCCGAGGCCCTCAAGGACGTCCCGGCGTCCGCGCTGGCGGAGGCCGAGCGCCCGCTGGTCGGCACGCTGGAGGAGAACGGCGTCATCGACCCGGACGTCCTGTGGTCCTGCACCACCTGCGGCGCCTGCGTCGAGCAGTGCCCGGTGGACATCGAGCACGTCGACCACATCGTCGACATGCGCCGCTACCAGGTGATGATCGAGTCGTCGTTCCCGTCCGAGGCGGGCACGATGCTCAAGAACCTGGAGAAGAAGGGCAACCCCTGGGGCCTGGCGAAGAAGCAGCGCCTGGAGTGGCTCAAGGAGGTCGACTTCGAGGTCCCGGTCGTCGGCAAGGACATCGAGGACCTGTCCGAGGTCGAGTACCTGTACTGGGTCGGCTGCGCCGGCGCCCTGGAGGACCGCGCGAAGAAGACCACGAAGGCCTTCGCGGAGCTCCTCCACATCGCGGGCGTCAAGTTCGCCATCATGGGCGGCGACGAGAAGTGCACCGGTGACTCCGCCCGGCGTCTGGGCAACGAGCCCCTGTTCCAGGAGCTCGGCATGGAGAACGTCATGGCGCTGAACATGGCGTTCGGCGAGGAGACGGACGACGAGGGCAAAGTGACGCCCGAGTCGGCGAAGCCCAAGTCGGCCAAGAAGATCGTCGCCACCTGCCCGCACTGCCTCAACACCATCGGCAACGAGTACCCGCAGCTCGGCGGCGACTACGAGGTCATCCACCACACGCAGCTGCTCCAGCACCTCGTCGACGAGGGCAAGCTGATCCCGGTCACGCCGGTCGAGGGCATCATCACGTACCACGACCCCTGCTACCTGGGCCGCCACAACAAGATCTACACGCCGCCGCGCGACATCATCGCGAGCGTCCCCGGCATCCGCAACGAGGAGATGCACCGCCACAAGGAGCGCGGCTTCTGCTGCGGCGCCGGTGGTGCGCGGATGTGGATGGAGGAGCGGATCGGCAAGCGCATCAACAACGAGCGCGTCGACGAGGCCCTCTCCGTCAACCCCGACATCGTCTCCACGGCCTGCCCGTTCTGCCTGGTCATGCTCACGGACTCGGTCAACGGCAAGAAGAACGAGGGCAAGGCGAAGGAGTCCATCACGGTCGTGGACGTCGCCCAGCTCCTGCTGGACTCGGTGAAGACGCCGGTCCCGGCGGAGTCCGCCGACGACGACTCGGACGACGACGAGCCGCCGGCGGGCACGTCGGACTCGGAGAACGCACCGGAGCCGGAGCCGGTGAAGTAGGCGGTCCCCGCGGTTCGTCCGACTGCTGCGACGCCCCCTGTTCCGAGTCATCGGGCGGGGGGCGTCGGCGTTCCCCCTACGGCTTACGGCCCGGGCTCCCGGCTCCCGGCTCCGGGATCCCGCCCTTCGGCTCCGGGGACCCTGCCCGTCGGCTCCCGGCTCCCGCCCTTCGGCTCCCGGCTCCCGGCTCCCGGCTCCCGGATCCCCGGCTCTCGGCAACGCGGAGGATGTCCCGCAGGGCCTCCGTGAGGCGCTCGGCCAGGAAGCGGAGTTGCACCTCGGTGGCATCCGGGAGCAGGTCCTCGGCGTGGGCGAGGAGTTGGGCGCCCATGTCGATCTGGGTCGCTTCGATGACGTCGGCCAGCCGGGACAGCCGTCCTCCACGACCGTCGGTGATCAGGTAGCTCGCCTTGCCCTCAGGTCCGGACCAGGGCAGGAGACGCACTGCGCGCAATCGCGGCCCATCTCCGGGCTGTGGCGACTCGAAGCCCGCGCTCATCAAGCGACCTCCGTCCGCTCGATCCAGCAGGGTCCCGGCAGGTCCGGTCTCAACGACACAGCGGTCAGCTCATGACGCCTTCGGCGTTGCTCATGAGCAGCAAGGTAGGGGCGCACGGTGACGGTGGAAGTGCCGTCCAGAAGAGTGTTCAGCCCGTACGGACTGCGGTGAGCGGGAAGTGGCCCCCACTCGGGGAAAGGTGCGGGGGGCATGGTCCCCGGTGGATGAGCGGTGGCGCGTCGTCTACGGGAAGGAGAGGCCAAGAGCCCCACCCACACCAGGAGACTGCGGATAAGGTCGAGCACGTCATCAGCTCCGATCGGCTTCGCTGGTGGCCACGCCCCCGGACGGCTCCACCCGTCGCGGGGGTTCTGCGTTTGGCAGCGCGGTCTACCGCAGTCTACTGCGGTCGCGCGGTCTACCGCAGAGTTTTAGCGTCCCCTGCATGAGTCCCGAGCTTGACCGCACCCGTCCGGTCTGGCGGCAGGTAGCCGCAGTCATCGCCGATCGCATCGCTGACGGGTCGTACCCCGTGGGCAGTCGGGTGCCGTCCGTCGTCGAACTGTCCACCGAGTTCGGCATCGCCGCCTCGACCGCGCAGAAGGCGTTGACTCACCTCAAGACGGAGGGACTCGTCCGGGCCGAGGTCGGTCTGGGGTCGTTCGTCGCGGAGCGCCCTTCGAAGCCCACGGACGGAGGAGCGTAGGCGGGGGCCTTGTTGCACGCCCGGACCTGGGGCCTTGAATTCGCGAACGGGTTTGTCAGGACCGTCGATTGCGCCGGAGGGCAACGTGAGCATGAGCAGGTGGGTCAGCACATCGATGCCGTATCTGGCACCGCGTGAGCGGGGGCAGGGCGATGCCTGGAGCGCGGAAGCCGCGGCCATGGGCCGACGTGGCTCCCAGCGCATCGTCCATGCCGGAGAGGTCCCCTCACCGGCTGAGGTCGCAGCACTGCTGGCGACCCCGGACGGGGAGCCGGTCGTCGTACGACGCCGCCTGATCCTCTTGGACGACGAGCCGAACGAACTGACCAATACCTACTATCCCGCCGCCATCGCCCGAGGCACCCAGCTCGCCGGCACGGCCAAGATCCGTGGCGGAGCTGTCACCCTGCTCGCGGAGTTGGGGCATGTCGGCGCTCTGGTCAGGGAGGACGTCACGGTCGGCCTTCCGGATGAAGAGGAGCAAGAGGTCCTGCGAATCGCCGCGACGGACCCCGTCCTGCGCCTCACCAGGCTCACCCTGGACCGCGAGGAGCGACCGATTCAGGTGGACCGTATGGTGATGCCCGCCCAGCGGCAGCAGTTGCGGTACGAGATCAGGATCGGATGACCGTGAACGCCCCCAGTCTGGAGCGGAAGCTGCAAGCATCTCGTTGGTGGCTCACCCCGATACTCTGCTCGCGTGATCAACTCACACGCAGGTTCCGATGATGCTGCGGTGGCGATAGCCGGTGCACGTGCCGGCGCAGACGTGGTGCGCAGCATGCACGGCCAGCGGCTCACCCGTATCGACAAGGGCGCCGGAGACTTTGCGACCGCCGCCGATGTCGAGGCCGAGAAGGCGATTCTCGCCGTCATCCGTGCCGCTCGTCCCGGTGACGCAGTTCTCGGTGAGGAAGGCGGGCAGCAGGGTGCCGCCGACGCCGTGCGCCAGTGGTTGGTGGATCCCTTGTGCGGCACGCTGAACTACGCCGTCGGCAACATGCTGGTGGCCGTCAACGTGGCGCTGCGCAACGGTGCGGCGGCGGTGGCCGACCCGTTCAGTGGCGAGGTCTTCTTCACCGACGGTGAGACCGCGTGGGTGCGGCAGGACGGAGTTGATGCACGGCTGGCGCCCACGTCCGCCACCCGGCTGGTGGATGTCAACCTGGATCCGCCGTTCCCCGGCGCGCCCGGGTTCCGGGCCGTGGACCTGCTGTGCCACCCCGAGTTCGTCGAGCGGTTCCGTCCGAGGGTCGTGTCAACGACGTTGGCGTTGGCCTGGGTCGCAGCCGGTAAGCGCGCCGCGTATGTCACCGACGGCGGTGACCTGTCCGGGAGTGTGCATTTCGCCGCCGGCTTTGCCGTGTGCCGGGCTGCCGGCTGCGTTGTCACCGGGATCGACGGCGCCCCGATCGGCGAGGCGGGCCGCGGGCTTGTCGTGGCCGCTGACACCGAGACCCATGACCTGCTGATGTCCGTCATCCGCAGCCGAAACGGGGGGCGTCGGGGTGTCGTGAGTTGAGGGGCGGTTCGTCGCCGGCGGGCGCTGTTCTGGCCTGAGGAAGGGGCGGGGCGGTCGGATTCGAACCGACGTCCTCCGAGATGCTGTCGCGGCGCACTACCTCTGTGCTACGACCCCGCCTTGTTGGTGATCATAATCCCCCGTTCATGCGCCCGCGTTCTCGGCGACGCAGACATACGTGCGGGGTTGCGCACCGCCCTCGTTCGGGAAGTCCAGGACGCCCGGTAGGTCATTCTGGTGCCTGGGTATGGTCTCCCCTGCTTGTTACGCGTGACGGTCACGGTAGGCCACATGTGTCACACGCGAGGTGGAGTGGGCGGAAGTGCGACATGGTCGTGATTCATCCGCAGGAACGTCCGCACGACATGGGAGGGACGTGCGGAACCGGCACCATCACGGCGCGCGGTACGCCCGTCTATGCCCAGGTGAGCTCGCCCGTGGTGGGTACGAGCGAGTCGAGTTGGCTGAAGACGTCATCAGGACCGTCGATGACGGTGGTGTTGGGTCGGCTCGCGTACTCCCGCGCCCATTCGTGCGTCATGAGAGAGCGCATGAGGAATACGCGGCGTCCATGTTCAAGCGCCAGGCGTGCCTGCATACGAGCGCCGCTGCGGTACGCCGCCTCCACCACGACGGTGGCGAGGCTGTATCCACTCATCACAGCGTTACGCATGGGGAATGACACTTTCGAGGGCGGTGCGTCAGGCCAGAACTGGGAGACCACAAGCCCCCGCTCGACGATTTCTCTCTGCAGGTCGGCGTTCTGCGCCGGGTAGGTTCGCCGGAGGCCGGTGCCGATGACGGCGACCGTGCGTCCGCCGACAGCGAGGGCCGTGCCGTGTGCGGCGGTATCGATTCCGGCGGCCAGGCCGCTGACAACGGTGACGCCACGCTCGGCCAGCCCGCCCGCGATGGCACGGGCATGTGCGATGCCCTCCGGGCTGGGGGCACGCGTACCGACGACCGCGACCCGAAGGTCGTCCTCGACGGGCGTTCCCCGAAGGAACAGGAACGGCGGACGCTGGTGGACCAGCCTCAGGTACAGCGGGTAATCGTCGTCCAGGATCGTCACCAGCCGCATGCCCTCGTGCTCCCAGGCCGAGATCTCCGCGGCGACGGAGTCCAGATCCACGGCAGGACCGGTGTCGAACAGGGCGCTCTGCCCCGAGGCGTCAACGGCATGCTCGAGAACGTCGCGGGCGCTTCCGACCGACTCGATCTGGTCGGTCAGCTCGGGCCAGGGCCGGTCGCCACGCCGCAGCAATGCGACGAGGGCGGCTCGCTCCAGCTCGTGGTCCATGTCGCAAGTATAGGAAGAACGTCCGCGGCAGCCGGTCACTCGCGGATTCGGGGCTCGCTCGGCGTCGGCGGAGAGGATGAGCGCAGTCCGATGAGTTTCCTGCGGGGGAGCGGTCATGCATACGCAAGGCAGTCCCAATCCCCCGGCCCCGGCCCTTGGAGCCCAGGAGCGCGCCCATGCGGCTGGAGCCGCTCACCGGGCAGGACCGTATGGCCTCGGTCGACGTGCGGTACCGGCCGAAGACCGCAGGACCCTCACCCCGACGACCGCCGGACCATCACCGCACACCCCGAGCCGCACCGGAAGTCAACCGAACTCACGTACAACCCTTACGTCCCTCCGCAGGTCTCTTGATCGCCGACCAGCCGTGAACGCCCGGACAACTCCCGGCGAACACGGACAGTCCGGCCCTCCATCGACTGTGGATGTCCGCCAGGCATCCCCCGCATGCAGCAGGAGACCCGCATGCAGCAGCACGAGCGCCCCTGCGGGCGCCGGCACACACCCGCTCACCCGCCCCGGCGCCCCCGCGTGCGGCTCGCCCTGGCGACCGCCGCCGCGGTCGCGCTGACGGGCACGCTGCTCTCGGCCACCGCGGCCGGCACGGCGACGGCCGCGGACGGCACGCACGCCCCGCGGGCCGACTTCGACGGCGACGGCATCGGCGACGTGGCGTTCTCCGCCTCCGGCGCGTACGTGAGCGGCAAGAAGGACGCCGGGCAGCTCGTCGTCCTGTACGGGACGAAGACCGGCGTTTCCTCCGCGAAGCGGTCCGCGATCAGCCAGAACACCACCGGAAACCCGGGCACGGCCGAGACCGGCGACGTGTTCGGCGCCGACAGCGCCTACGCCGACTTCAACGGCGACGGCTACGACGACCTCGCCGTCTCCTCCCCCCTGGAGGACGTCGGCAGCGACAAGGACGGCGGCGGCGTCGCGGTCCTGTGGGGCTCGGAGCAGGGCATCACCGGCAAGGGCGTCTCGATCGCGGACGCGGCCCCCACCAAGCACGACCGCTGGGGCCGCAACCTCGCCGCCGGTGACTTCGACGGCGACGGCAAGGCGGACCTGGCCGTCGGCACCACCTCCAACGTCATCCACGTGCTCAAGGGCGGCATCAGCGCCTCCGGCACGGCGGTCAAGGGCCGCTACAGCGTCAAGGCACCCGTCCAGGCGTCGGGCGAAGGCTCGGGGCCGCTCAACCTCACCGCAGGCGACGTCAACGGCGACCGCCGCACCGACCTGGTCGTCGACGGCTTCGAGACCGCCACCGGCCGGTACTGGAACGCCAACTACCTCCTCCCCGGCACGGGTTCCGGCCTGTCCGCCACCGGTGCCCGGCAGCTCAAGGCCGGTGTCATCACCGGCATCGGCGATGTCAACGGCGACGGCTACGGCGACATCGTCACCGGCATGTACTGGAACAAGGCCGACAACGGGGTGACCTTCCCCGAGGCCGCCGACGGCGGCAAGGTGTGGATCACCTACGGCGCCCCGGACGGCACCGGCGCCACCACCGGCATCACCCAGAACACGGGCAACGTGCCGGGCAGTTCGGAGAAGAACGACTACTTCGGCTACGAGCTGGACCTGGGCGACGTCAACGGCGACGGCTACCAGGACCTCGTGGTCGGGGTCGCGGGCGAGGACCTCGGCTCCGTCACCGACGCCGGGCAGCTCGTCGTGCTGTACGGCTCTCCCTCCGGCATCAACACCTCCTCCGGCACCCAGTCGTTCGCGCAGAGCACCGCGGGCGTCCCCGGCTCGGACGAGAAGGGCGACATGCTCGGCGCCGACGTGAAGCTCGACGACGTCACCGGCGACGGCCGCGCCGACCTACTGGCAGGCTCGTACGAGAACACCGGCAACGGCGCGGTCCTCTACCTGCCGTCCGACGGCACGAGGATCACCGCGACCGGTTCGCGCACCGTCTCCCCGAGCGCCTCGGGCGTCTCGACGACGGGCTACCCGAACTTCGGCGCCAACTTCGCCGACTGAGACACCCCCGCATCCCCCGGGCCGGGCCTTCCAGGCCCGGCTCTCTCCCGCCTCCCCAGGGGCCGGGCCTTCCAGGTCCGGCCCTCTCCCACC
>NZ_POUC01000334.1 GCF_002891435.1 Streptomyces cahuitamycinicus
CCGCACCTCCGTGCGGCGGGCACGCCTCGGCGTCCGGAGGCGGTCGGATCCGCCCCGAGTACCGCCCGGTTGCAGGCGTTCCGCTGCTGAGTGACGGCAGTACCGCCAAGGGCCTGCGCCGCGCGGCCCGAGTACTGCCCGGTGCCGGTACGCGGTGATGTGCGGGCCTTCATGTGTCCCCATGCCGATGACACAGGAGGCAGAGATGCCTGGAAAGCGCGTTCTCGTTCTGAGGCCGGACGAACTCGGCCCCAACGAACAGAAGATGTGGCGCGAGATCCGGACCGAGTCCGGCGCCCCGGCGAATCCCTTTCTCGACCCGGTGTTCACCGCTGCGGTGGGGCAGGTCAGGCCGGCTGCCAGAGTGGCGGTGTTGCAGGACGACGGTTCCCCGGTCGGATTCTTCCCGTACGAGGCCGGGGTCTTGGGGCGGGGCCGGGCCATCGGGCTGGGAGTGTCCGACAGTCAGGGGGTCGTGCTGCGCCCCGGAGTCCGGCTGGACGCCCGCCGGCTGTTACGGGTGTGCGGGCTGTCGTCCTGGGAGTTCGACAACCTCGAAGCCGGTCAGGACGCGTTCGTGCCGCACGCGGTCGAGGAACTCGCCTCCCCGGTCGTCGACATCGGCGACGGTTTCGAGGCATACGCGCGACGGCTGCGGGCGCAGTCGCCGGGATTCCTGAGACAGACCCTGGCCAAGGAGCGCAAGCTGGCTCGGCAGGTCGGCGAGGTGCGCTTCGTGTACGACGCCCGGGACCCCGGTGCGCTGCGGGCTCTGATGGAGTGGAAGTCGGCGCAGTACCGGCGGACCGGCCGGCGGGACCGGTTCGCCCAGGAGTGGATCACCCGGCTGGTGGGGCTGCTCGGGAGGAGCGAGGACCCGGAGTGCCGTGGGGTGCTGTCCGTGCTGTACGCCGCGGACCGGCCCGTGGCCGCGCACTTCGGGCTGCGGTCGCGCACGGTGCTGTCCTGGTGGTTCCCGGCGTACGACCGCGCCTACGCCAAGTACTCCCCCGGTCTCGTGCTCCAGTTGAGGATGCTGGAGGCAGCGGCGGCCGACGGCGTCGAGACCTTTGATCTGGGCAGCGGTCCGGCCCGCTACAAGGAGTCGCTCAAGACGCGTGACCTGCGTGTGTACGAAGGCGCGGTGGTACGGGCGGTGCCAGGGGGAGCCGTTCACTGGCTGGGCCGGGAGCCCGCCCGGGCGGCCCGCCGCTACGTCCGCAACCGGCCCGGCCTGGCCGCCGCGGCGGCGCGGACCCTGGAGGAACTGGGCCGGCTGCGCGGTGGCTGAGCAGGGCGCGCCCGGCTCCTGGGAGCCGGGCGCGGTGCGGGGCCCGGTCAGCCCGTGGCGGTCCAGCTGTGGGCGACGTCCACGACGACGCGGTCGTCGAGCTGTTGCACCCGGAAGGGCAGCCGGGCGCGGACGCCGAGGCCGATCTGGGTGTCACCCTCGAAGCTGCCGGCGAACCGGGTGTCCCGGAAGGTGCGGTAACCGGTGAGGTCCACACCCGGCAGCGGGCGCGACACCCGGCCCGGGTAGGTGGCCGCTCCGGTCTCCGGGTCGTACGCGGGCGCGGTCACCCGCACCTCGAGGACGGCGCCGCCTGCCACGGGGATGTGGCGGCCGGAGCCGTCCTGGTAGAGCCGGGTGACGTACTGGACGGTGTAGCCGACGCCGCTGCCCGCGCCGGGCACGTCGACGACCATCCGGTCGAAGCAGGTGTGACGGCCGGTCCTGACGTTCGTCACCGAAGCGACCGTGGCGGCGGCCTCGGTCTTGGCGAGGCTTCCCCAGCCGGTCGGACACGTCGTGGCCTGCGTGGTGGACCGCGGGGTGGTGACAGCTGCGGCACCGGCCGGGACCGCCGCCACACCCACCGTCGCGCCCACGAGTGCGAGAGTCGCGCATGCTCTTCTGATTCGTACCATTGCCGCCCCCGAGGCTTGCATGTGGTTGTTGCCGGGTGAGACGGCCGGGCGGACCGAAAGGTTGCACTTGCCGCGCCGGACCGCCGGGCATGGCACATCCTGGTGGGGAGCGATTGGTGTCCGGTGCGTCCGTACCGGGAGGACGCGACATGGATGAGGCAGCCGCCGTACCGGACGGGCCGCGGTCAGCCGACGGCCGGAGCCGGGACGGGGCTGAGAGCCGGGCCCCGGGCGCCGGCCCGGGCCGGATCGAGGATGCCCTGACGGACCCGCTGGTGGAAGCCGTGCGGGATCTCGACGGCTACGGCGGACTGGTCTACCTGCGCTCCGGCGACCGGCGCTCGCTGGTGCTCACGATGGTCACCGGCGTGCCCCGCTCGCTGCTCAAGAGCTGGTGGCGGGTGCCGGTAGGGGGTGCTCTGCCCATGGCGGAGGCCTACCGGCGCGACGAGACGCTGTGGCTGGCGGACGAGCGCGCCACCATGGTGCGCTTCCCGCACTTCACCGCCGGGCTGCCCTACTCCTTCGGCTCCGCCTACCAGCCCGTCCGCACCGGCGGTGAGGTGGTGGGCGTCCTGGTCGTGCTGCGCTCGGCCAGCCGGGCACCGATGGACGCGGAGACGGTGGACCGCGCGCTGCGTCCTTCCGAGCGGGCCATGGAAGAGCGCCTGGACCACCTCGCCGCACGCCCGCCCGGCGCGGACGCCGCCGACCGTCGCGTCGAGTACGACGACGAGCCGATCAGCGTGCGGCTGCCCACCTCCGGCGCCCACCCGGTCCGGGTGGGACTCATCGACTGGGACCTGGACAGCGACCGGTGCACGGCGGACGACGAGGCCCTCGCGCTGCTGGGCATCGACCGGGCGGACTACGGCGGCACCATCGCGGACGTCGAGTCCCGTGTCAGCCCGGACGACCTGCACGAACTGCGGGAGAGCCGGCACGACGCGCTGTCCGGCGGCCGGGTCAGGTCCCGGCACTTCCGCGTGCGGGACAAGTCCAGGGGCGAGGAGGAGACCGGCTACCGGCCGGTCGAACTGTGGGGCCATCTCGTGCACGGCGGCGCCGGCTCCCCGCGGATTCTGGTGGGCGCCCTCGTCGACGCGGCCGGCGGACTCACCGCGGCCGAGGCGGCCGAGCGGCTGCCCGACGGGATCTTCTCGCTGGACCAGGACGGCCGACTCACGTACGCCAACCGCCGCTGCGAGGAGCTGCTGGGCTCCGGCCGGGAAGAGCTCTTCGGCCACTATCCGTGGGAGGTGATCACCTGGCTCCGGGACCCCGCGTACGAGGACCGCTACCGGGCGGCGATGCTGTCGCAGGAGCAGGTGTCCTTCCTCGTCCGGCGTTCCGCGGGGAACTGGCTGAGCTTCGTGCTGTACCCGGACGTGCACGGGCTGACCGGCCGGGTCTTCCCCACCGGGCCGCCCACCGGGGCCGAACAGGGGCCGGAGGCCGGGACCGCCGCCGGCCCCGACGTCGCGGCCGTCGCGCCCCCGCCCGGGCCGGTAGCCGCCGCGCGTGCCGGAGCGCTCTACCACGTGGTGCAGATGGCGAGCGTGCTCACCGAGGCGGTCACCGTGCGGGACGTCTGCCGGGCCGTGTCCGAGCAGCTGCTGCCGGCCTTCGGCGCCCGGGAGCTGGCGCTGTACACCGTCCGCGAGGGCCGGATGTACCTGCTGTGGGAGTCGGGATACCCGGAGGGCTTCCTCACCCCGTTCGAAGGCGTCACCCTCGACACACAGCTGCCCGGCGTCCACGCGCTCACCACCCGGCTCCCCCTGTTCTTCGAGTCGCCCGAGGATCTCTCCCTCGCCTATCCGGGCATCACCCTGGACCGCATGAACGCCTGGTCGTTCCTGCCGCTGATCGCCTCCGGCCGTTCCGTCGGCTCGTGCATCCTCGGCTGGGAGGCCCCGCACCGCTTCACCCCCGACGAGCGCTCCGCCCTCACCGCGCTGAGCGGGCTGGCCGCCCAGGCGATGGAGCGGGCACGGCTCTACGACTCGGAGTCCGCCGTCGCCCGCGGCCTCCAGGAGGGGCTGCTGCCGCACCGCCTGCCTGCCGTCGAGGGTCTGCGCACGACCGGCCGCTATCTGCCCGGTACGCAGGGCATGGCGATCGGCGGCGACTGGTACGACGTGATCACCACCGGGCGGGGCGTGGCCCTGGTCATCGGGGACGTCGAGGGTCACAGCGTCGGCGCCGCCGCGGTGATGGGCCAGCTGCGCAGCGCGGTGCACGCCTTCGCCGCGAGCGAGCGTCCGCCGCAGGAGGTCATCACGCACACCAACCGGCTGCTGACCGACCTGGAGTCGGACGTCTTCGCGACCTGCTGCTACATCGAGCTCGACCCGGGGACCGGACGGGCTCTCGCCGTGCGGGCCGGTCATCCCCCGCCGCTGCTGCGCCACCCCGACGGGCGGGCCGAGACCCTGGATCTCACGGGCGGCGTCATGCTGGGCGTGCAGCCCGACTCGGTGTACCCCGTCACCGCGCTCACCCTGGCCCCCGGCAGTGTTCTCGCCCTGTACACCGACGGGCTGGTGGAGCGGCCCGGCAGCGACATCGAGACGGGCATCGACGCGGTCCGGCGCCGGCTGTCCGAGACCCCGGCGGACTCGGTGGAGCATCTCGCCGACCGGCTGGTGGGCACGGCCCGGCGGGCCCGGGAGCGGCCGGACGACGTGGCGCTGCTGCTGACGGCGTACCGGTGAACCCGGTGCCCGGTTCCGGGCGTGCTGCCGGGAGGCCCGGCCACACGGAAGAACGTCCGCACGGACGGACGGCCGCACGGACGGACGGCCGCACGGACGCCCCGACGAACGGACGCCCGGACGAACGGCCGTACGAAGCGGCGCGGGGTAGCGTGGGCGGGACCGGCGAGCGAGGCGGTGGTGGCGGTGGAGTGGCAGCGGTACGCCGAGCAGATGGCGCGGCTCGCCCGGGATCTGGTCGCCCAGGACTCGGTGCAGGCGACGCTCGACGCGGTCTCGGCGGCGGCGGTGGAGCTGGTCGAGGGCTGCGACGCGGCGGGCATTCTGACGGTTTCGAAGGGCCGGGCCGTGACGCTGGCGGTGTGCGGCGACATGGTCGCGGAGTCGGACCGGCTGCAGGGCGAGCTCGGCGAGGGCCCCTGCTTCGACGCCGCGCGCCGCGTGGACGGCGAGCGGCTGTTCCGCATCGCCGACATGACCCGGCCGCAGCCGTCCTGGCCTCGCTACAGCCGGGCGGCCCGCGACCTGGGGATCGGCAGCATGACCGGCGTACTGCTCTACACCGACGAGGAGGACTTCGGTGCGCTCAACCTCTACTCGCGGCGTCCCGGGGCATTCGGTGAGGACATCGAGACCGCCGGCTGGCTGCTCGCCTCGCATGCCGCGGTGGCGCTGGCCACCGCCCGTACCGTCGACCAGCTGGAGCACGCCCTGGAGACCCGGCACGCCATCGGCGAGGCCATGGGCATCCTGATGGAACGCCATCGGCTGAGCGAGGACGAGGCCTTCGGCGTGCTGCGGCGCATCTCCCAGAACCACAACCTCAAGCTGCGCGACGTGGCCCGGCGGGTCCGGGCCGACTCCCCGGAACGCGGTTGACGTCTCACACCGGACCGTCGCTTAGGCGGCACGCAGGAGGAGCACCGCGATGTCGTCGGTGTGCTGTCCGGTCGGTGCCGTGTGGCGGACGAGGCGGTCGATGAGCCGTTCCAGGTCCGCCCCCTCGGCGGCGTCCAGCTGCCCGGCGAGGTCGGTCGTGGTGCGGGTGACGTCGGCGCCGGGGAGTTCGACCAGGCCGTCGGTGTAGAGGGCGAGGGTCGTGCCGGGGAGCAGGGGCACGGTGGTCACCGGGTAGTGACCGCCGGCATCGATGCCCAGCAGCGGGCCGGGATCGACGTCGAGGACCCGGGCGGGGTGCCGGGCGTGACGCAGCAGCGGCGGCACGTGTCCCGCGCTGGCGAAGGACGCCTGCCGGCCTACCAGGTCGAGGTGGACGTAGAGGCAGGAGACGAGCAGTTCGGAGTCGAGGTCGCCCAGGAGCCGGTTGGTGCGGGCCAGGACCTCGCCGGGCGCGGCGCCGGAGGTGGCGTGGGCGTGGATGGCGGTGCGGACCTGACCCATGAGGGCCGCGGCGGCGACACTGTGGCCTTCCACGTCGCCGATGACGGCTGCCGCGGTCGTGGCGTTCACGCGCAGGACGTCGAAGAAGTCGCCGCCGACCTCGGTGCCGTGCCCGGCGGGCAGGTAGCGGGCGGCGACGTCGAGGCCGGGCAGGCGCGGCAGGGCCCGGGGCAGCAGGGCGCGCTGCAGTTCGTGCACGAGCCGGTGTTTGGTGTCGTAGAGCCGGGCGCGGTCCAGGGCCTGGGCGATCAGGCCGGACAGCGAGGTGAGGACGGCTCGTTCGTCGGCGGTGAAGGTGTGCGGCCGGGCATAGGACAGGATGCAGCAGCCGACGGGCCGGCCGGAAATGATCAGGGGCAGGAACGCCCAGGCCTGCTTGCCGCTGATCTGGGGTGCTCTGGGGTAGTTGGCGGCCAGTTCCGCGGGGTGGGCGAAGAAGGCGGGGGTGCCGCTGGCGAGGACCTGGCCGGCGGGCGTGAGACCGGTGTCCAGGGAGAGGGCGTCGAGGCGCTCCACGACCTCGGCCGGGTAGCCGTGCTGGCCGATGATCTTCAGCCGTCCGGCGTCGACACCGGACAGCACCAGGCCCTGGGCGCCGAAGGCGGGCAAAATCTGGTGGGCGATCAGCGCCACGAGGTCGCGTACGGTCACCGACTCGGTGAGCGCGGCGGCCAGGTGTACGAGCTGGTAGAGGCGTCCCGTGGGTGCCGCGACGGGCGGCCGCGCGCCGGCGGGCGGCGGGTCGTCCGTCAGCTCCGTGCTCGGCAGGACGCGGACACTGATGCCGCTGGTGTCGGGATAGAGCTGGAAGGTCAGCGGCTGGTCCGGCGGGCGGAACGCGGTGAAGGAGACGGGGGTCCGGCTGACGACCGCCGTGCGGTAGTGGTCCTCGTAGACGGGGTCGTCGAGCCACGCCAGGGACTGCCAGGGTCTGGTGCCCAGCAGCCGGTCGGCGTCGCGGCCGAGGAGGCGGGCCGCGGTGGCGGTGATGAAGGTGACGCGGCCTTCCAGATCAAGGGCCAGGGCGCCCTCCGGGAGGCGTTCGAGGTAGTCGGCGGCGGCCAGGCCGGTCTGCACGGGGTGGCGAGCGGCGTCCACGGGGACGACCCGCGGCAGGTCGGGCAGGGACGGCGGCTGGGTGGCGTCGTCCAGGATGCGGGCGATGCGGCGGGCGCTGGAGGTGATGTGGCCGCGTTCTCGTGGCGTGACCGGGCGCGGCCGGCCGGCGGGCCACATCAGCACGAGGCCGCCCCAGGAGCGCCGCACTCCGGTCAGCGGGACGGCGACGAGGGCGAACGGGTAGGGCAGGACAGCGGCGGCGCGGGGGTAGCGGCGGGCCATGTCGTCCTGGCCGGCGACGCTGACCAGGGTGTCGTCGTGGATCGCGTCGGCGACCGGGACCGGTGCGGTCAGGGGCAGCCGCCGCCAGGGGGCGCTGAAGGCCACCGGCAGGCCGCACAGGGCGACCAGGCGCAGCACCGGCTCGGCCTCCTCGATGAGGTAGAGGCCGCCGATCGAGGCGCCCGTTCCGCGCACGGTGTCGGCCAGGGCCACCCCCAGGGCGTCGTCCGGTGATCCGGCGCCGCCGGGGTGCTCGTTACTCCCGGGCATGGTGTCCTCCCGCTCCTACCCGGACGCTACGCCTGGCGGAGCGTCCGGGCACGTCATACGGATGTCCGGTTCGACGGCGATTGCGCAGGTCTTGGCCGGGGCCGCAGGGTTGCCCGGAAGGATGGTCCGGCCGTTTCGCGCGGGTGGGCGTGCGAGAGGACGCCGGCTGGCAGAATCGGGAGCCCTGACGGCAACGGGAGGCCGGCTTGCAGACGCTGACATCGCAGGACCCGCTGGCCGTCGCCGTCACGGAGGCGATCCGGGCCGGGGATCTGCCCGGGCTCCGGCGGCTGCTCGCCGACCACTCCGGTCTCGCCACCGCGCGCATCACCGAGCAGGGTGAGGACGGCAGGGGCACGCGCAGTCTGCTGCACATCGCGGCCGACTGGCCCGGTCACTTCCCCAGGGGCCCCGAGGTGGTCGCGGTCCTGGTCGCGGCCGGGGCCGACCCGCGGGCCCGCTTCGAAGGTGCGCACGCGGAGACGCCCCTGCACTGGGCCGCCAGCAGCAACGACGTGCCCCTCCTGGACGCGCTCATCGCGGCCGGGGCCGACATCGAGGCACCCGGGGCGGTGATCGGCGGCGGCACGCCGCTCGCCGACGCCCGGGGATTCGGCCAGTGGCGCGCCGCCCACCGGCTCGTCGAGCACGGAGCCCGCGTCACCCTCCAGGACGCCGCCACGCTCGGTCTGCTCGACCGGGTCCGGGCCTGCGTCGAGGCGGACGAGGCGCCGTCACCGGACGAGATCACCAGCGCCTTCTGGGGCGCCTGCCAGGGCGGCCACCTGCTCACCGCGCAGTACCTCCACCAGCAGGGCGCCGACCCCGACTGGTGCGGCTACGACGGCATGACTCCGCTGGACGTCGCCCGCGCCCAGGACGCCGGCGACGTCGTGCGCTGGCTACGCGGCCTGGGCGCGGAGAGCCGCGCCTGACGGGCCCTTTCACCATGCCCGTCCGGGTCGCGCAGCCTGGCGCCAGGGCGCCTCACAGGCAGTAGCGCACGAGCCATTCGTCCTGGTTGTAGGCGGTGCGCGCGGGGTCGGGCACGCTCGCCGCCCGCTCCTCGACCATGTCCTCCACGCGCACCGGCTCCGGCAGTGCCCCGAAGCGGGCCCGGCGGGCGGCGCCCTCCGCCTCGCTCCCCTGCTGCGACGTCGCCTCGTCCACGGCGATTCCCCTCTCCGGCTGGTCGGTCCGACCGTTCGGCCCTTGGCGGGCAAAGAGTTGACGTTCGGGAGAGCCTCCGGGTTCCCGCGACGTCGCTCAGCCGTGAAGGTACGCCGCCACCGGCGCCCGGTGAGGGCCCGGCCGGTCGTCCGTGAGCGGGCTGTCGTCGCTCAGGGCGGTGTTGCGGCCGGCATCGCGGCCGGGCGGCTGCGCCGACCCTGGCGATCACGCCGCGCGGCCCGGGACGCCGCGTCACCACATCGGCTGA
>NZ_POUC01000335.1 GCF_002891435.1 Streptomyces cahuitamycinicus
CTCCGAAGCCACGCCCCACAGCGCCCCGCGCCCCACCGTCGTGCCGAGAGCGCACTGGCTGGGTGACGCCGCCCGCGCACAGCCCCGCCCGCGCTACGACGACCGGGTCGCCGCCGTCTTCGTCCACCACACCGACTCGCCCAACGGCTACGACTGCGCCGACGCGCCCCGCATCATCCGGGACCTCTACACCGGCCAGACCGGCACCCGCGACTGGGACGACATCGGCTACAACTTCGTCGTCGACCGCTGCGGCACCATCTACGAAGGCCGCGCCGGGGGCGTGGAGCGCGCCGTCACCGGCGCCCACACCCAGGGCTTCAACCACCGCACCGCGGGCATCGCCGCCCTCGGCACCTTCACCGAGGGCATGCCCGTCCCGCGGCCCCTGATCCGTGCGATCGCCGCGCTGTCCGCCTGGAAGCTGGGCCTGACCGGCACCGACCCGCGCGCGGACGTCCGCCTCGTCTCCAGCAACGGCCTGAGCCGGTACGCGGCCGGCTCCACCGCGCAACTGCCCGCCCTCGCAGGCCACAACGACGGCTACATGACCAGCTGCCCGGGCGCCGCCCTGCACGCCCGCCTGCCCGAGATCAGACAGCTCGCGGCCCGTCTCCAGGGCCGGCCGGACGGTCCCCAGCGAGACCACGGCGAACGCGCGGCGCCCTGAGATCCGGCCCCCTGCCCACGCGGTGCAGGCCGAGCGGACACACGCCTACGTCACCTCCGGCACCAGCAGCCGGCGGATCGCCTGATCATCAGCCCCTGAAGCGCTCCCACAGCCGGGGATAGCGCTCGGCGAGCAGCCCCTCGTTCTCGAAGTCGAGCGGTGTGCCCTCCGGCTCGGGGGGCGCAGGAGCGATCCCCAGATCGGGGGCGACCACCCCGGTGAGCTGTTCGTAGGCCTCGTCCGCCGCGTAGCCGAGCTCCTCGCCGTCGCCGTCGATCTCCTCGTCGAAGTCGTCCAGCAGCTCGGCGAGGGAGTCCGGATCGTGCACGGCGCCCTCGAAGACATGGCGGCCCTGGCCGATCAGCCAGCACCGGAAGAAGTCGAAGGCGTCGTCGCTCGCCCCGTCGAGCAGCACCCAGGCGGCGCCCCACAGGTCCCAGCGGTAGGCACGGTTGTAGCGGGACTCGAAGTGCCGGGCGAAGTCCAGGACCGAGTCCGGGTCCTTCTGCGTGAGCCGCTCCACGAGCAGGTCGGCCTGCTCCTCCGGGTCGCCCTCGGCGGCCTCCCGGGTGTCGTCCACCAGCTCCCAGAACTCCGTCTCGTCCATCACGGGTCCAGCATCGGCCCTGGGGCACAGGGGCGCACCCGGAGTGCGCGGGATCGTTATGCGCCGGACTCGGGCCGGTAGAGCCGGGCCAGCCGCGCCGCGTCGGCGGCGAACCGCTCGCGCAGACTCGCGGGCTCCAGCACCTCCGCCTCCGGGCCCAGTGCCGCCAGCTGGGTGTGGGCGACCTCCTCGGACTCCACCGGGAGGTCCACCGTCACCCAGCCGCCCTCGTCCGGGGCGCCCGCGTCCGCCAGGGCCTCCCGGGCGGTCAGCGCATCCAGGGCGTACGGCAGTGCGCGCACACCGGCGGGGGACAGCCGCACCACCACCCGGGCCCGCAGGATGGACCGCGCGAACTGCTCCGCCCGCTCCTCCCAGAACGCGGGCAGGTCGAAGTCCGGCTCCCGCTCGAAGCGCTCACCGTCCGCGTCCACCGCCGTGAACCGGTCGATCCGGTACACCCGGAAGGACCCGCCCCGGGCCACCCGCGCGCACAGGTACCAGACGCCCGCCTTCAGCACGAGCCCGTACGGCTCGAGCTCCCGGACGACCTCGCCCTCCCCGCGCCGGTAGCGGGCACTGATCCGCCGGTCGTCCCACACCGCGTCGGCGACCGCGGGCAGCAGCTCCGGCGTCTTCGGCTCCTTGAACCAGTTCGGCGCGTCCAGGTGGAACCGCTGGGCGGCCGTCCTGGAAGCGTCCCTGAGGGACGGCAGCAGCGCCGCCGACACCTTCAGCTGAGCCGCCGAGGCCGCGTCCTCCAGCCCCATCTCGCGCAGCGCCCCCGGCACCCCGGACAGGAACAGCGCCTCGGCCTCGCCGCGGTGCAGCCCGGTCAGCCGCGTCCGGTAACCGCCGACCAGCCGGTAGCCACCGGCCCTGCCCCGGTCCGCGTACACCGGCACGCCCGCCTCCGACAGCGCCTGCGCGTCCCGGGTGACCGTCCGCTCCGACACCTCCAGCTCACGGGCCAGTTCGGCGGCGGTCATGGACGGCCGGGACTGGAGCAGCAGCACCATCTTGATCAGCCGGGCAGCACGCATGGCTGCCATTGTGCCGGGCGCGCCACCTGCCTGGCCGTACACACTGTGTCATCACGCCGTCACCGCTGTTAGCGTCGGTCGGAGTTCACGGATGCAGATGTTCGATGGATCACCGGGACGTCCCTCGACGAGGACACACATGGCGAAACAGCCTCGCGAACAATGGGCCACACGCACGGGATTCCTGCTGGCGGCGATCGGCTCCGCCATCGGGCTCGGCAACATCTGGCGCTTTCCGGCAGTCGCCTACGAGAACGGTGGCGGCGCCTTCCTCTTCCCCTATCTCATCGCCCTGCTCACCGCCGGTATCCCGCTGCTCATCATGGAATACGCGATCGGGCGCAGATACCGGACCTCGCCCCCGGCGGCGTTGCGGCAGATGGCCCGCCCGGCGGAGGCGATCGGGTGGTGGCAGGTGGTGATCTCCTTCGTGATCGCCACGTACTACGCGGTCATCATCGCCTGGGCGGTCCGTTACATCGGTTTCTCCGCCGACCAGGCCTGGGGCGACGACCCGGAGGGCTTCCTCTTCGGCACCTTCCTCAAGGCGTCCGAGGAGCCGGGCTTCGTCTCCGGCTACGTCTCGGGGGTGCTGTGGCCGCTCATCGCCGTCTGGGTGGTGGTGCTGGGCATTCTGGCGTTCGGCATCCGCCGCGGCATCGAGACGGCCAACAAGATCTTCATCCCGCTGCTGGTGGTCTTCTTCGTCGCCCTGGTGATCCGGGCCCTCACCCTGGACGGTGCGGCGCAGGGGCTGGACGCCTTCTTCCGGCCCGACTGGTCGGAGCTGACCAACGGCAGCGTCTGGGTGGCCGCCTACGGCCAGATCTTCTTCTCGCTGTCGATCGGCTTCGGCATCATGATCACCTACGCGTCCTACCTGCGGCGCCGCGCAGATCTCACCGGCTCCGCCCTGGTCGCAGGGTTCGCCAACAGTTCCTTCGAGATCCTCGCCGGCATCGGCGTGTTCGCCACGCTGGGCTTCATGGCGCAGGCCGCTGGGGTGCCCGTCGGTGAGGTGGCGACCGCGGGGCTCGGGCTGGCGTTCGTCGCCTTCCCGACGATCATCTCCGAGATGTGGCTGGGCGGCGCCTTCGGCGTGCTGTTCTTCGTGTCCCTGGTGATCGCGGGTCTGTCCTCGCTGATCTCGATCGTCCAGGTGGTGGTCTCCGCCGTGCAGGACCGCACCGGCATGCGCCGCATCCCCGCCGTGTTCGGCGTGGGCGGCGCCGTGGCGGTGGCCTCCATCCTGCTGTTCCCGACCAACGAGGGCGTCTACCTGCTCGACGCCTCCGACCACTTCATCAACCAGTACGGCATCGCGATGGCCGCGCTGGTCGGTGTGATCGCGGTGGCCTGGTTCATGCGCAAGCTGCCCGAACTGCAACGGGACGCCGACGCCACCTCCGCCATGCGGCTCGGCCTCTGGTGGCGGATCTGCCTCGGCATCGTCACCCCCGTGGTGCTGGGCTGGATGATGATCGACAGCCTGCGCTCGGAGTTCGACGAGAACTACGAGGACTACCCCACCGGCTTCCTGCTGGGAGCGGGCTGGAGCGTGGCGATCGCCGCGCTGGTGGTCGGCGTGCTGCTCTCCCTCATCCCGTGGAAGGCGTCCGAGGGCGGGCTGAGCGACCTGGACATGGAGTCCCTCGAGGAGGCCGAGGGCAACCGAAAGGGCAAGCGGCACGGAAAGGGGGACCGCTGATGTCCGGCGGCGCCATCATCATGATGATCATCGCGATCCTCATCGTCTGGGGCGGCCTGGGACTGGCCATCGTCCAGCTCCGCCGCCACCCTGACCCGGGACCGACCACCGAGGAGGCGACGCTCCCGCACGCCGAGTAGCGTCCCGGCGGTACCACGGAAGCGGCCGCCGCCTCCCGGATCACGGGAGGCCGGCGACCGCTTCGTCGTCCCTACAGACCGTACTTCGCGCGCGCTTCCTTCACGGCCGTCGCCTTGACCTCGCCGCGCTTGGCAAGCTGGGCCAGGGCCGCGACGACGATCGACTCGGCGTCGACCCCGAAGTGGCGGCGGGCCGCCTCACGGGTGTCCGACAGGCCGAAGCCGTCGGCGCCCAGCGAGGACCAGTCCTGCTCGACCCACTGCGCGATCTGGTCCGGGACCTGGCGCATGTAGTCGGAGACCGCCAGCACCGGGCCCTCGGCCCCCTGGAGCGCCTGCCGCACGAACGGCACCCGCTCCTCGCCGCGCAAGCCGGCCTCGTCCGCCTCCAGCGCGTCCCGGCGCAGCTCGCTCCAGGACGTCGCCGACCACACGTCGGCCGCCACGCCCCACTCCTCGGCGAGCAGCGCCTGCGCCTTGAGCGCCCAGTGGATCGCCGTACCGGAGCCGAGCAGCTGGATCCGCGGGGCGTTGGCCTCAGGCGTGATGCCCGCCGACTCCGCCGTGTTGAAGCGGTACAGGCCCTTGACGATGCCCTCGTCGATCGCGTCGACGGACGGCTTCGCCGGCTGCGGCATCGGCTCGTTGTAGACGGTCAGGTAGTAGAAGACGTTCTGGTCCTCGCCCGGAGCCGCATCGCCGTACATGCGGCGCAGACCGTCCTTGACGATCACCGCGACCTCATAGGCGAACGCCGGGTCGTACGACAGCGCCGCCGGGTTCGTCGCCGCGATCACGGGGGAGTGGCCGTCGGCGTGCTGCAGGCCCTCGCCCGTCAGCGTCGTACGGCCGGCCGTGGCGCCGACGAGGAAGCCGCGGCCGAGCTGGTCGCCGAGCTGCCACATCTGGTCGGCCGTACGCTGCCAGCCGAACATCGAGTAGAAGATGTAGAACGGGATCATCGCCTCGCCGTGCGTCGCGTACGACGTCGAAGCGGCGATGAAGTCGGCCATCGAACCGGCCTCGGTGATCCCCTCGTTGAGGATCTGACCGTTCTTGGCCTCCTTGTAGTACATCAGCTGGTCGCGGTCGACCGGCTCGTACGTCTGGCCCTTGGGCGAGTAGATGCCCAGGGACGGGAAGAGGCTCTCCATACCGAAGGTGCGCGCCTCGTCCGGGACGATCGGCACCCAGCGCTTGCCGGTCTCCTTGTCGCGGACCAGGTCCTTCACCAGGCGGACGAACGCCATGGTGGTGGCCACGTTCTGCGAACCCGAGCCCTTGTCGAAGGAGGTGAACGCCTTCTGGGCCGGGGCGGGCAGCGGCGCGACCGGGTGCACGCGGCGGGCCGGGGCCGGACCGCCGAGGGCGGCACGCCGCTCCTGGAGGTAGCGGACCTCGGGGGAGTCGGCGCCCGGGTGGCCGTAGGGGACCACGCCGTCGACGAAGTCGCTGTCCTTGATCGGCAGCTCGAGCAGGTCGCGCATGTTCTTGAACTCGTCCACCGAGAGTTTCTTCATCTGGTGGTTGGCGTTCTTCGACGCGAAGCCCTCGCCCAGGGTGTGGCCCTTGACCGTCTGGGCCAGGATCACGGTCGGCGCGCCCTTGTGCTCGACGGCCGCCTTGTACGCGGCGAACACCTTGCGCGACTCGTGACCACCGCGCGAGAGGTGGAAGCACTCCAAAATCTTGTCGTCGCTCAGCAGCTTCGCCATCTCCACGAGCGCCGGGTCGCCGCCGAAGAAGTCCTGGCGGATGTAGGCCGCGTCGCGGGTCTGGTACGTCTGGATCTGCGCGTCCGGTACCTGACGCAGACGGCGTACGAGCGCGCCCGTGGTGTCGAGCCGGAACAGCTCGTCCCAGGCCGTGCCCCACAGCGTCTTGATCACGTTCCAGCCGGCGCCGCGGAACTGGGCCTCCAGCTCCTGCACGATCTTGAAGTTGGCGCGGACCGGGCCGTCGAGGCGCTGCAGGTTGCAGTTGATGACGAACGTGAGGTTGTCCAGCTCCTCACGGGCCGCCAGCGCCAGGGCCGCCGTCGACTCGGGCTCGTCCATCTCGCCGTCGCCGAGGAACGCCCACACGTGCGAGGCGGAGGTGTCCTTGATGGCGCGGTTGGTGAGGTAGCGGTTGAAGCGCGCCTGGTAGATGGCGGAGAGCGGGCCCAGACCCATGGAGACGGTCGGGAACTCCCACAGCCAGGGCAGGCGGCGCGGGTGCGGGTACGAGGGCAGGCCGTTGCCGCCCGACTCGCGGCGGAAGTTGTCGAGCTGCTCCTCGTTCAGACGGCCGTCGAGGAACGCGCGGGCGTAGATGCCGGGGGAGGCGTGGCCCTGGATGTAGAGCTGGTCGCCGGAGCCGTCGGCCTCCTTGCCCTTGAAGAAGTGGTTGAAGCCGGTCTCGTACAGCCAGGCGGCGGAGGCGAAGGTGGCGATGTGGCCGCCGACGCCGTACTTGCTGCCCCGGGTGACCATCGCGGCCGCGTTCCAGCGGTTCCACGCGGTGATCCGCTGCTCCATCGCCTCGTCACCGGGCACGGCCGGCTCGGCGGCGGTGGGGATGGAGTTGACGTAGTCCGTCTCCAGGAGCTTCGGCAGCGCGATGCCGGCGCCCTCGGCGCGCTCCAGCGTGCGGCGCATCAGGTACGCGGCACGGTGCGGCCCGGCCGCCTTGGCGACCGCGTCCAGCGAGGCCTGCCATTCGGCGGTCTCCTCCGGGTCCCGGTCGGGGAGCTGGTCGAGCGCGCTCGGCTGGATGGCGTTGGGGTCGGTCATGTCGCCGCCTTCCTCAGTCGAAGGGGGTTCCCTCACGTAAGGGGATCGGGGGTGCCCTTTGTCTTTGGCAGGACAGGGCTGGGGCTTGGGTGGCAAGCCCGTCGGCGACTGTAACCCGCTGATCGATGATCGATCAAAGGGTTGAGCGGCAAAACCTCTTGATCACGAGAAAGTAGGCACGGGGTGCCTCCGGCGATGGCACGCGGTGACTGGCTGATGAGCGGTTTCCGCAGGTCGGAGGCGTATGAGCGCGGGTGTGCTCGGGTGTCACGCCCGGGGCGCGCAGCCCAGGACGTGGGCCTTCACGAGTTCGGCGATGCGGGGGTCGCGGCGCTTGAACGCGGCGACGAGCTCCTCGTGCTCCTCGGCGTACGACTGCTGCCGGGTGCCCAGCCAGCGGATCGACAGGGCCGTGAACACCTCGATACCGAGGCCTTCCCAGGTGTGCAGCAGGACGGAATTGCCCGCGGCGCGCACGAGTTCGCGGTGGAAGGCGACGGTGTGACGGACCTGCGCCGTGCCGTCGGAGCTGCGGTCGGCCTCGTACAGGGCGATGACGTGGGGTTCCAGTGCCGAGCAGTCCTCCGCGAGGCCCTGGGCGGCCAGCTCCGCGGCGATGGCCTCCAGACCGGCCCGGACCGGGTAGCTCTCCTCCAGGTCGGCGGCCGTGAGATTGCGGACGCGCACGCCTTTGTTCGGAGCGGACTCGATCAGGCGCAGAGACTCCAGCTCGCGCAGGGCCTCGCGGACCGGGGTCTGGCTGACCTCCAGCTCGGTGGCGATCCGGCGCTCCACGATCCGCTCGCCCGGCTGCCAGCGTCCGCTGATGATCCCCTCCAGGATGTGCTCGCGGATCTGCTCGCGGAGCGAGTGGATGACGGGCGCGGTCATGAAAGCTCCTTAGACGGGATTGACGTTTAGACAATACGGCCGGTTCGCTCCGCGGGTGAGGCGGCTGGGGGCGCTCTGGCGCAGGTGAGACGAGACTTACACGGGGGTGTGGGGTGGTTGTGGGCTGCGGCGCCGTCGTGGCCGGTCGCGCCCACGCGGCGGAGCCGCACATCGATACAGCCCCGCGCCCCTGGGTACGACGGTGCCCCGCCCGGAAGAACCGGACGGGGCACCGATCAGCCGTGGAAGCCGAGGTCAGAGGCCGAGCTCGACCTCGAACTCGCCCGCTTCCAGGATCGCCTTGACCGCCGTCAGGTAACGGGCGGCGTCGGCGCCGTCCACCAGGCGGTGGTCGTAGGACAGGGTCAGGTACGTCATGTCGCGGACGCCGATGACCGGGCCGTCCTCCGTCTCGATGACGGCCGGACGCTTGACCGTCGCACCGATGCCGAGGATCGCGACCTGGCCCGGCGGCACGATGATCGTGTCGAAGAGCGCGCCGCGCGACCCGGTGTTGGAGATGGTGAAGGTCGCGCCGGACAGCTCGTCCGGGGTGATCTTGTTGGCGCGGACCTTGCCCGCCAGGTCGGCCGTGGCCTTGGCGATGCCGGCGAGGTTGAGGTCACCGGCGTTCTTGATGACCGGGGTCATCAGGCCCTTCTCGGAGTCCACCGCGATACCGACGTTCTCGGTGTCGAAGTAGGTGATGGTCCCCTCGGCCTCGTTGATCTTGGCGTTGATCGGCGCGTGCGCCTTCAGCGCCTGGGCCGCGGCCTTGACGAAGAACGGCATCGGGGAGAGCTTGACGCCCTCACGCGACGCGAACGCGTCCTTGGCACGGGCGCGCAGCTTCATCAGACGCGTGACGTCGACCTCGACGACCGAGGACAGCTGCGCCTGCTCGTGCAGCGCCTTGACCATGTTGTCGCCGATGACCTTGCGGATCCGCGGCATCTTGATGGTCTGGCCACGCAGCGGGGACGCCTCCAGCACCGGGGCCTTCTTGGCGGCCGACGGGGCGGCGGCGGCCGGAGCCGGAGCAGCGGTGGCGGCCTTCGCGGCCTCGGCGGCGGCGATGACGTCCTGCTTGCGGATCCGGCCACCGACGCCGGTGCCCTTGACGCCGGCCAGGTCGACGCCGTTCTCGGCGGCGAGCTTGCGCACCAGCGGGGTGACGTAGGCGCCGTCGTCGGCCGGCTGGGCGGCGGCCGGAGCGGCCGGGGCCTGCGCCGGAGCCGG
>NZ_POUC01000336.1 GCF_002891435.1 Streptomyces cahuitamycinicus
GCACCCATACCGACCCCGCCGCGTTCGCCCATGCCGACCCGGCCGCGTTCGCCCTTGCCGACCCGGCCGCGGGCAGTCGTACCGCCGGGGCGGCGCCCTTCCCGCAGAGGGCGGCAGCCCGCGACGCCGGGCCGCGCAATCCCCCGGCCGCGGCACCGGAACGCGGCAACCTGACCGTGGGAGCGGCCAAGGCGGGCGCCCTGCTCGACCGGCAGCTGACGCTGGCCCGCACCCGGGCCCACTCCACGGCCCTGCAGGCCCTGGGCAGCAGCCGCTTCCACGCCATCGCGGACAAGGTCGCGGTGCTGGCCAGCGAGGTCCCGCTCGCCAAGACCGCCGGCACCACCGACCTGCGTCCCCTCGCCACCGCCGCCCAGGACCGGCTCGCCGACGCGGTGACCGCCCTCCCCCTCGTCGTCGCGGGGCACCCGTACAACTCCGCGGCCCTCGTCCACGGCCTGTCCCCGGACACCGTCCCGCACCCCCAGGACGCCCCGTGGCACCAGGTCCGCCTGCTGCTGCGCCTGCACCGCTACGCCCGCGAGGCCGTCAGCGGCCCCAAGGGCAACGCCGTGGTCGACCTGCGGCTGCTCGCCGCCGGCCAGGCCCTGAACCGGCACCGCGACGCCTCGGAGGCGTCGGCGGCGGCGGCCCAGGCGGCCCGCACCCCGCGCATCGCCCCGGCCACGGCCTACGCCCTCGGCGTGCTCCACGCCGACCAGCGGCACGAGGTGGAGGCGGCGCGTTTCGCGTTCCAGCAGGCCTGGCAGAAGGAGACCGTCGGCGCGTCATGACCGGACCCGGCACCAGGAGGCGGTGAGACCGGTGAGCACCCCCGAGGACACCACCGTTCAGGCGGCGGGCTGCGTCCTGTGGCGCCGCTCCCCCGCCACCGGCGAGCCGGAACTCTGCCTCGTTCACCGGCCGAAATACGACGACTGGTCGTGGCCGAAGGGGAAGCTGAAGCGCGGCGAGGAGGCACTCGCCGGCGCGCTGCGCGAGGTGGCGGAGGAGACGGGCTGCCGGGCCGTGCCCGGCCCCGAGCTGTCCACCCACCGCTATACGGCGGGCGGCCGCCCCAAGACGGTCCGCTACTGGGCGGCCGAGGCCATGACCTGCGCGTTCTCCCCGACGGACGAGGTGGACCGGCTCCTGTGGCTCGCCCCGGCCGCCGCCCGGGACCGTCTCACCCAGCCCCACGACCGGCCCCTGGTGGACGAGCTGCTCACCGTTCTGCACCTGCCCCGGACGGCCGGCTGACCGGACGGTCCCGTTCCGTCCGAAAGCGGAATGCCGACGTGCTCTCCCCGTGAGCATTCCGTGACCTAACCAGGCCTTAGGCAGGGGTTCACCCCTCGTTCACGTGCGGCCATTGGCGGCTTCACCTGTCCTGCCTAATTTCAGCCTTACCGACGCGAGCCGCGCCTCCCGAGTGCGACCGCGTCCGCATCACTCAGACTTCGCACGCCGCCGATCAGGACGGCGGCTCCTGGAAGGAACTCAAGTGAAGCTTCAGCGCATGAACCGGCGGGCCCTCGCTCTCGGTGCTCTCGCCGTCTCCGGCGCCCTGGCCCTCACGGCGTGCGGCTCCGACGAGACCGGCAACCCGGGCGAAGGCTCCTCCAACGCCGCCGCGCAGAGCAACATCAAGTGTGACGACGCCTCCGGCCAGGTCCTCGCCGACGGCTCCTCCGCGCAGAAGAACGCGGTCGACGCCTGGGTGAAGCAGTTCTCGGCGGCCTGCCAGGTGGAGATCAACTACAAGGCCGGCGGTTCCGGTGCCGGTGTCACCGCGTTCACGCAGGGCCAGGTCCCGTGGGCCGGTTCGGACTCGGCGCTGAAGCCCGACGAGGTCGCGGCCACCAAGAAGATCTGCTCCGGCGGCCAGGGCATCGACCTGCCGATGGTCGGCGGCCCGATCGCCGTCGGCTACAACGTCCCCGGCGTCGACAAGCTCGTCCTGGACTCGGCGACGATCGCCAAGATCTTCGACAGCAAGATCACCAACTGGAACGACCCGGCGATCGCGAAGCTGAACCCCGACGCGAAGCTGCCCAACCTCAAGATCCAGGCGTTCCACCGCTCGGACGAGTCCGGCACCACGGACAACTTCACCAAGTACCTGATCGCCACCGCCAAGAAGGACTTCCCCTACGAGGGCGGCAAGGCCTGGCAGGCCAAGGGCGGCCAGTCCGCTCCGCAGTCCTCCGGTGTCGCCGCGCAGGTCAAGCAGACCGCCGGCGCGATCGGCTACTTCGAGCTGTCGTACGCCAAGGACGGCATCAAGACCGTCGCCATCGACACCGGCGCGGACGAGCCGGTCGAGGCGACCGTCGACAACGCCACCAAGGCGATCGCCGAGGCCAAGGTCGTCGGCACCGGCAAGGACCTCGCGCTGGAGCTGAACTACGCGACCAAGGCCGACGGCGCCTACCCGATGGTCCTGGTGACGTACGAGATCGTCTGCGACAAGGGCAACAAGTCCGAGACCCTGCCCGCGGTCAAGGCGTTCCTGCGCTACGCGGCCTCGGAGGACGGCCAGAAGATCCTCGCCGAGAACGACTACGCGCCCATGCCCGACGAGATCATCACCAAGGTTCGCACGACCGTCGAGAGCCTGAGCTGACCTGAGTGCGGTCCGGTCCCCAGCGGGACCGGACCGCACCGTCCGGTGCACCGCCGCCAAGGGCCGCACAGCACGTGCGGTTCCGCAGACCGGAGAACCCGATGGACACAACACAGATAGCTGACGCACCTCCCCCCACGCAGCCGCCCACCGCCGAGCGGAAGCGCGCGGCCCGTGGCGCCACCCGGCCCGGAGACCGGATCTTCCTCGGTCTGTCCCGTGGCTCGGGCATTCTGCTGCTGGTGATCATGGCCGCGATCGCGGGCTTCCTCACCTACCGCGCCGTCCTCGCCATCAGCAAGGACGACGGCAACTTCCTGACGACCTTCGAATGGAACACCGGCGTCAACCCGCCGGTCTTCGGCATCGCGGTCCTGGCCTACGGCACGATCGTCTCCTCGATCATCGCCATGCTCATCGCGGTCCCGGTCTCGGTCGCCATCGCGCTGTTCCTCACGCACTACGCCCCGCGCCGGCTGCGCGGCCCCATCGCCTATGTGATCGACCTGCTGGCCGCCGTGCCGTCCATCGTCTACGGCCTGTGGGGCGCACTGGTCCTCGTCCCGCACATGAACGGCCTCTTCGGCTGGCTGAACGACTACCTCGGCTGGACCGGCGTCTTCGCCTGGCAGGGCGGCGCCGCGCGATCCATGCTCACCGTGGGCATCCTGCTCGCGATCATGATCCTGCCGATCATCACCAACGTGAGCCGCGAGGTCTTCCGCCAGGTCCCGCAGACGCACGAGGAGGCCGCCCTGGCGCTCGGTGCCACCCGCTGGGAAGTGATCCGCATGGCGGTCATCCCCTTCGGCCGCTCCGGCGTCATCTCGGCCTCGATGCTCGGCCTCGGCCGCGCCCTCGGCGAGACGATGGCCGTCGCCACCGTGCTCTCGCCGGACTTCCTGATCCACACCAGCCTGCTCGACCCGGGCGGCGGCACCTTCGCCCAGAACATCGCCAGCAAGTTCAGCGAGGCCACCGAGTTCGGCCGTGACGCGCTGATCGCCTCCGGTCTGGTCCTGTTCGTCATCACCCTGCTGGTCAACGGCGCGGCCCGCGCGATCATCGCCCGCCGCAAGGAGTACTCGGGGGCCAACGCATGAGCACCACACCCTCCGTCACCGCCAAGCGCCCCAGCACACTGCGCGGCGGCCACCTGCCCAAGTGGGCTCCGTGGGCCATCGCCGCCGGATCCGTCGCCCTCGGACTCGGCATCAGCGCCGCCGCCGGCCTGCACAGCAGCGTCCAGTGGGCGCTGATCGCCGCGATCCTGCACGTCCTCGGTACGTATGTCATCGCGGCCCGGGTCGAGAACCGCCGCCAGGCCAAGGACCGTGTGGTCACCTCGCTGGTGTGGGTAGCGTTCCTGCTCGCCGTGGTGCCGCTGGCCTCGCTGGTGTGGTCGACCGTCAAGCGCGGCGTGAAGGTCTTCGACCTCTACTTCCTGACGCACTCCATGGGCGTGGTCGCCGACTCGGAGACGGGCGGCGGCATCTACCACGCCATCCTCGGCACGCTGGAGCAGGTCGGCCTCGCCACGCTGATCGCCGCGCCGGTCGGTGTGCTCACCGCGATCTATCTGGTGGAGTACGGGCGCGGCAACCTCGCCCGAGCGGTCACCTTCTTCGTCGACGTCATGACGGGCATCCCGTCGATCGTCGCCGGCCTGTTCATCCTCAGCCTCATGCTGATGTTCGATCTGGAGCCCTTCGGCTTCGCCGGGTCACTCGCCCTCGCGATCCTGATGATGCCGGTCGTCGTCCGCTCCACGGAGGAGATGCTCAAGCTCGTCCCGAACGAGCTGCGCGAAGCCTCTCTGGCGCTCGGCGTGCCCAAGTGGCGCACCATCCTGAAGGTGGTCCTGCCGACCTCGCTCGGCGGCATCACCACCGGCATCATGCTGTCCATCGCCCGCATCGCCGGTGAGACCGCGCCCGTGCTGCTGCTGGTGTTCGGCAGCAAGTTCATCAACGCCAACCCCTTCGAGGGTGCCCAGGCGTCGCTCCCGCTGTACATCTACCAGCAGTACGGATCGGGCGAGGTCACGGCGTACGACCGCGCCTGGGCGGCGTCGCTCACCCTGATCGCCTTCGTGATGATCCTCAACCTGGTGGCCCGCGGTATCGCCCGCTGGAAGGCCCCGCAGACCGGTCGCTGACGGCGGCCACAGCGACTGATCCGACTGTCTGGAAGTGAAGCAATCATGGCCAAGCGAATCGACGTAAGCGGACTGACCGCCTACTACGGCTCCCACAAGGCGATCGAGGACATCTCGATGACCGTCGAGCCCCGCTCGGTGACGGCGTTCATCGGCCCGTCCGGCTGCGGCAAGTCGACGTTCCTGCGCACGCTGAACCGTATGCACGAGGTGACGTCCGGCGGCCGGGTCGAGGGCAAGGTGCTCCTCGACGACGAGGACCTCTACGGGTCGGGCATCGACCCGGTGTCGGTCCGCCGCGAGGTCGGCATGGTGTTCCAGCGCCCGAACCCCTTCCCCACGATGTCGATCTTCGACAACGTGGCGGCGGGACTGCGCCTGAACGGCAACTACAAGAAGAACGAGCTGAGCGACATCGTCGAGAAGTCGCTCAAGGGCGCGAACCTCTGGAACGAGGTCAAGGACCGTCTGAACAAGCCCGGCTCGGGCCTGTCCGGCGGTCAGCAGCAGCGTCTGTGCATCGCGCGGGCGATCGCGGTCGAGCCGAACGTCCTGCTCATGGACGAGCCCTGCTCGGCGCTCGACCCGATCTCCACCCTCGCGATCGAGGATCTGATCGGTGAGCTGAAGGAGCGCTTCACGATCGTGATCGTGACGCACAACATGCAGCAGGCGGCGCGCGTCTCCGACCGCACGGCCTTCTTCAACCTGTCGGCGGTCGGCCAGCCCGGCAAGCTCATCGAGATCGACGACACGGAGCGCATCTTCTCCAACCCGTCGGTCCAGGCCACGGAGGACTACATCTCCGGCCGCTTCGGCTGAGTCACCCCCCGCCGAGACCCCTCGCGGTGCTGCATGGCGGTGCCACCGCGAGGCCGAAAAAGGGCCCGCCCCTCTCCCAGGGGCGGGCCTTTTCGCTCACTCGGCTGCGGGCATGCGTGCCGCTGGGCAGCTGCCGACCCCACACAAGCGCCACCTCGTCACGCCGAGCTGCGCGACACCCCGCGTTCAGCCCCGATGCCGAGTACGGGCTACAGAAACGCCAGACTCACGAGCCCGTAGGAAGCCGCGGCCACCGCCGCCGCAGCCGGCATCGTGATGAACCAGCCGAGAATGATGTTCTTGGCGACACCCCAGCGCACGGCGTTCACCCGCTTCGTCGCCCCGACGCCCATGATCGCCGAGGTGATCACATGGGTCGTGGAGATCGGCGCCTTGAACAGGAACGCCGTGGTGAACATGATCGCCGCCCCGGTCGTCTCCGCCGCGAAGCCCTGCGGCGGGTCCAGCTCGATGATCTTCCGCCCCAGGGTCCGCATGATCCGCCAGCCACCGGCGTACGTCCCCAGCGACAGCATCACCGCACAGGCGATCTTGACCCACACCGGAATCGGATCGCCGTAGTCCTCGACATCGGCGATGACGAGCGCCATCACCACGATGCCCATCGTCTTCTGCGCGTCCTGCAGACCGTGCCCCAGCGCCATGCCGGCCGCCGAGACGGTCTGCGCGATGCGGAACCCCCGCTTGGCCTTGTGCGGGTTGGCCTTCCTGAATATCCACAGGATCGCGGTCATCACGAGGTAGCCGGCCAGCATGCCGACCACCGGGGACACGAACATCGGGATGACGACCTTCTCCAGCACCCCGCTCCAGTAGACCGTCGTCCCCCCGGCCAGCGCCGCACCGACCATGCCGCCGAACAGCGCGTGCGAGGAGGAGGACGGCAGCCCGAAGTACCAGGTGACGAGGTTCCAGACGATCGCGCCCACCAGCGCGGCGAAGAGGATGCCCATCCCCTTCGACCCGGTCGGTGTCTGGATCAGCCCCTCGCTGACGGTCTTGGCGACCCCGGAGCCCATGAAGGCACCGGCGAGGTTCATCACCGCGGCCATGGCCAGCGCGGCCTTCGGCGTCAGCGCCCGCGTCGAGACGGACGTGGCGATCGCGTTCGCCGAGTCGTGAAAACCGTTGGTGTACGTGAAGAAGAGCGCGACCGCGATGGTCACGACCAGAGCAAAGGTGTCCATGAAGGGCTCAGGACTCCTTGACGGCGATGGTCTCCACCGTGTTCGCCACGTGCTCGAACGCGTCCGCCGCTTCCTCCAGCACGTCCACGATCTGCTTGAGCTTCAGCACGTCCATGGCGTCGTACTTGCCGTTGAAGAGGTGCGCCAGCAGCTTGCGGTGGATCTGGTCGGCCTGGTTCTCCAGCCGGTTGACCTCGATCCAGTACTCGGTGAGGTTGTCCATCGTCCGCAGGTGCGGCATCGCCTCGGCCGTGAGCTCGGCCGCGCGCGCCAGGACCTCGATCTGCTGGTCGACGCCCTTGGGCAGTTCCTCGACGTTGTAGAGGACGACCAGGTCGACGGCCTCCTCCATGAAGTCCATGATGTCGTCGAGCGACGAGGCGAGGGAGTAGATGTCCTCGCGGTCGAACGGCGTGATGAAGGAGGAGTTCAGCTGGTGGAAGATCGCGTGCGTGGCATCGTCACCTGCGTGTTCCGCTGCCCGCATACGCTCTGCGATCTCGGCCCGGGCGGGAGTGTCCGCCCCGAGCAGTTCCATCAGGAGCTTCGAGCCCGTGACGATGTTGTCCGCGGAGGCGGCGAACATGTCGTAGAAGCTCGTCTCCCTGGGGGTCAGACGAAAGCGCACGTGGGGTCCTCGGGGTGCTTCGGTTTCGGTCAGGCTGATGCTAGGCGCATCATCCGGCCACGGCTATCGGCCGCCCACCAGTGTCGCCCATCGGGCACAGTGATGAACACGGGGGCGGTTCCCAGGGCCGTATACCCGGCAAAGTTCGGTACCATATACCCACCAGGGGTATCAGTTCACCCACGGTCCACCAGGAGGAAGCGATGACGGATGTGACCGACACGACAGATGTCGCACATGTCACCCCTGGCACCGCAGAGACCGCCGGGGCCGAAGTGCCGGCCGATCACGACCACGGCGTGCACGGGTACCACAAGCAGAAGGACGAACACCTCAAGCGCCTGCGCCGCATCGAGGGCCAGATCCGCGGCCTGCAGCGCATGGTCGACGAGGACGTCTACTGCATCGACATACTCACGCAGGTCTCCGCCTCCACCAAGGCCCTGCAGTCCTTCGCCCTCCAGCTCCTGGAGGAGCACCTGCGGCACTGCGTCGCAGACGCGGCCCTCAAGGGCGGTGACGAGATCGACGCGAAGGTCAAGGAGGCGACCCAGGCGATCGCCCGCATGCTGCGGACGTGAACCGGGCCCGGGCCCGGCGGACACCCTGCCTCAGCGTCCGGAGGAGTCCCGCTCCTCGGCGACTTTCAGCACCTCGTCGATGCTTTCCAGGCTGAGCCGCTCCTGGGCGGCCGAGGCCGCGATGATCAGCTCCCCGCACAGCTCGATCTCGGCGAGGGCCACGTGGTCCTGAACTGCCGTACCGCCGACCGGAGCCACGTGCATCACCTCGTCTCTGCCGTCACCGGCTTCCTAGAGTAGGGAGCGGCCTACACACCGCGCATGGCACGGACGGGCTAGTTCACGCCGGTCACTCCTCGGCGATCTTGCCCGCGTAGATGTCGCCGGCTGCGGGCAGCCGTACGCGCGCCGGGGCCCCGAAATCGTAGAGCAGCGTGGTCGACGCCACGGCCACGGGGCTCTTCTGCTGACCGTTCAGGAAGCTGAAGCGGTGCCTGACCTTGCGGATGCGTCCCTCGTCGTCGAGGTAGGCGTCGAACGGCACCGCGGTGGTGGCGAACCCGTCGGCCGCCGCCTTCAGGGAGTCCTTGTTCCCGTCCGAGGCGCGCCGGGCCGCGTCGCCGAGATCCGCCGTCCCCCGGTAGTGCCGTACTCCGGTGCCCGCGACCTCCGTCCTGCCCACGTACGCCGCCGTCCGCGTCCCGAGCAGCACCTCGGCCGCCGTGAACGGATCGGTGGCCCCGCCGGTGACGAGGTTTCCGTCGGACAGGGTCCGCGTGTCCACCCGCACCCACTTGTCCGGGGGCACACCGGCACCCCGGTTCTTCATGAACAGCGCACCCGGCGCGAGCAGTTCGGTGATCGGCCGGCGCTTCGCGGCTCCCGCGGGATCCTGCGGAAGCAGCACCTTCAGCTGCCCCATCCGCTTCCGGTAGTCGTACACCCCGGCGCCCCGGATGGTCACCCGAGTCCCGCCGGCGGCCATCTCCATCGACGTACGGGCCTTGGAACTCCCCGCGTCCACCAGCCGGCCGGCGGCCTGCCGCAGCACCGCGACCGCGTCCCCGCCACGGGAGTCCCCGGCGACCGCGTCACCCCCTGAGCAC
>NZ_POUC01000337.1 GCF_002891435.1 Streptomyces cahuitamycinicus
GGCGACGGGCGGGACGATGAGCGAGCACGAGCGAGACTCCGAGAATCAGGCGCCGCGCACACACCACGCACCAGGTGCGCAGCACCGCTCTCCGGACCGCAGCGGTGCGCGCGAGCTGTTCCTCAAGCTGCGCACCTTGAGCAGCGGCAGCCCCGAGTACGCGGAGCTGCGCAACCAGCTGGTCCGGATGCATCTGCCGCTCGTGGAGCATCTCGCGCGCCGCTTCCGCAACCGCGGGGAGCCGCTGGACGACCTCACCCAGGTCGCCACCATCGGCCTCATCAAGTCGGTCGACCGATTCGACCCGGACCGCGGCGTGGAGTTCTCGACGTACGCGACCCCGACGGTCGTCGGCGAGATCAAGCGGCACTTCCGCGACAAGGGCTGGGCGGTGCGCGTCCCGCGTCGGCTGCAGGAGCTGCGCCTGGCGCTGACGACGGCCACGGCCGAGCTCTCGCAGCTGCACGGCCGCTCTCCCACGGTTCACGAGCTCGCAGAGAAGCTGGCGATCTCGGAGGAGGAGGTCCTGGAAGGTCTGGAGTCCGCCAACGCGTACTCCACGCTGTCCCTGGACGTCCCCGACACCGACGACGAGTCCCCGGCGGTCGCGGACACCCTCGGCGCGGAGGACGAGGCGCTGGAGGGCGTGGAGTACCGGGAGTCCCTCAAGCCACTGCTGGAGGATCTCCCGCCGCGTGAGAAGCGGATTCTGCTGCTGCGGTTCTTCGGCAACATGACCCAGTCGCAGATCGCGCAGGAGGTCGGCATCTCGCAGATGCACGTCTCCCGGCTGCTGGCGCGCACACTGGCTCAGCTGCGGGAGAAGCTCCTCGTCGAGGAGTGACGCCTACTTCTCCAGGTTGCCGGGGTTGCCGGGCCCGCGGATCCCGAGGGCCCGGGTCGTCTCGGGGTTCACCAGCAGGACGAGCGACGCGACGGCCACGACGGCGAGGGCGATCCCGGCCGGGATGGCCATGCTGTCGGCTTGCAGCAGGTTGTAGGCCACCGGCAGCGCCAAGAGCTGGGTGATGACGGCCGGGCCGCGGCTCCAGCTGCGGCGGCCGAGCAGCCCGCGCGTGGCGAGCAGTGGCAGCAGCGCGAGCACGACCAGCGTGATACCTCCGGTCACGGCCTGCTGCCGGTCGTCCGGATGACCCGTGAGACCGAGGACGAGGATCCAGACGCCTCCGACGACCAGCGCGAGCCCCTCCAGTGCGGCCAGCAGCGCGGCGTACGTCAGACGCCGGGGGCGGGGGCCGGTGGTTTCCTCGGTGGTGGAGGTCTGCTCACTGCTCACCCCTGAAGAGTAGCCCCCGTCGTACACGCCTCCCGAGGCGCGGTTCACCTCCGCTCTCTTACCTGATCACTACCTCGGTATGGGCCCGGTACCACCCAGTAGGTACGCTGCCAGTCATGCGTGCACTTCTCGTGGTCAATCCGGCGGCAACCACTACGAGCGCGCGCACACGCGACGTACTGATCCATGCGCTCGCCAGTGAGATGAAGCTGGAGGCGGTCACCACCGAGTACCGCGGTCACGCGCGCGACCTGGGCCGGCAGGCGGCGGACAGTGACGACATCGACCTGGTGGTGGCCCTCGGCGGCGACGGCACGGTCAACGAGGTGGTCAACGGCCTGCTGCACGCCGGCCCCGCCCCGGAGCAGCTGCCCGGCCTCGCGGTGGTCCCGGGCGGCTCCACCAACGTCTTCGCCCGCGCCCTGGGTCTGCCCAACGACGCAGTGGAGGCCACCGGCGCCCTGCTGGACGCCCTGCGCGACGGCAGCGAACGGACCGTCGGCCTCGGGCTGGCCTCGGGCACGCCGGGCACGGAGGACGAGGCGGTGCCGTCCCGGTGGTTCACTTTCAACGCCGGGCTCGGCTTCGATGCCGGTGTGGTGGGTCGTGTGGAGCAGCATCGCGAGCGCGGCCGGAAATCCACACACGCTCTCTACGTGCGCCAGGTCGTGCGCCAGCTCCTCGGCGAACCGAACCGCCGCAATGGGACGATCACACTGGAGCGGGCAGGCGAGGATCCGGTCACCGATCTGGTGCTGTCCATAGTCTCGAACACCTCACCGTGGACGTTTCTGGGGAATCGCCCGATCTACGCGGCGCCTAAAGCCTCGTTCGATACCGGCCTCGATCTCTTCGGTCTCAGCCGTCTGTCCCCCGCGGCTGTTGCCCGGTATGGCACCCAGTTGCTCACTTCGTCCCCCGAGCGTGGACCCCATGGCAAGCACGCCACCTCTCTGCACGACTTGACAGAGTTCACCTTGCATTCGAAGGTCCCGCTCCCCCTCCAGATGGACGGCGACCACCTGGGTCTGCGAACAAGCGTGACGTTCACAGGCGTACGCCGTGCACTGCGTGTGATTGTGTGAGCAGAACTCGCTAAAGTCCTTTCACTCGAACGTTTAGGCCAGGATCCACCCCATGGAAGTACGGCTGTGACCTAGTCGACACCGAAGAATCAAAAAAAACTTTCCAGAAGGGGTTGTATCCGCCGCTGAGGTTTGCGAGTCTCTACGTGGCGATCGAGACGGCCCGCAACACCGGCCTCCACTGATCACCAGAACCCCTCTTCAACTCACAGGACCTTCGCCGGGGAACCTGGCAGTCGGCCCTTCACTTGTTGAGGGATTCGTGAAAGCGTTCACATTCACAAGCAAGCCCTGCACGTAATACCAAGGAGAGGTAGCAGCCATGGACTGGCGTCACAACGCCGTTTGCCGCGAGGAAGACCCCGAGCTCTTCTTCCCCATCGGCAACACCGGTCCTGCGCTGCTGCAGATCGAGGAAGCCAAGGCCGTCTGCCGTCGCTGCCCGGTGATCGAGCAGTGTCTGCAGTGGGCGCTCGAGTCCGGCCAGGACTCCGGCGTCTGGGGTGGTCTCAGCGAGGACGAGCGCCGCGCCATGAAGCGCCGCGCCGCCCGCAACCGGGCTCGTCAGGCCTCCGCCTGACAACCCACCCCTGCTGACAGCCTGAGCTTGGCGGCGCGTGTGCCTGTCGGCATTACTTCGTTGACAGCGAGTACGCATCTCCCGCCCCCGAGCCGCAGCGCGCAGTTCCCCCGATGCGCTTAGTTAAGCAGCAACGAGCTTTAGCCCCGGGCCACTTGGTGGTCCGGGGCTCATTGCTTTCCGGCCCCTGTGCCAGGGCTTCGGGTCCCGCTGCTTATACGACCGCACCGGCCCTGCTACTTCTGCGACCGCACCGGGATGTCGAGGATCACACGGGTGCCACGCTCCGGGGCCGGCACCATGTCGAAGGTGCCGCCCAACTCCCCCTCCACCAGGGTCCGCACGATCTGCAGGCCGAGATTGCCGGCGGTGTGCGGATCGAACCCTTCCGGCAGGCCGACCCCGTCATCCTGGACCGTGACGAGCAGTCGGGCCTCCTTGTTCGTGCCGCCGCGGACCGCCGAGACCTCGACCGTGCCGGTGTCACCCTCACTGAAACCGTGCTCCAGCGCGTTCTGCAGCACCTCCGTCAGCACCATCGAAAGCGGCGTGGCGACCTCCGCGTCGAGAATGCCGAAGCGGCCGGTGCGCCGGCCTGCGACCTTGCCCGGGGAGATCTCCGCGACCATGGCGAGCACACGGTCGGCGATGTCGTCGAACTCCACCCGCTCGTCCAGGTTCTGGGAGAGCGTCTCGTGCACGATCGCAATCGATCCGACGCGCCGCACCGCCTCTTCGAGGGCCTCCCGTCCGCGGTCGGACTCGATGCGCCGGGCCTGCAGACGGAGCAGCGCCGCCACCGTCTGGAGGTTGTTCTTGACGCGGTGGTGGATCTCCCGGATCGTCGCGTCCTTGGTGATCAACTCACGCTCTCGCCGACGCAGTTCGGTGACGTCACGGAGCAGGACGAGGGAACCGATGCGGGTGCCCTTCGGTTTGAGCGGGATCGCCCGGAACTGGATGACCCCGTCGCTGGCCTCGATCTCGAACTCGCGCGGCGCCCAGCCGCTGGCGACCTTGGCGAGCGCCTCGTCCACCGGGCCCCGGGTGGGGGCGAGTTCGGCGGTGGTCTTTCCCAGATGCTGGCCGACGAGGTCGGAGGCGAGGCCGAGCCGGTGGTAGGCGGACAGGGCGTTCGGGGAGGCGTACTGGACGATGGCGTCGGCGTCGAGCCGGATCAGGCCGTCGCCCACGCGGGGCGAGGCGTCCATGTCGAGCTGCTGGTTCGCGAACGGGAAGGACCCGGCCGCGATCATCTGTGCGAGGTCGGAGGCGCTCTGCAGATAGGTGAGCTCCAGGCGGCTCGGGGTGCGCACGGTGAGGAGGTTGGTGTTGCGCGCGATGACCCCGAGGACGCGTCCCTCCCGCCGTACGGGGATCGATTCGACCCGTACGGGGACCTCCTCGCGCCACTCCGGATCACCCTCGCGCACGATGCGGCCTTCGTCGAGGGCTACATCCAGCATCGGCCGGCGCCCGCGCGGGACGAGGTGGCCCACCATGTCGTCCTGGTACGAGGTCGGACCGGTGTTGGGGCGCATCTGGGCGACCGAGACGTACCGGGTGCCGTCGCTGGTGGGGACCCACAGGACCAGGTCGGCGAAGGAGAGGTCGGAGAGCAGCTGCCACTCCGAGACCAGCAGGTGCAGCCACTCGAGATCGGTGTCGTCGAGGGCGGTGTGCTGGCGTACGAGTTCGTTCATGGAGGGCACGTGTGCGAGCGTACCCGGGGGTTCGTACGGCCCTGAAACACCCGCGGGCCGCGGCGCCTGAGAGGGACCCTCAACCCTCCCGGCACCGCAGCCCGGAGCAGCATCGGCCGTGGGGTGTGCGGTCCCGGTCGGCCGAGGATGAGGAGCCGGGGCAGTCAGGGCAGAGAGCCTCGGTTCCTCGGTCCGCCTTCCTGTGCGGGGAAGACGGAGGCTGGTGCGCGTGCACACGCGCTCTCGCTACGCATTGTGGACTAGACCACTTACGGGTGTCCATGCGTTGGAACCTGTTCGTTGTTGTCATTTCCGCGACACGTCGGACGCACTGTCGTCCGGCAGGCAGCCTAACCCGTGTGGGTTCCTGTGCGGGGCCAGACGGAGAGGGCAATTTCCGCGACCGCCTCCAGTTCCTCCCGGCTCGCCCCGTCGCGTGCCTGTTGCGACATCCCCTGGATCATCGCTCCGGCGTGCCGGGCCAGGGCGGCGGCGTCGGTGGCCGGCGGCAGCACACCGGCGGCGACATCGGCCCGGATACGGCTCTCGATCGCGGCGATGTTGGCGTTGCGGCGGTCCCGCAGCGACTTCTCCACCTCGGGGGTCGAGCAGTTCGTCGCGGCGTGGACGACCAGGCAGCCGTGCGGGTGGCCGGGTTCCGTGTACGCGGTGGCGGCCTCGCACAGGGCGCGCTCGACGGCGGCCCGCGCCGTGGGCTCCTCGGCGAGGGCGCGGTCGGTGAAGGATCCGTGCCTCGTGCCGTACATGCGGACGACCTCTTCGAAGAGGGACCGCTTGTCACCGAAGGCCGCGTACAGGCTGGGGGCCCCGATGTCCATGACGCGGGTGAGGTCGGAGACAGACGTGGCCTCGTAGCCGTGCTCCCAGAAGGCGAGGAGGGCCTTCTCCAGGGCGGTCTCGCGATCGAAGGAGCGGGGGCGGCCGCGGGACTTGGTCCTGGCCTTGCCGCCTCCGGCGGCTCCCGCACTGTCGGTGTCAGGCCCCGTACTGGCCTTGGCGGTTCCGTCGTCGTTCACCATGGGGTGCATTTTATAGCGGGCACTAGAGAAATGACGGACGGCTGATGTACGGTCATTTCTGTAGCGACCACTAGAAAAAAGAGGGGGCTCCGCCAATGGGCGTGCTCACGGGCAGGACGGCACTCGTCACGGGGGCGAGCAGGGGCATCGGGCGAGGAATCGCCGAGCGGCTGGGGCGCGACGGCGCTCGGGTCGCGGTGCACTACGGCAGGAACGAGACGGCGGCCAAGGAGACGGTCGCGGCGATCGAAAGGGCCGGAGGCTCGGCGTTCGTGGTGGGCGTGGAGCTGGGGGTACCGGGGGACGCCCTGGCACTGTGGGAGCAATTCGACCGGCACGCGGACGGGCTGGACATTCTGGTCAACAACGCGGCGATCGGCAACACCCGGCCGATCGGGCAGTTGGAGGAGCGGGAGTACGAGGAGGCCTTCGCGGTGAACGTGAAGGCGCCGTTCTTCATCCTCAAGCACGGCATGACCCGCCTGCGGGACGGCGGCCGGGTCGTCAACATCTCGTCGGGGCTGGCCCGGACGGCGGTGATGCCGGACAACGTGGCGTACGCGATGACCAAGGGCGCGCTGGACGTCTTCTCGCGCGACCTGTCCAAGGTGCTGGGGAGCCGGGGCATCACGGTGAACTCGGTGGCCCCGGGGATCATCGATACGGACAACACGGCGGCACTGCTGCACGGCAGCCCCGACGGCTGGGCGAAGGCCGCGGCGATATCGGCGCTGGGCGGCGTGGGCGAGCCCGCCGAGGTCGCCGACGTGGTGGCGTTCCTGGTGTCGGACGGGGGGCGATGGGTGACGGGTAGCTGGGTGGATGTGACAGGTGGTTCGCTCACATAGCCAGCGCTTGCCGGGCGGGCAGGGGGCAGGGGCTGTCGGGGCCAGGTCGAGCGCTGTGGAAGCGGTGGCCAGGCCCGTGGGATGCGCTGTGGAAGCGGTGACCAGGCCGTGGGATGCGCTGCGGACGCGACGCCCAGCCGGGGAGGCACGCATGCCATGCCGGGGAGGCACGCACGCCATACCGTCGTGGAGGCCAAGCCGGGCCGAAGGACACGGTGTCTCCGACGGCCGGACCACGGCCGCCGCTCACCCCGCGGCCCGCGCTGACTCCCGTAGCTCCCCGGCCTCAGCGAGTCTCCGTCACCTTCGCCAGCGCCCGGGGCGCGTCCGGGTCCTGGCCTCGGGCGATGGTGACCTCGTAGGCCAGGAGCTGGAGCGGGATGATCTCCAGCATGGGCTGGACCTCCTCGGCCACATCATCCGTGGGCAGGACGAAGCCGGCCGATGCCTGCTCCACCTGATGCCTGGGGCCGATGGCGACGAGGTCGGCGCCACGGTCGCGCAACCGGTCCAGGACGGGCTGGAGCGCTTCGCCGCCCTTGCCGTCGGTGACCACGGCGATGACCGGGGAGACGTTGTCGACCATGGCGAGCGGTCCGTGCAACAGGTCCGCGCCGGAGTAGGAGAGGGCGGGGATGTAGCTGGTCTCCATCAGCTTGAGGGCGGCCTCCTGGGCCGTGAGGTAGCCGTAGCCGCGGGACGTGATCACCATGCGCTCGGCGAAGCGGTATCGGGCGGCGAGGGTGCGCACCTCGTCCTGCCGGGCGAGCAACTGCCCGGCGAGATCCGGCAGCATCTGCGCAGGCGCGCCGTCGCCGCCGCGCAGGCCCTCGACGAAGAGATAGAGAGCGAGAAGGGGGGCGGTGTAGGTCTTGGTCGCGGGGAGTGCCTTCTCCGGCCCGGCCATGATGTCGATGTGGTACCCGGAGACACCGGCGAGCGGTGAGTCCGCGTTGTTTGTGACGGCCAGCGTGATCGCGCCGGCCTCCCGGGCGGCCCGGGCGGAGGCGACCAGGTCCGGGGAGCCGCCGGACTGGCTGACGGTGACGACGAGGACGTCGGTGAGGTCGGGCCGGGCGCCGTAGGCCGTGGTGGTGGACATCGAGGTGAGCCCGCAGGGCAGGCCGAGCCGGATCTCCAGAAGGTACTTGGCGTACAGGGCGGCGTTGTCGGAGGTGCCGCGGGCGGTCAGCAGCACGAAGCGGGGCGCGCGGGCGGCGATCCGCCGGGCGACGTCCTGGATGGCGGGGGCACCCTCGGACAGGATCCGGCGCATGACGGCGGGTTGCTCCGCCATCTCACGGGCCATGGTCCGGCCCGGGAGCTCGCTGCCGGGGTCCGGTGTGGCGGCGTCGGTCATGGCGGGTCCTTCCAGGGGCGGGCCGGGTAACTGCAGATCCCATTCCACTCCCCCGGGCCGGGCAGCGCCCACCAGGGGGGCCTCGAACCGACATATCCGCACCTTTCGCGGATCGGCGGTTCACCCCGTGCCGACCTGGTCGGCACGCCGACTTTGCCCGCGTCGGAGCGGCGGTTCTCACCCTGGGACGGACGGGACCGCTCTGTTAGATTGGTCTAAACCACACGACCCCTCCGGGTCCGGTCCCAGTTGAGCACTCCTCCCAGATCGGCAGGCCCAGCGTGGAAGTTGTCATCGTTCCGGACGCCAAGGCGGGCGGCGAGCTCATCGCCGAGGCCATGGCCAAGCTTCTTGGCCGCAAGCCCGGCGCCCTGCTGGGCGTGGCCACCGGCTCGACGCCGCTGCCCGTGTACGAGGCGCTGGCGGCGAAGGTCCGCTCGGGTGCCGTGGACGTCGGGCGGGCTAGGATCGCGCAGCTCGACGAGTATGTGGGGCTGCCCGCCGATCACCCGGAGTCGTACCGCTCGGTGCTGCGGCGCGAGGTGCTGGAGCCGCTCGGGATCGGGATGGACCAGTTCACAGGCCCGGACGGCACGGCGGAGGACGTGCAGGGGGCGTGCGAGGCCTATGACAAGGCGCTGTCGGACGCCGGGGGTGTGGACCTTCAGCTGCTCGGGATCGGGACCGACGGGCACATAGGGTTCAACGAGCCGTGCTCGTCGCTGGCTTCGCGGACACGGATCAAGACGCTGACCGAGCAGACCCGGATCGACAACGCGCGCTTCTTCGGCGGTGACATCGACCAGGTGCCGCATCATGTGATCACGCAGGGCATCGGCACCATCCTGGAGGCCCGGCATCTGGTGTTGGTCGCCACTGGTGAGGGCAAGGCTGACGCGGTCGCGGCGACGGTGGAAGGGCCGATCGCCGCGGTGTGCCCCGCGTCCGCGCTCCAGCTCCACCCGCATGCGACCGTCGTCGTGGACGAGGCCGCCGCGTCGAAGCTGAAGCTGGCGGACTACTTCCGGCACACCTATGCCAACAAGCCGGAGTGGCAGGGGATCTGAGGCTGTCTCTTATACACCTCTGACGCTTCCGACGAACTCTAGGGTTT
>NZ_POUC01000338.1 GCF_002891435.1 Streptomyces cahuitamycinicus
CCCCGGCACCGAAGCCCAGTCCGTTTCGTGACGTTACGCACTGACAGCTGGTTAGTCCGCCCTTCAAGCTGATGTAGGAAGTCGGGGGTCGACTTTGAACCGGGAGTACGTCAGTGAGCGCCATGCCGATCGCGTTGCTGGTCACCACGGCCGCCACGGGCGCCGTGGGCGTCGCCGTCCTGCGCACCGTCCTGCAGCTGCGCCGACAGGTCGCGGCCCTGCACACCGCGCTGGCCGAGAGCCGCGCCGCCACCACCCGTGCGCTGCTGCCCGCCGCTCGTACCGCCGCCGACACCGATGAGATACGTGCCGCCGTGGCGGCCGCGCTCGCCGAGGAGCGGGAGCGTGAGCTCGCCGAGGCGCGGGCGTTCTGGGCCGCCCAGGAGGCCCGTGACGCCTCCGACGCACCTTCTCTGCTGGGCCTGCCCGAGACCGATCTGTTCCTGCCCCGGCAGGCCGATTTCGCGGGCCTGGAGCCGGTGTCCGAGCCCGGCGCGGAGGCAGAGGAGCCGGCCGCCGAGTCCCCGGAGCTGGCCGCGGCCCGCCGCCGCCACCCCTCCCACCCGGACTTCGTGCCGACGCAGTCGCCGGTCGCCAACGACCACGAGCGCACCGTCGACACCCTGGAGGAGCTGGCGTCCTCCCGCGTCGAGCTGACGGACGTCCGCCCCGGCCCGCTGGGCACCCTGGACGTCTACGTCTTCGCCGACGGCACGACCCTGTGCATGACCCCGGGCCACCGGGAGACGGCGGAGCACCTCGCGGCGGCCCTGCGCCTGGGCAGGACCCCGGTCCTGCTGGGCGGCTCCGGCATCTCGGGCGCCTACACCCTGACGTTCGAGTGCGGCGAGGAGACCGTCTACATCCTGGCCGACCGGGTCATCGCGTCCCTTTAGGGGCCGCGGGGCTGTGGCGATATGCCGCTCCGCCGGGCGGGCGCGGGCGGCCACGAGGAACTCGCACCCGCAAACGCCGCTCAGACCCCCGCCCGCTTCTGCGCCTCCTCCACCAACCGCACCGCTTCGTCGACGTCGGCTTCGGCGGGAATCACCACCGCCAGATCATTCCCGGCCACGGCGATCTGGTCCGCCACCGCGAACATCCCCGCGTCCGGCATCTCCCGAGGCTCCGCATCGGGGGCCTCCAGTCGCTGCGCCCTCCGGGCCAACTCCCTGGCCAGCTCCAGGGCCTCGGCGGCAGCGCTCCGCTGCAACCGGCTCTGGGGCGCGGCCCTCAAACGATCGGCGAAGTGCTCCACCGCACGGGTCAGAGGCGTCGTATCAACCACGCCGCGAGCGTACGCGCCGCACCGGGACTGTTGCCAACGGGCGAACACTCAGGCACGGTGACCTGAAGGACCGGCTTACATCCCAGCGTCCGGAGGCGCCGATGTCCCAAGTCTTCTCCGAAGAGACCCATCGCAACATGCTCGCCCGTATCCCGCACTGCACCGGTCGTGAGATCTCCGACTGGTTGCGCACCGTCGAAGACGGCCCTTCCCTCTTCCGCTTCGAGGAAAAAGTCAGCTGGCTCCGGCACGAGCACAACCTCGCGTACGGCCACGCGAAGGCGATCATCCACGAGTACGACCTGAGGCGGGCCGCGCGCAAACTTCTCTAGGCGCGCACACCGTCCTCCCGACGACGAAGGGCCCCGGCCGAAGCCGGGGCCCTTCGCGCTGCGATCGTCGGAGACTAGTCGCTGCTGTTGAGGATCGAGATGAGCCTCAGGAACTCCAGGTAGATCCACACCAGCGTCAGCGTGAGGCCGAAGGCCGCGAGCCAGGCCTCCTCGCGCGGGGCGCCGTAGGCGACGCCGTCCTCGACCTGCTTGAAGTCCAGGGCGAGGAAGCAGGCACCGAGGATGATGCCGATCACGCCGAAGACGATGCCGAGGGGACCGCTGCGGAAGCCGAGGCCGTCACCGCCGCCGAACACCGCGAACAGCAGGTTCACGGTCATCAGCAGGATGAAGCCGAGCGCGGCCGCCATCACGAAGCCGTAGAAGCGGCGGTTGACGCGGATCCAGCCGGCCTTGTAGGCGATCAGCACACCGGCGAAGACCGCCATGGTGCCGATCACGGCCTGCATGGCCGCACCGTCGGCGATGCGGTTGTCGACGATGTTGGAGATGACGCCGAGGAAGACACCCTCGAACGCGGCGTACGTCAGGATCAGCGCGGGCGAGGCCTTGCGCTTGAAGGACTGCACGAACGCCAGGACCATGCCGATCAGGGCGGCGCCGATACCGATGCCGTAGCTACGGCTGATGTTGGCGTCGTCGATCGGCAGCAGGGCCCAGGAGAGCGCCGCGGTGAGGATGAGCACGCCGAGCGTGCTCGCCGTGCGCAGGACGACGTCGTCGATGGTCATCCGGCCGGTGGTGGCCGGTGCCTGCGGCGGCGCGCCGTGCTGCAGGTCCTGCTGGGCGTAAGGGTTCTGTGCGTAAGGGTTCTGTGCGTACTGGTCGCCCGTCGGCTGCGCGTACGGGTTGCCCTGGGTGGCGACAGCGGGACCCCCGGCCTGCGGCGCGGTGTTGAAGCCCGCGTAGCCGTTGTCGCGGCTGAACCCCCGTCGCGAGAAGACCGGGTTTCTGCTCCTCATTTCACTCCTCCATGGCCACCAGGCGTGGCCTTGGCTCAAGAGTAATAGGTAGGCAAAGGAATGACCCTACTGCTTGGGGAGGATCTTTCCCTCGTCGTGCTGGCCAACACGCTACGTGGCTTCCTGATTCCCCTCATCGGAGGGGGTCATTCACCGGCTCGTCCGAAGGGGAAGCCCGTGTACGCCTCCGCCAGGTCCGTCTCGGCGGCGCGGGAGGAGACGATCCGCTCCAGCCGGGCGATCTGGAGCCGGTCCTCGAAGGTTGTCGCGCCGGGTGCACGGTGCAGCAGGGTCGTCATGTCGTAGGAGAACCGCTCGGCCTGCCAGACGCGGCGCAGGCAGGTCTGCGAGTAGGCGTCGAGCAGCTCGGGTGATCCGGTCCGCTGCTGGTGGATCAGGGCCCGGGCGAAGGTGGCGACGTCGCCGGCGGCGAGGTTCAGCCCCTTCGCGCCGGTCGGCGGCACGATGTGCGCGGCGTCGCCGGCGAGGAAGAGACGGCCGTGGCGCATGGGCTCGTGCACGTAGGAGCGCATGGGGGTGACCGTCTTCTGGGTGATCGGGCCGCGCTGGAGGTGCCAGTCGTCGTCGGTCTCGCACCGGCGCTCCAGCTCGTCCCAGATCCTCTCGTCGTCCCATGCCTCGGGGTCGGTGCCGTCGGGCACCTGGAGGTAGAGGCGGGAGACGAAGGCTTCGGTGGGGAGCGAAGCGGCTTCCTTGGAAGGGTGGAGGGTGACGGGCGGGCGCATGGAGAGCAGGGCGAAGCCGCGGTCGTGGCGGGCGTAGACGAGCTCCTCGTGCGAGGGCGGCGCGTCGGCGAGGATGCCGAGCCAGCCGAAGGGGTACGTCCGTTCGAAGACCTGGGTGAGTCGGGCGGGGATCGCCTTGCGGGCCACGCCCCAGAAACCGTCGCAGCCGACGACGTAGGAGCACTCCAGGACGTCCTCGCGGCCCTCGTGCCGGAAGCGGATCCGCGGGGCATCGGTGTCGGCGCCTTCCACGGCCAGCGCCTCCGCCTCGAAGAGCAGGGGACCGCCCTCCCGGAGCTGGAGCGCGATGAGGTCCTTGCACACCTCGGTCTGGGCGTAGACCATCACGGACCGGCCGCCGGTGAGGGCGGGGAAGTCGACGCGGTGGCGCCTGCGGTCGAAGCGCAGCTCGATGCCGTCGTGGCGCAGCCCTTCGCGGTCCATGCGCTCCCCGGCGCCGGCCGCGCGCAGCACGTCCGCGGTGCCCTGCTCCAGGATCCCGGCCCGCTGCCGCCGCTCCACGTAGGCGCGGTCGCGGCTCTCCAGGACGACGGAGTCGATGCCGGCGTTGTGGAGCAGCCGGGCGAGGAGGAGGCCGGCCGGGCCCGCTCCGATGATGCCGACGGTGGTACGCATCGGACGACCTCTTCCCATTCCTCGACGTTCGCCAGGTGAAATTTCCTTCACCATGTGTCTGTGAGTTTCCGACGGCATGCGGTCGCTGTCAACGGGCACGCCGTGAACTCTTCAATGGACCACGCAGGGATCGGAAGGTGCCCGGAGCCGGACTTGAACCGGCACGCCCGCGAAGGGGCAGCGAGGTTTAAGCTCGCCGTGTCTGCATTCCACCATCCGGGCAGGCCGTGGGCTCCGCATCGAGGTTCCGAGACTATCCGGACGGGTCCCCCGAACAGCGGAAGCGTGGACCGATGTTGTCTTATTTTATTGACGTCTGAGGGTGCATCAGCACACGGAACACGCCATCCGCACTTGCCAATAGCCTTGCGTGCGACGCTCGGCCGCGCATGCGGAATGACGGAATTTCACCGCTTGAACGAGGGCACTCCACCTGTTCTCGACACCCGGAAGCATCGGTTCCCGACACCGGGGCCCTTCAGGGGTGTTCGTCATCCCCAGGTATGACACTGCCCCGCGGGGTCAGACCGCAGTCGGCCTTCGGAACCGGAACAACGGGTGACTACACGGCGGCGTGGGACCCGGACGATGGAACACGTCCTTCCCCGAGATCAGCCGTCCGTCAGGAGAGCCATCCCGTGACCACCGCACCCCTCACCGACCGGGCCACCACCGCGGCCGCGCGCGCCACGGATCTGTCGAAGATCTACGGACAGGGTGAGACCCAGGTGGTCGCCCTGGACCGCGTCTCCGTGGACTTCCGGCAGGCCGAGTTCACCGCGATCATGGGCCCCTCCGGCTCCGGCAAGTCCACCCTGATGCACTGTGTGGCCGGCCTCGACTCCTTCTCCTCCGGGTCGGTGCGCATAGGCGACACCGAGCTCGGCTCGCTGAAGGACAAGCAACTGACCAAGCTGCGCCGGGACAAGATCGGCTTCATCTTCCAGGCGTTCAACCTGCTGCCGACGTTGACGGGCCTGGAGAACATCACCCTTCCGATGGACATCGCGGGCCGTAAACCGGACAAGGAGTGGCTGGACTCCGTCATCCGGATGGTCGGCCTCGCGGACCGGCTCGGCCACCGGCCGTCCCAGCTGTCCGGCGGCCAGCAGCAACGCGTCGCCGTGGCCCGGGCGCTGGCCTCCCGGCCGGAGATCATCTTCGGTGACGAGCCCACCGGAAACCTCGACTCGCGCTCCGGCGCCGAGGTGCTGGGCTTCCTGCGCAACTCCGTGCGCGAACTGGGCCAGACGGTGGTGATGGTGACGCACGACCCGGTGGCCGCCGCCTACGCGGACCGGGTGATCTTCCTGGCGGACGGCCGGATCGTCGACGAGTTGTACGGGCCGACGGCCGACTCCGTGCTCGACCGCATGAAGGCGTTCGACACCAAGAGCCGCACCAGCTGATTCCCCGTCAGGACCGACAGGACTGAGAAGAAGAACCCCATGTTCCGTACCGCCTTGCGCAACGTGCTCGCGCACAAGGCCCGGCTCCTGATGACCGTGCTCGCCGTGATGCTCGGCGTGGCCTTCGTGTCGGGGACCCTGGTCTTCACCAACACCATCTCCGATGCCTACCAGAAGAGCTCGGCGAAGGGCTTCGACCAGGTCGACGTCGCCATGACGGCGGACTACAAGGACGCCGAGGGCGACCGGGTCGGCAAGCTCCACGAACTGACCCAGGCCGTGCTCGACGAGAGCGAGCGGGTACCCGGGGCCGCGTCCGCCATCGGGGTCGTGCACAACTTCACCGCCATCGCCGACAAGGACGGCAAGCTGATCGGCCAGGGCTTCCAGTCGCAGGGCGGCAACTACTGGGGCGCCAAGGACCCCCGGTATCCGCTGGTCAGCGGGCACGCCCCCAAGGGCCGGGGCGAGATCCTCATCGACTCCGAGACGGCGAAGCGCGCCGGCTACAAGGTCGGCGACACCGTACGGATGTCCGTCGACGGGCCGGTCCTGACCCCGAGGATCACCGGCATCTTCACCACCGACGACGGCAACGTCGCGGCCGGCGGCAGCCTGACCCTGTTCGACACTCCCACCGCCCAGAAGCTGCTGGGCAAGCCGGGCGTGTACGACCAGATCGACGTCAAGGCGAAGCCGGGCGTCACCCAGGCCGCGCTGAAGGCGGAGCTGGACAAGGCGCTGCCCGAGGGCACCGTCTCCACCACCACCGGCAAGCAACTCGCCGACGACCAGGCGGAGATGATCTCCCGGTCGATGAGCGGCATGCAGACGGCCCTGCTGGTCTTCGCCGGCATCGCCCTGTTCGTCGGCACGTTCATCATCGCCAACACCTTCACCATGCTGGTCGCCCAGCGCACCAGGGAGCTGGCGCTGATGCGCGCGGTCGGCGCCTCGCGCCGGCAGGTGACGCGCTCGGTGCTGATCGAGGCGTTCGTGGTCGGCGCGGTCGCCGCCGTGACCGGGCTGGTCGCGGGCATCGGCATCGGGGCCGGACTGCGCTCCCTGATGGGCACGTTCGACGCGACGGTGCCCGACGGGCCGCTGGTGATCAAGCCGGCCACGATCGTCGCAGCCCTCGCGGTCGGCATCCTGGTGACCATGCTGGCCGCGTGGCTGCCGGGGCGCCGGGCCGCGAAGATCCCGCCGGTGGCCGCCATGAGCAGCGTGCACGCCAAGGCCACGACCAAGTCGCTGGTGCTGCGCAACACCCTCGGTGCGCTGGTCTCGGCCGCGGGCATCGCGGTGGTCCTGGTGGCCACGACCATGGACGGTTCGGACGGCCAGATGCCGATGGGCCTCGGCGCGGTGCTGCTGATCATCGGCGTGTTCATCCTGACCCCGCTGCTGTCCCGCCCGCTGATCGCCGCCGCCGCGCCGGTGCTGCGCACCTTCGGCATCTCGGGCAAGCTGGCCCGGCAGAACTCGGTGCGCAACCCGCGCCGTACGGCCGCCACCGCCTCCGCGCTGATGATCGGCCTGACTCTGATCACGGGCATGACGGTGATGGCGGGCAGCCTGCAGCAGGCCATCGAGAAGATGGCGTCGGCGTCGATCAAGGCCGACTACGTGGTGTCCATGGCGAACGGCAACCCGCTGTCGCCGGACGTCGAGAAGAAGCTGAAGCAGTCCGGCGATGTCACCGCCACCAGCCCGATGCTCAACGCCGAGACCCGGATCGACGGCCAGAGCGAGTACGTGACCGGCGTGAACGGCACGGCGATCCGCGACCTGGTCGGCCCGGAGGTCGACACGGGCACCTTCAAGGTCGGCGGCGGCGACGTCGTCGTGGACAGTGAGACGGCCAAGTCCTACGGCTGGAAGGCGGGTTCCGCCTTCACCGTCGCCTTCGAGGACGGCGAGAAGCAGAAGCTCACGGTCGCCGGCACCTACGAGAGCAACGACTTCCTCAGCGGCATCCTGCTCGACGAGAAGACCCTCGCCCCACACACCCTGGACCCGTACACCATGAACGTCATGGTGAAAACCTCCGACGGCACGTCCGGCGCGGTGCAGGACAAGCTGGAGAAGGCCCTCGGCACCAACCCGGCGATCAAGGTCCAGTCCAAGGACGACATCTCCAACGAGATCGCGCAGATGTTCACGCTGATGCTGAACATGGTCTACGGCCTGCTCGCCATGGCGGTGATCGTGGCGGTCCTCGGTGTCATCAACACCCTGGCCATGTCGGTCTTCGAGCGCTCCCAGGAGATCGGCATGCTCCGCGCGATCGGCCTGGACCGCAAGGGCATCAAGCGGATGGTCCGCATCGAGTCCCTGGTGATCTCCCTGTTCGGGGCGGTGCTGGGGATCGGCCTGGGTGTGTTCTTCGGCTGGGCGGCCGGTGAGCTGCTGGCCTCGAAGATGGCGACGTACGAACTGGTCCTGCCGTGGGCCAGGATGGGCGTCTTCCTGCTGCTGGCCGCGATGGTGGGCGTCCTCGCGGCGCTCTGGCCGGCCCGGCGTGCGGCGCGGCTGAACATGCTGGAGGCCATCAAGGCGGAGTGACCTGACGGAGCGCCGAGGGCCCCTTTCCCGGGTGCTTGGGTTCTAACGGTCCTCGCAACACCCGCGATCTGTGGGAGTTGCGAGGCCCCCTTGAACCCAAGGAGTGGGAGAGGGGCTCTCGGCCGTTCTCAGTTCCAGGTGCGGGCGCGCAGCGGCATGTCCGACGCCCCGGACTCGGGGGTACGGACGGCCAGGACCTGGTTGACGCCGATGCGGTTGCGCTCGAACGCCAGCGCGGACGCCGCCATGTACAGGCGCCAGACGCGGGCGCGGCCGGGGCCGGCCAGCTGGACGGCACGCTGCCAGTCGGCCTCCAGGCGGGACACCCACTGGCGCAGGGTGAGGGCGTAGTGCTCGCGCATGGCCTCGACGTCGCGCACCTCGAACCCGGCGCGCTCCAGCTGGGCCACGGTGCTTCCGATCGGCTGGAGTTCGCCGTCGGGGAAGACGTAGGAGTCGATGAACGCGTCGACGCTGTACGTCGACTCGTCCCGCTGCGGGCGGCGGGCGATCTGGTGGTTCAGGAGCCGCCCACCGGGCTTGAGCAGGCTGTACAGGTCGTCGGCGTACTCCAGGTACCGCTGGGCGCCCACGTGTTCGGCCATGCCGATGGAGGAGACCGCGTCGTAGGGCCCGTCGCGGACGTCACGGTAGTCCTGGACGCGGATCTCGACCTTGTCGGTGAGTCCCTCGTCGGCGACGCGCTTGCGGGCGTAGGCGGCCTGCTCCTGGGAGAGCGTGACGCCGACGACGTTCACGCCGTGCTCGCGGGCGGCGTGGATGGCCATGGAGCCCCAGCCGCAGCCGACGTCGAGCAGCCGCAGGCCCGGTCTCAGCCCGAGCTTGCGGCAGACGGCTTCGAGCTTGTCCCGCTGGGCCTGTTCGAGGGTGCTGTCCGGGGTGGGCCAGTAGGCGCAGGAGTACACCATGGACGGGCCGAGCACGATCTCGTAGAAGTCGTTGCCGACGTCGTAGTGGTGGCTGATGGCGCGTCGGTCGGTGCGCTTGGTGTGCAGGTGGCGCCGGGGGCTGCGGGCCTCTTCGCGGGGCGGGGC
>NZ_POUC01000339.1 GCF_002891435.1 Streptomyces cahuitamycinicus
CTCGGCCACCTTCCGCCGGAGGTCGCCATCGAGCTGACGTGGCAGGGCCCCGTCCAGGCGCCCCCGCGCCGCCCCCGCCGCCGCGCCGGCGGCAACTAGACCCGCACCGAGCCCTTGGAGGCGCCCCTGTACCCCGACTTCCCGCCCGACTCGTCCACGCCGCGCGGCGGTCAACCCGCGTTCTGGGTCGGCCCCCGGCACCTGGCCGGTGACGATGGACGCCTCTACGACGTCGTCGCCGACGCGCTCGCCGGCCTGGGTTGGACGAGCCTGACGATCGTCCGCGGACGTCACGAGCCGGACGAGGCGCCGGAGGACCGCCAGGTCCTGCGCAGCACCGTCCTGCACATCAGCCCCGACGCCTTGCGCTGGGCCCAGTGGTGCCTGGCGGACGAGCCGTTCCACCTGGGCGAGCTGCCGATCGCCTGGCAGATCTCCGCCCGAGCCGAGGCGAGCAGCCCGCTCGCCCAGTGGTCGGCCTACTTCACCCGTGACGTCCCCGGCGAGGCGGTGGTCGACTTCCTCGTCGCGCTCGACGCAAGCGACCAGCCTGCCGTGCCGCTCGCCGGATCCGAGCTGGTCCTTGACGCAGTCGCCACCCACGGATGGTTCCGCGACATCGACCAACCCCAGGCGGCGGCGACGGACCCGACGTTCACCTCGCACATCAGCCTCGGCGACGTCCCGCCCCTCATCCAGGACGCTGACCCGCGGGCCCTGTCCGCCGAGGACGACGAGACGGGACCGGCCGGATGGCAGGCATGGGCGGAGCCCGCGCTCGGCACACCGTGTCTGTGGGCGGCATCGTTCGCCGCCAGCGTCCCGCACGATCTCGTCGCCGCCTTCGCCGCCTCCCTCAGCTCGACCGCACCGGTCCTGCGGCGGGTACTGCCCGAGGCCACCCAGGAGCGCCTTCTGCGCGCGCCAGCCATCTAACGTCCCGCGTACAACTCTCGACGATCGCATTCCGGCACCCTCCCAGTTGGGGGTGTCGGACTTTCTTGCTTTTCGGGTGAAGTGGCTCTTCGGTCTTCGATGCCAGGAAGAATTGCCGCCCGTTGATGGAACGATGCAGGATGCGGCAATGCACCCCAGCCCCGGCGCCTTAATGGTCATCGCTCTCATCATCGCCGTGACGATCGCGTTGACGGTCCGTTCACGCCGCAAGCGCACGGCTGCCCTCGCGCCGCAGTGGCAGGCATTTCAGCAGCACCGAAGCTCCGGGCAGGGGCAACTCCTCAAGGTGACGCGGGTCTACCAGCACGGCCGCCGTGGCTCCAAAGCTGTCGTGACCTGGTGCGACACCGGGCGGCAGCAGGACGCCTGGTTCTGGAACTGGCACGTCCCCGCAGGCGCGTACCTGCGCCTCCAGCGGCTGCGGGCGGCATAGTCATAACCCGAACGTGCTCTACGTCCAGCCCGGCCAGGTCCGAGCTTGGGTACCAGGCCAAGCCGCTCGCGTCGCTCAACGCGTCAGCCAGTAACGCACTGCTGCCCCCGACCTGCGGTGGTCGGAGGCAGCAGCGTGACGTGCACGCAGGTCAGCTCGTGGCCGTGGCCTTGTCGAGGGCCTTGTCGAGGTGGCGGTCGACGAGGGCCGGGGAGCCGGAGACGACCAGCAGCAGGTTGCCGTCGCGGATCGCGGTCTGCTTGACCACGGTGCTCCGTCCCCCGGCGATGAACGTCAGGAGCTGGCTCCACTGCTCGTCACCGCCGGCGTGGGGTGCGGGCAGCTTCTGCGAGGTCACGTCGACCGGGGTGCCGCCCGCGACGACCTGATAGGTCGGGCAGCCGGTCATGGCGTCGAAGATCCGGTCGATGCCGTCGGAGAGCTTCTTCGCGCTGTCGCTGTACAGCTCCTCGGAGATCTCCGAGGAGCTGCCGCCGTAGGTGAAGTCCGCCTTCGCCTTGTGCGGGAAGGCGAGCGTGCCGCCAGTCGCCGCGTCGCCGCCCAGCTCGCTCAGAGTCGGGCAGCCGATGACGGTGACGTCGTCGTGCTGGGCCGGGCGCTCCGGCTTGGGAAGGTAGCCGCTGCCGAGGTCGCGCGGGTCGAGCAGGCGGGACTCGAGCGCGGCCGAGGAGAGCGCGGCCGGCTTCTGGACGGCGTCGGCCGGCTTTCCCGTATGGGAGGAGGGGGTCTGGTGCTTCGACCCGGTGGTGTCGGTGGAGCAGGCGGGCACGGCGAGGAGGGCGGCGGTGATGCCGAGTGCGGTGGTGGCGACGCGAACGCGCATGACGGAACTGACCCCTTGGTGCTAGGCGACGGGTGGTCAGTGCGGGCCCGCGGGCCCGGTGGGGTCGTAGGAGTGGTGGTCAGTGCCCGAGGTGGCGCAGGCAGTCCTCGAACGTGGCGTGTGTCGCGTCCGCCGGTCCGGAGTGCCGGTTGTACCAGGCGGTGTCGATGCGGGTCTCCTGCTGCTGGTGTCCGGCCCGGCAGCGCAGCCAGATCTCACCGCGGGTGGAGAGGATGAGCCAGTCCCGGTATGCGCCGCACTCGGTGCAGGCGGCCATCTCGCCGTCGAGGACGAGGGGCTGCTTCCACGGCATCATCTTGCCTTCGACCTGGTCGTGGCTCGGCACCTGCAGTTCCGGCGGGAGGAAGTCGTCCACGATGGCGGCCGGCTCGGCGGACTCCGGCTCAGGCGCCGGCACTCCGAAGCCGGGCGGGACCTGGCCCTGCAGCTGCGCGTATAGCTCGGCGCACTGTTTCTGAGCTTCGCTCGGCTCCTTGGCCCTGCGGCGTATCCGGTGAAACACCCTGGCGTCCTCCTCTACCTCGTCACCTCGTCCTGCGCGCTTCATGATCGTGCCCCACGCCCTCGGCGGTTTCAATTCACGAAGTTCACAGTTACGTTGCGCGAGGTCACTAGCCTCAACAGCGAGATCTTTGGGGATGGGGACGTGACATGGACGCTGCGGTAGTCGGACTCGTCGGGGCGATCAGCGCGGCAGCCCTTGGTGCCGTCGGAGGCTGGGGCGCGGCGCGCATAGCCGTCAAAGGGGCTACGTACCAGGCGGACAAGCAGGCATCGAGCAGCTGCGAACTGTGGCTTCGGCAGGTGCGACGCGATGTCTACCACGCCTTTCTGCATCCGGCTCGCGCCCTAGCGGATGAAATGGGTGCGTTCGCGTTGCGTGGCTGCACAGATGCGTCGGTAACTGACGAGGAGCGAAGGGAAGCCAGAGAGCGCTTCATGAACGGGATTCAGCACCTTGAGAGGAAGAGCTTGGACATGGCGGTGGAGGGAACATCCGACGTGACTGCCGTTGCCCAGAGCGTGGTGGCCGACATGAAGGCACTGAGTAGAGTGCTCACGAGCACGATGGCTCGGGGAGGGAACGGGTTCCCGGAGGCGACGAGGCTATATCAGCGACTCGACGCACTGACCGAGAAGGCCGGCCACATCCAAGGAGACGCTTCCCTCCGGTAGCCCGGCCCTACCGTTTGCGTTAGAGACGCCTTCCTCGTACGTCCGCTACGACTGGGACGTCCCACGAGGCAAGCGGGTTACGATCCGCAAGCGGCAGCATCCTGCTCTCGACGATGGCCACCACTCACAGTGTGTTACCCGATGCCTCCCCGTCTCGTGGGTTCCTAGGCGAGGTGGACCGGGGTGCCGGCCGGGCGGCCTCGGATGGGCTTATTGCGACGCGGCTCCGGGGCACGCCAGCGGCATCGGCGGGCAGGTCTGCCGTGCGCCGCAGCCGCCACACGAGCACGTCGCTGACGGAGTCCGCGGTGCCGAGTTCGCGGCGGCCGGCAACGTCGGACAGAAGGAGGGCCGCGTCGTGGCCGGCGGCTTCGGCTTCCGCGATGGTCGCCGCCAGGGCGTACCAGCCGGGCTCGGCGAGGATCTGCTCGGCCAGCTCCGGCAGCGCCTCGCGCAGCAGCACGGTCTGCCTCTGGAGCATCGGCCGGCTCAGACGCCGGCCACGCTGGTAGAGCACGCCTAGGGGCTGGGCGGCGGCGGCCTGATAGGCGGCGCGCAGGTGCGCGGCGGCCCGAGTAGCGGCCTCGGCCTGCTGGGCGTGTCCCTTCCTGGCATGCCAGTGCGCGGCGGTGGTGATGAGGAAGAACAGCATGTCGATCGCCATAGCCGTAGTGGCACCGTCCTCGCCGCGGCCGAGGGCCGGGCCGCCCTGTACAAGGTCGCGGGCGGCCTGCCGCAGGGCTCGATCGTGCCCGCGCACGGCGCGGACGTGAGAGCGCGAGGCCCGCTCGAAAGCCGTTGCAGCGTCGCGCAGTTCGCGGCGGGTGTGGGCGGCGGAGGTCTTCGCGAGGGCATCCAGTACCTCGCCGGCCGCTGCGATGTGAGCGGCGGCGACCGCGTCCTCGCCGTGCTCGACGACGAGCACGGCCTGCCACACGGCCGAGGCCGTTCCGCGGCGTGCGGCGGCCGGACTGCCCGGCCCCGTACGGATCGCATCCCCCCGCCGGGCAGCCGGAACGTCCTGCGCGTCACCGGCCCAGCGCTCGCGGATGCGGGGCAGCGACAGGTCGGGGGCCAGGCGCGCACCGGGGTAGAACACCGGCTCGCCGTCCTTGTTCAGGTCATCGGGCAGAGCGACCTTGTATCCGAGCAGATCGCCAGAGGGGGCGGCGCGCTTGCGGATCAGGAGGCCGGCGGCGGCGAGCCGGTCGAAGAACTCCTCGTCGCTCCTCGCGCCGGCCACCGCCCGTCGTACGGTTTCGCGCAGTTCCTCGCGGGCGGTGCGCTCGCGACCCTGCCGCTCGGCTTTGTGGCGTTCGGCGCTGGTGGGCCGTTGGGCTGCGGTGCCGTCGCCGGGTGCGACCTGGCGGAGGCCGAGTTCCTTCTCGATGAGCCGGGCTTCTGCCTGGGCGCGGGCGCCGGAGCGGAAGTCGTCGGGGCGGTGGCCGTCCTCGGTGACGAGGGTGGCGACGATGTGGATGTGGTCATCGGCGTGGCGTACGGCTGCCCAGCGGCAGCCGGGCTGTCCGTCGCCGGGATCGATGCCGGTGGCGGCGACGATGCGGCGGGCGATGTCGGCCCACTCCTCGTCGGACAGGATCCGGTCGCCGGGGTCGGCGCGTACGGAGGTGTGCCACACGTGCTTGGCCGGGCGGGCGTGCTTGGTGAGGGCCATCACGGGCTGGTCCAGGAGCTGCTGGAGGTCTGTGAGGGTGGCGCTCGGGTCGCGGCCGGGGTCGGGGGACATGCCGTCGAAGGAGGCGACGAGATGGGGATCGGTGTGATCCTCGTACTTGCCGGTCTCGTAGAGGTAGTAGAGGAGACCTCTGGTATCCGACCCGGACGGGTTGACGCTGGGGATCATGAGCCGTGGTGCTCGATCAGCCGTGTGGCGGCTTCGTGGGCGGTGTCGGCGGCACGCCGTACGGCGGCGACGGCCGCTTCGAGCTGAGGAACGTCTGCACCGGAGTTGAGCGCCTTGACTGCCTGGTTGAGATTGCTGCCGGCCCAGCCGAGCCGGCGTCGGCTGTCGAACAGGGCTGTGATGACTTCGCGTTCGTCGGCGATCTCGGCGCTGGTGCGGTTGAGGTCGCGGGCGGCGGCGAGCGCGGAGCGGGCGAGGAACCCGGCGACGGACAGATTGCACTGGGCGGCGGCGGACTTGATCAGGGCGAACTCATCATCACTGAAACGTGTGTTGGGCTGGTGTAGGCGCTTCTTCTCGGGCGACTGGCGCGGACGCTGGCGGGCGCGAGGAGCGTGCTGTCGGCGTACACGCGGTTCAGCCTGCTTCTCCTCCTGCCTTGGCTTCGATCCGCCCCCGGTCGAAGCCTCAAGGACCTGCGCCCCCCGGTGCAGGTCCTCTCCCGCCCCCTCGGGGGTGGGTTCGGCGGAAGCTACGCTTCCGCCCCAACTTGCTCGCTGCGAGACCGAGTTGGAGTCGGGATCAGGTTCCGGGGTGTTGCCGTTCTTGCGTGCGTTCGTCATCGGGATTCGGGCCTCGTGGAGCGGGTGCGCTGCTGGATGGTTGCGGCCAGCGCGAGGACATCGGCTGGGCTGGCAAGGACGAGGACTGGCCCGTCGGGGCGGTCCTGGACGAGCCACTGCCCGGTCGGCGTGAGGACGACGGCGTGTAGGAGTTCCCGGCGGACCAGGACGTCCGCCCAGGCATCGGCCTCGGCGACGGTGGGCTCGGAAGAACGAGGGGGACGCGGAATCATGGCGTACCTCCTAAGCGGGGCGGTGGCCCGGCACGGAGCCGGGCCACCTTTGCGGGCATGGGCTTTGAACTGGGGTTTTGCCGGTTCAGCCGCACTCGGGGCAGCGCCCGACGTGGCTGTTGAGCGCGCGAGCCATCCGCTGTTTCGCCGAGGCAGCTTGCTTCGCGCTGGACTTCGCCGCCGGCCTGCCTGCGTGCCGCTCGGAGTGAGCGAGCATGAACCCGATCTCTCGCTCGTACTCCGCGCGGACGGTGTTGAACTGGTGGCAGGTCTTCATCGGGCGGTGCTCCTCGTCGTCGTGATGTCCTCGTTCCGCAGCTCCTGTAGGACGAGGCCGAGTCGGTCGTTACCGACACCCGTCAGGCCCTGGCGGCGGATGATTTCGCGCAGCTGCACCCGGGTGATCGCTCCGTTGCCGTCCCGTTCGAGCAAGGCGGGAACATGGGGGCGCACTTCGTGGACAAGCTGGCGCTCGGACTCGCCCAGCTCGCGTGCCGGGCGCTCCGTCTGCGGAGAGCGGGACCGGGCACGGTTGTCCTTGTTCTTCGTCCGGGACTTCCTGGCCGGCTTCCGGCGGAGTGGGACCTTGTGTCCTCGGTCCTGGGTGGTCTCGGTCCCGGACTCGGTGGCGGTCGGTCCTCGGTCCTGGGTGGTCTCGGTCCCGGACTCGGTGGCGGTCGGTCCTCGGTCCTGGGTGGTCTCGGTCCCGGACTCGGTGGCGGTCGGTCCTCGGTCCTCGGCGCTCTGGGTCTCCGACTTCGCGAGGCTCGGTCCCCGATGAGAATCTGGGTCCTGAGCTGCTACCTCTCGCGCGTTGCGGTCGGTCCTCGTGGCCGCTGTGTCCCGCGCTGCGGCTTCTGGATCGGCGGGACCGGTCCCCGGGACCGCGCCGTCTTCAGGGGGCTTGGTCCCCGCGGTCGTTCCCGTTTCGTCGCCCTTGGTCCCCGCGCCGACCTTGGCTTCAGGGTCCGCCTCCTCGAGGACCGGTCCCCGAGGAGTCCTCGGTCCTTGGTCCGGGACCGGCTCGTCGAAACCGTCGGGACCGGGGACGGGGACCGGCACATTTGATGTCGGTTGTGCGGGGACCGTGGCCGCTGATGCGCTGCTGTGCGCCGGGGACCAGGGAGAAGGGAGCGGGACCGTGGCGAAGCGCGAGCGCGTGTCGCCGGGCGGCGAGCTGGTCGAGCAGCTGTGCTCGCTGGAGGGGGTCGGTGCCGACCGAAGCCCTGCCGACCGCCTTCGACAGGCGTCGGGTCAGCCGCCGGCCTCGACGGTTCCGCTGCTGCTCGGGTGTGCGCTCGGCGAGGCGGGCGGCGAGGGTGACCGCACGGGCGGTGGCCCGGTCCCGGGTGATCTGTGCGGCGTCGCGGTCTCGCGCAGCGATGCCGAGGCGAGACAGGAGACGCTCGCGTGCCTCCCGGCCCAGGATGGCGATCAGTCCTTTTGAGGCGGCACCGGGTGTGCGCAGGCGCAGTTCGATGCCCATGGCCAGGTGCCACAGCATCGCCGCCATGACTGGTCCGACGAAGGCGCGGACCGTGCCGCCGATGGGGCCGCTCTCTGCGTAGGCGGGGATCACCTGCACCGTGGTGATCACCCAGACCAGCGTGCCCGGCAGGCCGGGGGCGCCCTGGACGGCGAGGTTCTGCCGCGCCATCAGCGCGGTGGCGAACAGGGCGAGTTCGGCGGCGGCGAACATGCCGGCGCGCTCGGCGGCGCCGGCCATGTCGAGGTAGTCGGCCGCGAACCGCCACGAGGTGTCGGCGCTGTAGGCGGTGCAGCCGAGGGCGGCGACAGCGGCGACCTTGACCGCCGGGCCGCCGAGACGCTTCTGCGAGCGAGATCCCCGGCGCCGGATGGTCCAGGCAGTCAGCACGAGCGCGAGGGTGGCGGGCACGACGGCGGCGAGGAGGAGAGGGAGGTCCGAAGTAGCACCGAAGGCGAGGACGGGGTGGGTCATGCTGCCTTTCCGAGAGGGGCGTGCGTCGGGGGCGACGCTGCCGGGCGGCCTGCCGGCTGCTGCGTGCCGGGAGCTGCGGACGCGGGGGTGCCCTTGGTCTTGGAGGTCTTCTTCCGCTTCTTCTTGGGGCGGGGCACGCCGTAGTTACGGTCGCGGTCGAGGACCTTGTTGGCGGCTTGTCGGAGCAGGTCTCGGGCGTGCTTGTGGCTGATCTGCAGGGCGGCGGCGAGCCGGTCGGGCTGCCAGCCCCGGACGTAGGCGTGGTCGATGACGACCTGCCGCTCGGCCTCGGTCAGGTGCACGTCGCGTCCCTGGAAGAAGGCGGTCACGCGCCGGTAGTCCAGGCGCTGGTGCAGTCCGTCGTGCAGCGGGCGCCGCTCGGCTTCGGTGAGGCCGCCCCAGACGCCCTCTTTGAGGACGTTCTCCAGGGCGAAGTCCAGGCACTCGCGGCGTACGGGGCACCAGCCGCACAGCTCCTTCGCCTCTGCGATCTCCTCGTGGTCCCGGGGCCCGGGGAAGAACACGGCGTCGGCGTCTTCGACGTCCATGCCGTGGCACGCTGCGCGGGCGTGCCAGCTGGTGTCTGCGATGCCGCGCAGGCCGGTGGCCGGCGCGTCGTGGGTGGTGATGTGGCGCAAGGCGGGTCTCCGATGTGCTGCCGCGGCGGCCGGCTAGGGCGGTGCTCGGCGGGTGCGGCGTCGGGTGCCGGCTGCGCGCGGGGCGTGCGTCGCAGCCGATGCGGGACGTGTCGGGTGGCGGTGCAGCGGACGGGGTGCACGCGCCGGGTGCGCCGGTCAGGCCAGGGCGGGCTGCTGGGCCTGCTCGGTGTGCTGGGCCTGCTGGGCGGTGGCGAGGTTGAGGCGG
>NZ_POUC01000033.1 GCF_002891435.1 Streptomyces cahuitamycinicus
GGCGGGGGCAGCGTCGGCCTCGTCGACGAGGTCGACCTCGACGTCGGCCGTGGCCGTCGCCGTGTTGTCGTTGTCGTTGCTGTTGGTGTTGGTGTTCTCGTTCTCGTTGACGATGACGATGCCCGGCTCGTCGTTGTAGTCGCCGGCGCTGGCGACCGAGGCGGAACCCGCGAGAAGGGCCACCGCCGCGAGGGCCGACGCAGCCCCGCGCTTAACATTCGTGCGCATTGATATCTCCGTTCTGTGTCTTCCAGGCTGGAAGGACGAAACCAGTATTGCCTCAACTCCGGGGCGCGCTCCACTTGGAATGCCCGTGGCTCCGGAACTTCATCCACATGGCCCTCTGGGAGAGATGATATGAGTGCGGAATCCCCAGGTCACGACGGGCCGATCAACCCATCGGAGTAATGACACACCGGCTAACCAGCAAAGTTGGGTCACACCCTCGTCCCTCGACCGAGTGCGCGGCCGATGAAAATCCTGCATTGATCCTATTTTCACTCCGGAGGCAACGTCTTCACTGAACCTCTTTCATCCTGAATAGCTGCAGGTCAGCAGTGTGTGGACGGCCTGGACGACGGTGCCGATACGGCGGGTGGAGCATCTGGTCCGGCGGAGCAGTCGCCAGGACTTCAGCTGAGCGAAGGCGCGTTCGCCGGGTGCTCGGAGACGGGCGTGGTCGCGGTTGAACTGCTGGTAGTGCTTGGGCTGTTCGCTGTGGTGGTAGTAGTAGGCGCGGTCGGCGAGAACGAGGATCTGCCGGGTGAGGCAGGCCTGGACGATGCCGTGGGCGCGGGCGGCGGTCAGGTCGTGGGTGCGGCCGGGTGTCGCGCGGGAGAACCACAGCGGTGTGCCGTCGGGCCGGGCGATGACCTGCACTTCATGCCGTGCTTGCGGTGCTTCGTCGAGTAGTACGGCTCGTCGGCGGCGATGCGGTCGGTGGGGATCAGGGTGCCGTCAACAATGACGTGGTCGCCTTCACCGAGGCCGGTGAGGGCTTCGTGGAGGCTGGGCGCCCAGCCGGCCAGGACGTCCAAGGTCTCGTCGACGTACCGCCAGGCGGTGGCCCGGGATATCCCGAAAACCGGCTCCGAGCTGCGAGAACGTCTCGTTCTTCCGCAGGTGCACCAGGGTGAGCAGTGCCTGCTGGAAGCAGCTGAGCTTGCGCCAGCGGGTGTTGCGGGCTTGGCGGTGCTCGTACAGCAGCCAGGCGACATGCTCGACGAGCTCATGCGGGACGTCGAGCGTGGCAGGATACGGAACCAACAGGGCCCCTTCGGTCACCGGTGTGTTGAGTGGAATCACCACACCAACGACGAGGGGCCCTGCCTCGTCACCACACCCGCTGACCAGCCCATTTCACCCTCCAGCACAGGCTGAAAGAGGCTCACTGCGATGGACACTCAACTTGATCTTTAACCTGGGGGCTCGAACGACGTCTCGTACTTGATCACTCGGGTCGGTAACTGCCGTACATCCAGGCGGCCTTCGGCTGACCATGTGCTCCGACCAAGGAACGCACACACCCAGCACGAAGGCCGTGGGTATGAGTCTGTTGCACCCTGCCGTCCGGCAGGAGCCGTTCGCGGAACACACGCTTCCGGGGCGAGTTCTACTCGTGCCTGACCAGGCGTTCGGATGCACCGTTCGAACTGGCCGACGCCGTGCTGTGTGCGGATGGTCCGGTCCGCTCACTGGTGGAGCTGTCGCCGGTGGGCGAGCACTACCAGCCCTTCATCCGGGCGAAGACGTGCTCCACGCGGGCGCGGACTTTGCGGTGGGAGGCGTTGTGTTCCTCTTTCCGGCCGGGAGTTGGGTCTGGCCTTTCTCGCGGCGGTGCGGGATGACCAGGCCGGTGCCCTGGTAGCCGCCGTCTGCGATGACCGTGGTCTTACCGACGGCGTCTTTCGCGCCGGACAGCTCCACGCCTTGCAGTCGTTGCGGTTGCCGGCGACTGGTCGGCCGACCGCGACGACGAGCCGGGTGTCGGCGTCGATGACGACCTGGTGGTTGGTGGAGTACCGGTAGTTCTTGGACTGCTCGGCGATGGTGTGGTCGCGGGTGGGGACCAGGGTGCCGTCCACGATCAGGACGACGCTCTTGCGGAACCCTTGCGTTGCTGGAGCGCGAGCGAGGGCCCGAGGTGGTCGATGATGCGGTCGGCGGCCGACTTGGACACCCCGAACAGCGGGGCCAGTTGGCGCAGGGTGAGGTTCGTTCGCCAGTACGCGGCGACCAGGAGCACGCGGTCCTCCAGGGGCAGGCTCCAGGGCCGGTCCTGTCGCACCGGATCTGCACCTTCACGCCGCAGAGCGGTGATCAGCTTGCTGAACTGACGCGGGCTCAGCCGGGTGAACGGGGCTATCCAGGAGGGCTCCGACGCCGTGATCACACCAGACACAGCAAGATCATCTCACCCTGACCAGCAGTTACGGGACAGCCCTTACGACCTCGGGCACGACGGGCATTCGGGCACGCCAGCGGAACCTGCTGTCAAGGGGCAAGGCTGTGACCAGCATGGATGTGATCGAGGGAGACCGTCAATCCCTATCGTGCACGAGGTCGTTGGCCAACACCTGGAAGGCGGTTTTTTGGGCGATCTCCGGGCCCCCGGCCCGAACACGGCGGATTGGGCCCGCAGCACGTCCACAACGGCCACGCAGTCCCCGACGGCGAGCAACCGAGCGGTAGTCGGCAGGATCCTCCCCGACTCAGGGAGGACTTGGGCGTGCGCCACGGTGACAGCGCTACCGATACGCCTGACACACACCGGACTTGGGCTGGCCGGACCGGTTCTTGTGCGTTGGTGATGCGCTCCTGCGGATGAAACAGGGGATGAAAGAAGGGGCTGACAGCGCCGACGGACGCCGGGTTCCGTCCTCAGTGGTGACGACCGGAACACGCACATCGACCTCTTCGAGCCGACGGGCCGAAGACGCTGGGGCCGCTGCCGGACGGAGGCGTGGACGGCTCCGAACGTTTCGTCTGCATCACCGGGCGGACCGGAGGGAGACGCCTGAGATGTGGAGTCCGGCCAGGTAGATGGTCGCGGCCTTCTCATAGCGGGTGGCATTGCCTCGTCGCTGCTTCAGGCGGTTGACGCACCGCTCGACGGTGGTGCGCTGCTCGTAAGCCTCGCGGTCGAATTCCGGCGGCCTGCTGCCCGGCCTGGTGCGGGACCGTCCGTGGCGCCGGAGAAGACACGGACGCCATCGCGTCGGTCATAGTGGGCGCATCGCCGGCGCGGCCGGCGGTGAGGACGAAGACCAAGGGGCGGCGCTTGCCGTCGGCTGCGCAATGGATCTTCATGGTCAGTCCGCCGCGGGACCGGCTGATGGCGCAGTCGTCCGGCTCGTCGGCCGGGGCCCCGTTCTGCGGGCCCCGGCCGCGCGTTGGTGAGCGCGCACGCTCGTGGAGACCACCGAGGATGCCCGGTTTCAGGTCCTCGTCGGCGCTGCCTGGGCCTTCACCGTGGTGAGGACCCGCTCGCATCGATCACCTCATGGTGGTCCCGCCATCGGCCACCTGGCATCGGCAGTACTGGGCGGTGACGGAGTCCCGTCAGACGACTGCCGGGGAGGGGCTACGTCAGCCGCAGATCTGGAAGCTCTCACCATCGGTCTTCAGCGTTGCGCAGACCGGGGCCTTGGGCGCGGTGACCGTGATGCTCTCCTCGATACCCGCCTTTACGGTCTTGCTTACGTTCGCGAGTTCCGTTTCGCCGGAGGTGATGCGGACACTGACGGTCCGCGTCTGGTCGCAGGTGACGCTGACCGTGAACTGCTTGGTCACGTTGTTGGTGACCGCGTGGCTGCCGATGCCGCAGGGGAAGGGCTGCTGAGGAGCGGCCTGCGCGGGCGCGGCAGCGATGAGCGGTGCTGAAGCCAGCAGCGCGGTGGCCGCAGAACGGAGCATGCGATGAGGCATTGGTTCTCCAGGGTGTTCAATTCGGCCGACCGCCGGGCGGCCAGCCGCTCGATCTCGGCGCGAAATGTTCCTTAAGCGCCTTTGGCGGGAAGATGTGACCACGGTCGGCACGAGCTCTGCAACACGGCGAACCATGTGGATCCGCCAGTCGGGTGACGGGGCGTTCGGGATCCCCGTGCCTGCATGTGCTTGAGTGTCGGCTTCCGTCATGACGTCGGTGCCGGCGGGTACTACGGCGCAGGCCGGCGCGCTACGTCTAGGCCAAGTCGACAGAGGGCCCGGGAGTTGAGCTCAGCGCTCAATCGTGTGGCGGGTCGGTTCTCGCGTGCGGTCGGAGTCCTCACCGCACTTCAGCCTGGCCATGGTGGGACATGCGTTCCCGGGAGTCGTCGGAGCCCCGACCACCGAAAGGATGGCCGCAGAAACGACACCACCAGCACCATCCGCCAGGCGAGATCCGAAGACTCCCGCACTGGCTAGGACACCACGTCCTTACGGGCGAAACCGCGGAAGGCCAGGGCGAACAGCACGAGCGCGTACGTCACGGAGAGAGCCGTACCCTGGATCATGTCCGTCCATTGGAGCTGGGGCTGGACCGCGTCGAGCCAGGCATACTGCCAGTGCGCGGGCAGGAAGTCCCGCCAGCCGCCGAGGGCTGTCACCTCGTCGAGAACGCTTCCGATGATGGTCAGGAACACCGCGCCGCCGACGGCACCAAGAGGCGCGTCGGTTCTGGTCGACAGCCAGAACGCCAAGCCGGCGGTGACGAGTTGGGAGACTAGGACGTACGCCACGATGATCACCAGGCGCTGCGCGGCGGTGCCGGCGGACAGTGTGCCCCCGGTGGGGAGCTGCAGCGGACCCCAGCCGTAAGCGGCCGTGCCGACGGCAAGGGCGACGACCGGCAACAGCACGAGGGCGGCAAGGCTGAGGCCGAGTGCGACGACGAGTTTGGACCACAGCAGGCGTGCTCGGGGCACCGGCGCCGCGAGGAGGTAGCGCAGCGAGGACCAGCTGGCCTCCGCGGCGACCGTGTCCCCGAAGAACAGCGCCACGGGGATGACGAGCAGGAAACCGGCGGAGGCGAAGAGGTTCACGGCGGCGAAGTTGGCGCCGGACGCCGTGGCCGAGTCCATGAGGTTCACCCGGCCGTTGTCCTGGCCCGGCTCGCCACCGATCTGGAAGGCGATGAGCAGGACGAACGGCAGGACGAACATGATCGCCCCCATGACGAGTGTCCGCCGCCGCTTCAACTGCCTGACCAGCTCCACCCGCAGGGGCAGCGTGCGGCCCGCGCGGTAGCCGGACGCGACCTCCGGGGGATCGGCCACGATGCTGCTCATGCTTCAGCTCCGATCAGAGTGAGGAAGGCGTCCTCGAGGCGCCGGTGGGGGCCTACGGACTCCACGGCGACCTGCAGCTGTACCAGCCCGGCGACCAGGCGTGCAGGGGTTCCGCCGGAGTCGAGGCGGACCAGGAGTCCTTCGTCGGTGCGCACTGCCGAGGCGACGCCCGGCAATGCCCCCACCTTCTCGACGAGGGGCTCGTCCAAGGGGGTGGTCGTGCCCACCAACAGTGTGTCCCCAGAGCCGATGATCTCCGTCACCGGGCCCGCCTGGACGAGCCGCCCATGGTCCATCACCACCAGGTGGGTGCAGGTCTGTTCGACCTCGGCCAGCAGATGGCTGGAGACGATGACCGTGCGGCCGGCCGCCGCGTACCGGATCATGACCTCGCGCATCTCGCGGATCTGAGGGGGGTCCAGGCCGTTGGTCGGCTCGTCGAGAATGAGCAGGTCCGGCAGGCCGAGCATGGCCTGGGCGAGGGCGAGGCGCTGGCGCATGCCCTGCGAGTAGGTGCGGACCGGGCGGGCGAGGGCGTCGCCGAGGCCCGCGATCTGCAGCGCTCCGTCCAGGTACGCGTCCTCGGGCGGGCGGCCGGTGGCGCGCCAGTACAGTTCGAGGTTCTCGCGGCCGGAGAGATGCGGCAGGAAGCCCGCGCCTTCGACGAAGGCGCCGACGCGCGACAGCACAGGGGTGCCCGGCCGGATCGCGTGGCCGAAAACGCGGATCTCGCCGCCGTCCGGCTTGATCAGGCCCATCAGCATGCGCAGGGTCGTCGTCTTGCCCGCACCGTTGGGGCCGAGGAGCCCCAGTATCTGGCCCTTCTCCACGCGGAAGGACAGGTCCTTGACCGCGTAACGATCCGTCGACTTGGCGTACCGCTTGGACAGATCCGTGATGGTGAGCGGCACTTCGGCCAGCGCGGGGTCGGGGGTGGGCGCTACCGTGCGGCGCCGTCCACTCAGCAGCAGCGCCAGTGCGACGACCGCGCCGGCCGGCGGCATCCACCACACCCAGGCGGGCAGCGGGCCCGCACCGCCGGTCCCGCCGAGGGGCATCGGCACCTTGAGGTCGGTCTTGAGGGAGACGGTGTACGTCGCCGGAGTCGTCGGGGAGGCGTAGCCGAGGTCGGTCGAGGCGAGGACCAGGCGGAGCCGGTGACCGTCGGCCACCTCGTGGTCGATGGCAGGGAGGGTGACGCTCACGTCCTTGCCGGCCTTCGCGCCCTCCACTCTGAGGGGCGTGACGAGTTGCGAGGGCAGCACCGGCCGGATGCCGTCCCGGCCGACGTCGTACAACTTCGCGAAGAGCACGGCGTCGTCACTGGTCGAGGTCACGCGGACCGTGACCGTCGGCGAGCCGGTGATCTGCGTGTCCTTCCGGAAGAGCGCCGACTCGAATGCGGCGAACTGGCCCGGAAAGTCGAGGGCCACCCCGATGCCGAGCGAGGACAGCTGGGACAGGCCGCCCGCGCTGCCGAGGCCGGGCAGGGCGGAGATGCCGGGCGGGCTGGCACCGGCCGGGTTGTCGATGCGCTGCTCGCGTCCGGTCAGGGTGACGGAGTGCTGGTCGCTCTTGAGGCCGGGGTAGGTGTCCTCGGCCACGCCGGTCAGCCTCGGCTCGCCGGTGCCGACGGTGCGCGTGACCCGGAAGGCCGGGCCGGTGTCAGCTCTCTTCTCGTCCTTGAGATAGCGGTCGAACCAGGTCTGTACCCGGGCCTGGACGCGGCTGGTCTCCGTGTCGCCGCCGTCGTGACCGCCGGCGATCCAGTCGACGTCGACGGGGGCACCGCCCGCGCGGATCGCCTTCGCCGCCGCATCGGCCTGGTTCAGTGGGAAGAGGGAATCGGTCTGGCCCTGCATCAGGAGGGTGGGCACCTTGATGCGGTCACCGACGGCGGTGGGTGAGCGTTCCTCCAGCAGTTCGCTCGCCTCGGCGTCCGGATTCCCTGATGCGGCGACGCGTTCGTACATCCGGCACAGCACGGGCTCGAGCCTCCGGCAGCCGCCACCGGTGTTGACGAAGATGCCGGCCCACAACTTCTTGAACACACCGTTCGGGAACAGCGCGTCCGCGAGGTTCCAGTACGTGATCGACGGGGCGATGGCGTCCACCCGGTCGTCGTGGCCCGCCGCCAGCAGCGCGATGGCGCCGCCGTAGGAGGCGCCCGCCATGCCCACGCGCGGGTCGCCGGGCTTGTCGAGCTCGACCTGGGGCTGCTCGGCCAGCCAGTCGATGAGCTTCGAGACGTCGGCCACTTCGCCCTTGGGGTCGTTCAGCCCTATCTTGCCCGTGGACCTTCCGAAGCCGCGCGCCGACCAGGTCATCACCGCGTACCCGTCGCGGGCGAGGTCCTCCGCCTGCTGCCGGACGTCGTCCTTGCTGCCGCCGAAACCGTGCCCGAGCAGAACGGCGGGGCGGCGGCCGCCCGAGCCCGCGGTGAAGTACGAGGTGTCGATGCGTACCCCGTCGCCCGTGGTCATGAGCTGGTCGGCGCGGTGCACCGGGGGCGGGTCGTCGGAGGCGACGGCCGACGTCACCGTCCATGTACCCGCACCGGCGAGCAGGGCGACGGCGGACGCGGCAGCGATGAACCGTCGCCGTCGCCGTGACCACAGTCCCCGCAGTCCGGGCAGTCCGGGCAGTCGAAGATTCATGCGTCAACGGTAAGGGCTCAACCTGTCGGCAAGTTGTCGACCAGGGAGCGAACCCACACCCCTCCCCAAGGAGTACGGCTTCTGCGTACGTACTGCAGGCGTGGTAGGGAGCCCATTCCTTGAGCGGCTGTCAGGCGTGAGTGGGGTCCCTGTTCCGCCCACTGCGACCCCTTGGGGAGCCGACCGCCACACTCACGTACCTTCAGGCCGGGTCATCGCCCGATTCCACGAGCGCAACCGACAAGGCCAGGGAGACCTGTTGGTGATCTTTAAGCCCTTAGTGGTCATTAGGGATCAACTGGACTAATACCGCATTGTACTGACCAACGGCCAGGCCATCCTCGGATTAGCGTCAGCCAACACGTCAGGAAGGCCCTTCAGGATGCGCGAAATCTTCACCGCCCGACGGCGGATCGTCGCAGCGATCTCCGCTGTGGCCGCGGCGGCTGCCATCGGGAGCGGTACCGCTCTGCCCGCCGAAGCCACCCCGTCCGCAGGAAGGATTCTGCAAGAGGACTCCGCCAATGCGGTCGAGAACAGCTACATCGTCGTGCTGAAAGAGTCCGCGGGATTCAGGGCGAACTCCACGAAAGGCGAAGATCTGGTGGCCAAGTACGGCGCCACCGTGGACTGGACCTACGACGCCGTACTCAACGGCTACGCCATCCGTATCAGCGCCTCCGGAGCGAAGAGTTTGGCAGAAGACCCGGCCGTCGAGTTCGTCGAGCAGGACCGGATGGTCCACCTCGAGGCCACCCAGTACAACCCGCCGTGGGGCCTGGACCGCATCGACCAGCCCCGGTTCCCGCGCAACCTGATGTACTCCTATCCGGATACGGCGGGCAAATCTGCGACCGTGTACGTGATCGACACGGGAGTGCGCATCACTCACACCGAGTTCGCAGGGCGCGCCAGGCACGGCTACGACTTCGTCGACCGCGACGCCAACGCCTCTGACGGCAACGGTCACGGAACACACGTCGCCACCACGGTCGCCGGCAAGACGTACGGCGTGGCGAAGCAGTCCAAGATCGTGTCGGTACGCGTGCTGGACAACAGGGGGGCCGGCACCCTCTCCGGTGTCATCGCAGGCGTCGACTGGGTCACGGTGCGTCGCGTCCGGCCCGCAGTCGCCAACATGTCGCTGGGCGCCGGCGTCAGCACGTCGCTGGACACCGCGGTGAGGAACTCCATCGCCTCCGGTGTCACCTACGCGGTTGCCGCCGGCAACTCGAACGCGAACGCCGCCTCCTTCTCACCCGCCCGGGTGCGTTCTGCCCTCACTGTTGGGGCCAGCACATGGACGGACAGCAGATCCAGTTTCTCGAACTACGGTTCCCAGCTCGACATGTTCGCCCCCGGCTCCCTGATCACAGCGGGCTGGCACACCAGCGACACGGCGACGACCACGCTCTCCGGCACATCCATGGCGACCCCCCATGTCGCGGGAGCCGCGGCCGTCTACCTCACCTCGCACCCCAGCGCCGGTCCGGCGACCGTGCACAGCGCCCTCGTGAACGGGGCCACAACCGGAGTTCTCCGCAACGTCGGGACCGGTTCACCCAACAGGCTTCTCAGACTCGTGCCGTAGATGATCGATTCCAGAGATCAGGTGTCGAAGGCGGTCCGTGAGTAGGGGCCGTGTCCGGTGTGGCCTTTGCGCCTGACTGCTTGACGAGAGTTCAGTGGTTGCGCGGGAAGCCCAGGTCGACGCCCGCCGGGGCGTCGGCCGGGTCCGGCCAGCGGGTGGTGACGACCTTGCCGCGAGTGTAGAAGTGCGTGCCGTCGTTGCCGTAGATGTGGTGGTCGCCGAAGAGCGAGTCCTTCCAGCCGCCGAAGGAGTGGTAGCCCACGGGGACGGGGATCGGGACGTTCACGCCGACCATGCCGGCCTCGACCTCCAGCTGGAAGCGGCGGGCCGCACCGCCGTCCCGGGTGAAGATCGCGGTGCCGTTGCCGAACGGCGAGGCGTTGATCAGGTCCAGGGCCTCCTCGTAGGTCCCGGTGCGCAGCACGGTCAGCACCGGACCGAAGATCTCGTCCTGGTAGGCCTTCGCGGACGTGGGCACCTTGTCGAGCAGCGAGATGCCGATCCAGTGGCCGTCCTCGAAGCCTTCGACGGTGTGGCCGGTTCCGTCGAGGATCACCTCGCAGCCCTCGGCCGCCGCGCCCTCGACGTAGGTGGCGACCTTGTCGCGGTGGACCTTGGTGATCAGTGGGCCCATCTCGGACGTCGGGTCGTCGCCCGGGCCGATCTTGATCTTCTCGGCGCGCTCGCGGATCTTCTCCACCAGCTCGTCGCCGATCGAGCCCACCGCGACGACCGCGGAGATGGCCATGCAGCGCTCACCCGCGGACCCGTAGGCGGCCGACACGGCGGCGTCGGCGGCCGCGTCGAGGTCGGCGTCCGGGAGGACCAGCATGTGGTTCTTGGCGCCGCCGAGGGCCTGGACGCGCTTGCCGTTGGCGGAGGCGGTGGTGTGGATGTAGCGGGCGATCGGGGTCGAGCCCACGAAGGAGACGGCCTTGACGTCCGGGTGCTCCAGCAAGCGGTCCACGGCCACCTTGTCGCCGTGAACGACGTTGAAGACGCCGTCGGGCAGGCCCGCCTCCGACAGCAGTTCGGCGATCTTCAGCGAGGCCGACGGGTCCTTCTCGGACGGCTTCAGCACGAAGGTGTTCCCGCAGGCGATGGCGATGGGGAACATCCACATCGGCACCATCGCCGGGAAGTTGAACGGGGTGATGCCCGCGACGACGCCGAGCGGCTGGCGGATCGAGGAGACGTCGACGCGGCTGGCGACCTGAGTGGACAGCTCGCCCTTCAGCTGGACGTTGATGCCGCAGGCCAGGTCGACGATCTCCAGACCGCGGGCGACCTCGCCGAGGGCGTCGCCGTGCACCTTGCCGTGCTCGGCGGTGATCAGCTCGGCGATCGCGTCCCGGTTGGCGTCCAGCAGGGCGCGGAACTTGAACAGGATCGACGTGCGCTGGGCCAGCGAGGACTGGCCCCAGGTCACGTAGGCCTCCTTGGCGGCGGCGACCGCCGCGTCCACCTCGTCGACCGAGGCGAACGCGACCTTCGTCGTCACCTCGCCGGTCGCCGGGTTGGTCACCGGCCCGTGCGTGCCCGAGGCGCCTTCGACGGTCTTGCCGCCGATCCAGTGGTTGACGATCTTCGTCATGGCCGGGAACTCCTTCACAGATGGCGGCGTCGGGTGGAGACGTGCCGTTCGTACAGCTCACGTGCCTTGACCGCGGACGGCCGTGTCGCGGTCTCGGCCACGGGTACATCCCACCAGGCCTGGGCGGGAGGCGCGCCCGACACTGTGTCTGCCGTTTGGGTCTCGACGTAGACACATGTGGGCGTGTCGGCGGCCCGGGCCTCGGCGAGGGCCTCCCGCAGGTCCCGTACGGTCTTCGCGCGCAGGACGCGCATGCCGAGGCTGGCCGCGTTGGCGGCGAGGTCGACGGGCAGCGGCGGCCCGGTGTACGAGCCGTCCTCGGCCGGGTAGCGGTAGGCGGTGCCGAACCGCTCGCCGCCCACCGACTCCGACAGGCCCCCGATGGAGGCGTAGCCGTGGTTCTGGATGAGCAGGACCTTGATCGCGATGCCTTCCTGCACGGCCGTGACGATCTCCGTGGGCATCATCAGGTACGTGCCGTCACCGACCAGCGCCCACACGGGCCGGTCCGGGGCGGCCATCTTGACGCCGATGGCGGCGGGGATCTCGTAGCCCATGCAGGAGTAGCCGTACTCCAGGTGGTACTGGTCGGGCGAGCGCGTGCGCCACAGTTTGTGCAGGTCGCCGGGTAGGGAGCCGGCGGCGTTGATCAGGATGTCGGACTCGTCGGCGAGTTCGTCCAGGGCGCCGAGGACCTGGGGCTGGGTCGGGCGGGTGTCCGGTTCGTCCACCTCGTAGCAGGCGTCGACGCGCTGCTCCCAGCGCTCCTTGTCCTCGGTGTACTCGGTGGCGTAGCCGCCGGCGACCCGGTACGCGTGCGGGCGCAGGGCGTGCGTGAGCTCCGTGAGGCCGCTGCGGGCGTCCGCGATCAGGGGCCGGCCGGCGAGCTTGTGGCCGTCGAAGGGGGCGATGTTGAGGTTGAGGAACCGCACGTCCGGGTTGCCGAACAGCGTGCCGGAGGCGGTGGTGAAGTCGGTGTAGCGGGTGCCGACGCCGATCACCAGGTCGGCGGTGCGGGCCAGTTCGTCCGCGGTGGCCGTGCCCGTGTGGCCGATGCCGCCGACGTCCTGGGGGTGGTCGTGGCGCAGGGAGCCCTTGCCGGCCTGGGTGGAGGCGACCGGGATGCCGGTGGCCGCGGCGAACTCGGCGAGGGCCTCCTCGGCACGGCTGTGGTGGACGCCGCCGCCCGCGACGACCAGCGGCCGCTTCGCCGCCCGGATCGCCCGCACGGCCCCGGCCAGTTCCGCCGGGTCGGCGCCGGGCCGCCGTACGGTCCAGACGCGCTCGGCGAAGAACTCCTCCGGCCAGTCGTACGCCTCCGCCTGCACGTCCTGGGGCAGGGCTAGGGTGACGGCGCCGGTCTCGACGGGGTCGGTGAGCACGCGCATCGCGGCGAGCGCCGAGGGGATCAGGGCCTCGGGCCGGGTGATCCGGTCGAAGTACCTCGACACCGGGCGCAGGCAGTCGTTGACCGACACGTCGCCCGCGTAGGGCACTTCGAGCTGCTGGAGGACCGGGTCGGCGGGGCGGGTGGCGAACACGTCACCGGGCAGGAGCAGCACCGGCAGGTGGTTGATGGTCGCGAGGGCCGCGCCGGTGACGAGGTTGGTGGCGCCCGGGCCGATGGAGGTCGTCACCGCGTGCGTGGACAGGCGGCCGGACTGGCGGGCGTAGCCGACCGCCGCGTGCACCATGGCCTGTTCGTTGCGGCCCTGGTGGTACGGCATCTCCTCGGCGTGCTCCAGGAGCGCCTGGCCGATGCCGGCGACGTTGCCGTGGCCGAAGATGCCCCAGGTGGCGCCGATGAGCCGTTGCCGGACGCCGTCACGTTCGGTGTGCTGGGCCGCCAGGAAGCGCACGAGCGCCTGTGCGACCGTCAGCCTCGTCGTCGAGGTCATCGGTGTCCCTCCCTCTGGGTGGTCACGGATACGCGACGGCCACGATGAATGTTCACCCGGCGGGGCCGCGTACGCCTCCTTCGGGAGACCTCCGGCGCGGGGCCGTAGCGGGCGGGGAGTTGTCGCTCGCACTTCGCTCCTGCCAAAGCAAAGCGGCCTCCCGCGCCGGAGGCGATCTGGACCCGGGGCCTGCCCGGGAGGGGGAACTCGTGGTCTTCCGTGCTGTCGCCCGTGGTGAAGGTGCGGGTGGTCATGAGGCGGCCCTCACAGCAGTCCGACGGCGGTGTCCACGGCTGCGGCCACGTCGCCGTCCGCCGGGTACAGCAGTGAACGCCCCACGACCAGCCCGCACACGGTGGGCAGTCGCAGGGCGCCGCGCCACTTCTCGTAGGCCCCGTCCTGGTCGTCGCCCACCTCGCCGCCGAGCAGCACGGCGGGCATCGTCGAGGTGGCCATGACGTCGGCCATGTCGTCGGGGTTGTCGGTGACGGGGACCTTCAGCCAGGTGTAGGCGGAGCTGCCGCCGAGGCCCGAGGCGATGGCGATCGACTTGGTGACGGCCTCGGCGGAGAGGTCGTTGCGCAGCCGGCCCTGCTCGTCGCGGTAACTGATGAACGGCTCGACGAAGACGGGGAGTTTGCGGGCGGCCATGGCGTCGACGGCCCGGGCGGTGGACTCCAGGGTGGTGAGCGAGCCGGGGTCGTCGTAGTCGATGCGCAGGAGCAGCTTGCCCGCGTCGAAGCCGAGTCGCTCGATGTCCTCGGGGCGGTGGCCGGTGAAGCGGTCGTCGAGTTCGAAGCGCGCGCCCTGGAGGCCGCCGCGGTTCATCGAGCCCAGGACGACCTTGCCGTCGAGGGCGCCGAGCAGGAGCAGGTCGTCGAGGATGTCGGCGGTGGCGAGGACGCCGTCCACGCCGGGGCGGGACAGGGCCAGGCAGAGGCGTTCGAGGAGGTCGGCGCGGTTGGCCATGGCGAGGCTGCGACCGCCGACGCCGAGGGCGCCGCGGGCCGGGTGGTCGGCGGCGACGATCATCAGCCGGCCGTTGTCGTTCAGCAGGGGCCGGCGCGGGCGGCGAGCGGCGGCCTCGGCGACGGCCTCCGGGCGGTGGCTGCGCAGGCGGACGAGTTCGCAGACGTCGACGGTCACTGGACGGCCCCCGCGGTGACGGCCGTCTCGATCTCGGCCGGGGTGGGCATCGCGGAGGAGCACTCCAGGCGGGAGGCGACGATGGCGCCGGCGGCGTTGGCGTGCCGCATGGTCTTCTCCAGGTCCCAGCCGGCCAGCAGGCCGTGGACGAGTGAGCCGCCGAAGGCGTCGCCCGCTCCGAGGCCGTTGAGCACGTTCACGGGCAGCGGCGGGACCTCGGCGCTCTCGCCGGCGCTGTTCACCGCGAGGACGCCCTTGGGGCCCTGCTTGACGACGGCCAGCTCCACACCGGCGTCCAGGAGGGCGCGGGCGGCGGCGTGGGGTTCGCGCACGCCGGTGGCGACCTCCACCTCGTCGAGGTTGCCGACGGCGACGGTGGTGTGGCGCAGGGCCTCGGTGTAGAAGGGGCGTGCGGCGTCGGGGTCGGACCAGAACATGGGGCGCCAGTCGAGGTCGAAGACCGTCGTGCCGGACCTGGCGCGGTGGGCGAGCGCCGCGAGGGTCGCCGTCCGGCTCGGCTCTTCGCTCAGGCCCGTGCCCGTGACCCAGAAGACGCGGGCGTCGCGGACGGCGTCGAGGTCGAGCTCGTGGGCGTCGATCTCCAGGTCGGGGGCCTTGGGCTGCCGGTAGAAGTACAGCGGGAAGTCGTCCGGCGGGAAGACCTCGCAGAAGGTGACCGGGGTGGGCAGGCCGGGGACCGGGGTGACCCAGCGGTCGTCCACGCCGAAGCCTTGCAGAGCCTCGTGGAGGTAGGTGCCGAAGGGGTCGTCGCCGGTGCGGGTGATCACCGCCGTCCGCCGTCCCAGGCGGGCCGCCGCGACCGCGACGTTGCTCGCGGAGCCGCCGAGGAACTTGCCGAAGGACGTGACCTGCGGCAGCGGGACGCCGGTCTGGAGCGGATACAGATCCACTCCGATCCGCCCCATGGTGATCAGGTCGTACGTCATCGGTGTCCCCTCGGTGCTCGGCTCTCCCCGGTTTTGTAGCCCCCTCTCGACGCCCTGTCAATGTTTTGTCCGGACATTCGGACCAGATCATGACAGCGCTTTCCGTGCGGGCCGGTCCGGATGTCCTGGTCCTGGTCCTGGTCCGGGTTTCACGGTTCCGTGGTGTTCAGGCCTCGGTGCCGGTCCGCCTCTCGGGGCGGACGGCTGCCGGACGGCGGGGTGACGGGTATTCGCCGCTGCGGGGCGTCGAAGAGCAGAACTCCTGCGGAGGCCGGGTGTCACGTCGAGGCGCCTCGGACGAGCCGGGCTCCCGAGGCCGGGTGTCACGTCGAGGCGCCCCGGACGAGCCGGGCTCCCGAGGCCGGGTGTCACGTCAAGGCGCCTCGCCGACCGTCCGGTGCGCGTCTTTGCCCCGGTTGTGTCACAAACGCCCGCGTCCTGTCACGTGCGTGCCATGGACGCGGGTCTTCCGTCACACCCGGCCCACAGGCACTGCCCCGTACCCCCGGGCGTCGTTGACCGGGCACAGGCTCGTTGATCGCCAGCGCAGCGCCCGGCTCCCCCGGACGGCCGTCCGCGGCCACCGCCGTGGTGCGCGCGGGGAGGTGCACGTCATGACCGACCGAAGGCTCTGGTCCTACAAGGAGATCGCGGCGCACATCCGGGTGCAGCCGGACACCGTGCGGTCCTACCGCAAGCACGGGCTGCTACCCCCGCCCGACCACGTCGAGGGCGGCAAGCCCTACTGGTACGCCGACACCGTCCGGGCCTGGGTCGCCTCCAGGCCCGGCAACCGCGGCCGAAGAGCCGAGTGAAACCATCCCCCGATCGGACCTCGTGCCCCACCCTCCCGTGGGGCACGGTCACCGCCGGCATGTCAGCTTCACGGCTCGATGACCGCCGCCCCCGCTCCCTGCGCCGTCCCCATCGCCGCCGGCGCGGCCGGGACCTCGTCCACGCGATCGTCGACGTCACCAGCAGCTCAGGGCGCAGGACGCCGCCGACCAGCTCCCGCATCGGCGGGTAGCCGTGCGCGCGGCCAGGGCCCGGGTCCGACCTGGGGAACGGGGGACGTCGTGAGCTGATACCCCCTAGGGGTACAGTTGGATGTGCGGGTCCCTCAGCGGACCCCACAGCCCCACATGCCTCGACGAGGAGTAACGACATGACCGCCCAGACCGACACCACGGGCCCCGTCACCACCGTCTTCAAGGTGAGCGGCATGAGCTGCGGACACTGCGAGGGCGCGGTCTCCGGGGAGATCTCCCAGATCTCCGGCGTGAACTCGGTGACAGCCGTCGCCAAGACCGGCGAGGTCACCGTCGTCTCCGCGACTCCGCTCGACGACGAGGCCGTACGCACCGCCGTCGACGAGGCAGGCTTCGAGCTGGCCGGCCGGGCCTGAGAGCCACCCGATCCGGCGCGCGGCCGTGCCTGAGCCACCCGGCCCGATGCACACGGCCGGGCCTGCGCCACCCGGGTGCGGCACCCCGCGAGGTCTGAGGGCGCGCCGCCCCTGGCACTCGTACCCGTGTACGGGCCGTACGCCGCCGCCCCGGCCCGTGCGGCCCGTTCCGCTTCCCGGGCGCCCGCATCTCCAGGAGTCAGAGGACATGACCAGCACCACCGCCAAGGCACCGGCCGACCGCGAGCCGGCCCTCGCCGAGGTCGAGCTGCTGATCGGCGGGATGACCTGCGCCTCCTGCGCGGCCCGCGTCGAGAAGAAGCTCAACCGCATGGACGGCGTCTCCGCCACGGTGAACTACGCGACGGAGAAGGCCCGGGTCGCCTACCCCGCGAGCGTCGAGGTCGCCGATCTCATCGCCACCGTGGTGAAGACCGGGTACAGCGCCGAGGAGCCCGCGCCCCCGCGGGAGGAGGACCCCGAAGGCGAGGAGGAGGACCCCGGCCTCACGGCCCTGCGGCAGCGCCTGACCGTCTCCGCTCTCCTCGCCCTGCCCGTGATCCTCACGGCGATGGTGCCGGCGCTCCAGTTCGACAACTGGCAGTGGCTCTCGCTCACCCTCGCCGCACCGGTCGTCGTCTGGGGCGGGCTGCCCTTCCACCGGGCGGCCTGGACCAACGCCCGGCACGGCGCCGCCACCATGGACACGCTGGTCTCCCTCGGCACCCTGGCCGCGTTCGGCTGGTCCCTGTGGGCGCTGTTCCTCGGCGACGCGGGCATGCCGGGCATGCGGCACCCCTTCGAGCTCACGGTCTCGCGCGGGGACGGCGCCTCCTCGATCTACCTGGAGGTCGCCTCCGGCGTCACCGCGTTCATCCTGCTGGGCCGCTATCTGGAGGCCCGTTCCAAGCGCCGCGCGGGAGCCGCGCTCCGGGCGCTGATGGACCTGGGCGCCAAGGACGTGGCCGTGCTGCGGGACGGCCGCGAGGTGCGGATACCGGCGCAGCGCCTCGCCGTCGGCTACCGGTTCGTCGTACGGCCCGGCGAGAAGATCGCCACCGACGGCACGGTCGTCGAGGGGGCCTCCGCCGTGGACGCCTCGATGCTGACCGGCGAGTCGGTGCCGGTGGACGTGTCGGCGGGGGACGCGGTCACGGGCGCGACGGTCAACACGGGCGGGCGGCTGGTCGTCGAGGCCACCCGGGTCGGCGCCGACACCCGGCTCGCGCGGATGGCGAAGCTGGTGGAGGACGCGCAGAACGGCAAGGCCGAGGTGCAGCGGCTCGCCGACCGGATCTCCGGGGTCTTCGTGCCGGTGGTGCTGCTGATCGCCGTCGCCACGGCCGGGACCTGGCTCGGGCTGACGGGCGACGCCGTCGCCGCGTTCACCGCGGCCGTCGCCGTGCTGATCATCGCCTGCCCGTGCGCGCTGGGTCTGGCCACACCGACCGCCCTGATGGTCGGCACGGGCCGCGGCGCCCAGCTCGGCATCCTCATCAAGGGCCCGGAGGTCCTGGAGTCCACACGCCGGGTCGACACGGTCGTCCTGGACAAGACCGGCACCGTCACCACGGGCCGGATGACCCTCCAGGAGATCCACCTCGCCGAGGGCGCCGACGAGAAGGAGGTGCTGCGGCTGGCGGGCGCCGTCGAGCACGCCTCCGAGCACCCCGTCGGCCGTGCGATCGCGCTGGGCGCCGAGGAGAGCGCCGGGCGGCTCCCGGAGGCCGAGAGGTTCGAGAACGTGCCCGGGCGGGGCGTACGCGGGCACGTGGAGGGCCGTGACGTCGCCGTGGGGCGGCTCTTCGACGAGCTGCCGCCGGAGCTGGCCCGCGCGCGGGACGAGGCCGAGCAGGCCGGGCGCACGGCGGTCGTGGCCGGCTGGGACGGGACGGCGCGGGCCGTGCTGGCCGTCGCGGACGCGGTCAAGGAGACCAGCGCCGAGGCCGTGCGTGAGCTGCGCGCCCTGGGACTCACGCCGGTGCTGCTGACCGGGGACAACCGTGCGGTGGCCGAGACGGTGGCGGCGGCCGTGGGGATCGAGCAGGTGGTGGCCGAGGTGCTGCCCGAGGACAAGGTCGACGCGGTACGGCGGTTGCAGGCCGAGGGGCGGGTCGTCGCCATGGTGGGCGACGGCGTCAACGACGCGGCCGCGCTCGCCACCGCCGATCTGGGCCTGGCCCTGGGCACCGGCACGGACGCGGCGATCGAGGCGGGCGATCTGACACTGGTCCGCGGTGATCTGCGGGCGGCCGCGGACGCGATCCGGCTGTCGCGCCGGACCCTGGCCACGATCAAGGGCAATCTCGTGTGGGCCTTCGGCTACAACGTGGCCGCGCTGCCGCTGGCCGCCGCGGGCCTGCTGAACCCGATGATCGCGGGGGCCGCGATGGCCTTCTCGTCGGTCTTCGTCGTGACGAACAGTCTGCGACTGCGGACATTTCGGTGAAGTCGCCCGAATTCAGTCCACGTTCACAGCGAACGTGATTTGAGCCCCTCTGGAGTCCCGGGCCCGGCTCACATAAGCTCTTCACAAGGCGCGCGCATCATCCTTACGCTTGGGCCTCGAACGGCATATCCGGGCTCTTGCGCATCTACCGGACATACGCAAGAGACGCAGATCACAGTGATGTGAACGTAACCATCGAAGGGGTTCGAAGGTCTAAGTTGACGATGTCAGGGAGCGTCTTGGGGGGCGCCGTCTGACATCCGGAGATGTCTTGGGGGACTTCTCCGGTTGGGGGTGCCTCCCTGCTCGAACGGTTGAGAGCTTGGGGGAGCGTTGCCGGGGCACGTACACCGGGAAGCTTTGAGCGGCCCTCCCGGGCGTGCGCTGTCCCGGCAGATCGCACACCACCGCAGTACCGCAGTACGACGAGTTCTGCTCGTTCTGCTCAACAGCGATTCAGGCGCTGTCCTCACAGACGCCCGGCCGGATCCCGTGGGGGGAATCCGTACCGGGACTGGGAAGGCGCCCTGGACGTCGGCCCGTGGGGGGACCGACGCCGGGGCGCCTTCTTCATTGCGTAAGAAGTCACGTGAGAGATCGCGTAAGAAATCGCGCGAGAGATCACGCGAAAGCCCCCGCACCCGGCAAGCGGATACGGGGGCCGAAGCGGGTGCTGCGCCTCAGCGCTCCTCGACGGGAACGAAGTCGCGCTCGACCACGCCCGTGTAGATCTGGCGCGGGCGGCCGATGCGGGAGCCGGGCTCCTTGATCATCTCGTGCCACTGGGCGATCCAGCCCGGCAGCCGGCCGAGGGCGAACAGGACCGTGAACATCTCGGTCGGGAAGCCCATGGCCCGGTAGATCAGGCCGGTGTAGAAGTCGACGTTCGGATAGAGGCTGCGCGAGACGAAGTAGTCGTCGGAGAGCGCGTGCTCCTCCAGCTTCAGCGCGATGTCCAGCAGCTCGTCGGACTTGCCCAGCGCCGACAGCACGTCGTGCGCGGCAGCCTTGATGATCTTGGCGCGCGGGTCGAAGTTCTTGTAGACCCGGTGGCCGAAGCCCATCAGGCGGACGCCGTCCTCCTTGTTCTTCACCTTGCGGATGAAGGAGTCGACGTCACCGCCGGCGTCGCGGATGCCCTCCAGCATCTCCAGCACGGACTGGTTGGCGCCGCCGTGCAGCGGGCCCCACAGCGCGTTGATGCCGGCGGAGATCGAGGCGAACATGTTCGCCTGCGAGGAGCCCACCAGGCGGACCGTGGAGGTGGAGCAGTTCTGCTCGTGGTCCGCGTGCAGGATCAGCAGCTTGTCGAGGGCCGAGACCACCGTCGGGTCCAGGTCGTACTCCTGCGCCGGGACCGAGAAGGTCATGCGGAGGAAGTTCTCCACGTAGCCGAGGTCGTTGCGCGGGTAGACGAACGGGTGACCGATCGACTTCTTGTACGCGTACGCGGCGATCGTCGGAAGCTTCGCGAGCAGCCGGATCGTGGAGAGGTTGCGCTGACGCTCGTCGAACGGGTTGTGGCTGTCCTGGTAGAACGTGGACAGCGCCGAGACGACCGAGGACAGCATGGCCATCGGGTGGGCGTCGCGCGGGAAGCCCTTGTAGAAGTTCTTGACGTCCTCGTGCAGCAGGGTGTGCTGCGTGATGTCGTTCTTGAACACCGAGAGCTCGTCGACGGTCGGCAGCTCGCCGTTGATCAGCAGGTAGGCGACCTCCAGGAAGGTGGAGCGCTCGGCCAGCTGCTCGATCGGATAGCCGCGGTACCGCAGGATGCCCGCTTCGCCGTCCAGATACGTGACGGCGGATTTATACGCGGCCGTGTTGCCGTAACCGCTGTCCAGCGTCACCAGACCCGTCTGGGCGCGGAGCTTTCCGATGTCGAAGCCCTTGTCACCGACGGTGCTGTCGATCACCGGGTAGGTGTACTCGCCGTCGCCGTACCGCAGTACTACAGAGTTGTCGCTCACGTCTTCCCTCACCGACGTTGTGCCTCATCTTCGAGGTGCCCTGACTGTCTCTACCATCCCCCACTTGGCTCAGGAGAGTGCACTCGGGGTCGACCATCGGGCCTATTGACGGCACTGAGTGCCGCCAACTTGCTCATCCTGCCCCCTGTGTTCCCCTTCCGGAAGGGTCTTGTGACCTTCACGACTCGTTTGATCGATCATTTTTCGTTGAACCGAGCCGGAAGTCGAGTGCCGTGCACCGCCGGCCCGCCGAAATCGTGCGCACCGCCTGGCCGATCGCCCTGCGCGAACCGACGAGGACGACCAGCTGCCTGGCCCGGGTGACCGCCGTGTAGAGCAGGTTGCGCTGGAGCATCATCCAGGCGCCCGTGGTGACCGGGATGACGACCGCCGGGTACTCGCTGCCCTGGGAGCGGTGGATCGTCACGGCGTAGGCGTGCGCCAACTCGTCGAGCTCGTCGAACTCGTACGGCACCTCCTCGTTCTCGTCCGTGAGCACCGTCAGGCGCTGGTCGACCGGGTCGAGCGAGGTGACCACGCCGACGGTGCCGTTGAAGACACCGTTCTCGCCCTTCTCGTAATTGTTGCGAATCTGGGTGACCTTGTCGCCGACGCGGAAAACCCGTCCGCCGAATCTCTTCTCCGGCAGATCGGGCCGGCCCGGGGTGACGGCCTGTTGCAGCAGGCCGTTGAGGGTGCCGGCGCCGGCCGGGCCGCGGTGCATGGGGGCGAGGACCTGGACGTCACGGCGCGGGTCCAGACCGAACTTGGCCGGAATGCGGCGGGCGGCCACATCGACGGTGAGCCGGCCGGCGGCCTCGGTGTCGTCCTCGACGAAGAGGAAGAAGTCCTTCATTCCGTCCGTCACCGGGTGTTGGCCGGCGTTGATCCGGTGCGCGTTCGTCACCACGCCGGACTGCTGGGCCTGCCGGAAGACCCGGGTGAGGCGGACCGCCGGGATCGGGCCGCCGTCGGCCAGCAGGTCCCGCAGGACCTCGCCCGCGCCGACGCTGGGCAGCTGGTCCACGTCCCCCACGAAGAGCAGGTGCGCTCCCGGCGGGACCGCCTTGACCAGCTTGTTGGCCAGGAGCAGGTCCAGCATGGACGCCTCGTCGACCACCACCAGGTCGGCGTCCAGCGGGCGGTCCCGGTCGTAGGCGGCGTCGCCCCCCGGCTTGAGCTCCAGCAGGCGGTGGACGGTGGAGGCCTCGGCGCCGGTGAGCTCGGACAGGCGCTTGGCGGCCCGGCCCGTGGGGGCGGCGAGCACGACCTTCGCCTTCCTGGCGCGGGCCAGCTCCACGATCGAGCGGACCGTGAAGGACTTGCCGCAGCCGGGGCCGCCGGTGAGGACGGCCACCTTCTCGGTCAGCGCCAGCCTGACGGCGGCCTCCTGCTCCGGGGCGAGGTCGGTGCCCGTGCGCCCCTTGAGCCAGCTCAGCGCCTTGTCCCAGGCGACGGTCCTGAAGCCCGGCATGCGGTCCTCGCCGGTGCGCAGGAGGCGCAGCAGCTGGGCGGAGAGGGAGAGTTCGGCGCGGTGGAAGGGGACGAGGTAGATCGCGGTGACCGGTTCCCCGCCGTCGGGGCCCGGCACCTTCTCGCGGACGACGCCGGGGTCCTCGCCGTCCTCGGGGGGTTCGGCCAGTTCGGCCAGGCATTCGATGACCAGGCCGGTGTCGACCTGGAGGAGCTTCACCGCGTCCTTGATCAGCTGCTCCTCCGGGAGGAAGCAGTGGCCCTGGTCGGTGGACTGGGACAGCGCGTACTGCAGGCCCGCCTTGACGCGCTCGGGGCTGTCGTGCGGGATGCCGACGGACCGGGCGATCTTGTCGGCGGTGAGGAAGCCGATGCCCCAGACGTCGGAGGCGAGCCGGTACGGCTGGTTCTTCACGACCGAGATGGAGGCGTCGCCGTACTTCTTGTAGATGCGCACGGCGATGGATGTGGAGACCTCGACCGTCTGGAGGAAGAGCATGACCTCCTTGATGGCCTTCTGTTCCTCCCAGGCGTCGGCGATCTTCTTCGTGCGCTTGGGGCCGAGGCCGGGGACCTCGATGAGCCGCTTGGGCTCCTCCTCGATGATCTGGAGGGTGTCCATGCCGAAGTGCTGTGTGATGCGGTCGGCGAAGACCGGCCCGATGCCCTTGACCAGGCCGGAGCCGAGGTAGCGGCGGATGCCCTGGACGGTGGCCGGCAGGACCGTCGTGTAGTTCTCGACGTGGAACTGCTTTCCGTACTGCGGGTGGGAACCCCAGCGGCCCTCCATGCGCAGGGATTCGCCCACCTGCGCGCCGAGCAGCGCGCCGACGACCGTGAGCAGGTCTCCCGCGCCTCTGCCGGTGTCGACCCGGGCGACCGTGTAGCCGTTCTCCTCGTTGGCGTACGTGATGCGTTCCAGTACGCCTTCCAGCGTGGCCATGCGCCGCTCGCCCGCCGGGGCGGCCCCCGCCTGATCGGTCATGATCCGACGGTACCGCCCGGGTCCGACAGCGTGGCGGGGCCGGAACGGTCGGCGGTCCTCGCATAAAGCGACCGATCAGTATGCGGCCAAGGCTTCACCTTTCACGGCGAGTTCACAGAAGAGACCGAAGCTTTACAGTTCAAGCATCCCGGCCGCCCCTTTTGTGATCCTTTCCCGTGGAAGAATTCAGGGGTTCGTCAAATTGGGGGGCGGATCCGATTCCGGAGCGACCGTGATGCCGATGCGTTCCCCAGGCCCGAGCGTCCCTGTGCGCGCGTACACGGCGGGCACCCTCCTCGTCGCCCTGTGCGCCATCAGCACGTTGCCGTTGCTCGTGATGGCCCCGGCGATCTCCGGGGAGCACGCGGTCGTGGCTCCGGGACCTTCCGCTCCGGACGGGAACACCCCCGGCTCCCCTCCGCTGCACCGGGCACCCGCGCCGGAATTCCGCCCGCTGCCCAGCCCGGGGCCGGGCTGATTTCCGGCCCGGCCCCTTGCCTTCTCCCCCGCCCCGAATGACGACGAGGAACGATGTCACCCCAGGCCCAGAGCGTCGCCCTGTGGATCATGTCCCTGGCCATCAACATCACGGCGGCGTGCGCGGGGATCGTATGGGGCTTCGAGGCCTTCGCGCAGTTCCTGCTGCCGGCGTTCGGGTCGGTGGTGGGGGCGTCGATGGTGAGCTACAGCCTGCGACGGTGAGAACGCCACGCCGCGGGAGCGGACGAACCGCGGCAGGCGGATGCCGTCGGGGAACGGCCCTCGCCGGTACCTCGCGAAAGCCGATTGCCGCTCGCGTTCGGGCTGGCTAGCGTCCGTTCCCATGCCTCCGACGCTGCGCACCCCGCGCCTGCTCCTCACCCCCTACGCCCCGGGCGACGAAGAGGACTTCGTCGCCCTGTTCCAGGACCCCGGGGTCTCCCGCTGGATGGGGGACGGGCTCTCTCCCGAGGCGGACGACCGGGCCCTGTTCGGGCGGATCTTCAGCAAGGTCTACGCACAGAACCTCTTCGACGTGTGGGCGGTCCGTCGCGACGGGCGACTGGTCGGGCACGCGGAGATCAAGCGGACCGACGAGGTGGACGGGCACGAGATCGTCTACGCGCTGTCCCCCGGGGCCTGGGGAAGCGGACTCGGGACGGAGCTCGCCGAGGCGCTCGTGACGTACGGCTTCGGAACGCTCGGGCTCACCGAGGTGCACGCCACAGTCGCCGCGGAGAACGAGGCCTCGCTGCGCCTGCTCGGGCGGATCGGGTTCGCGCACGTGCGCGACATCGAGGAGGACGACGGTGGTCTCACCCGCGTGCTCACAGCCGTCCGAAGACCACTGAGCGCCACGTCCAGCCCGCTGTGAGGACCGCGTTCCTGAGGGGGTCGCGCAGCTCCGCGCTGTCGAAGCGCCAGGTCTCCGTCGCTTCGAGTCGGCCGTCCGCCCCGCGGCCGATCGTGTCGTGGCGGGAGACAGTCCGGTCGGGCCCGCGCGTGTACCGCCCGGAGATCTTCAGCCGCGGCGGGTCGCCGACCCGGGTGACCTCCCGCCCCTCCTCGACGACACGCACCTCGTGGGTCTCGGGGACCAGGCGCATCCGGAACCGGACGGCGCGCGTCAGCTGCGGCCGGACGAAGAGGGTCTGCAGGCGGGATCGGCCGTTCGCCACTCCGCGACCAGGTCAGCGCTCCCGGCGGCGCCGTTCCGGATGACGTACGGCACGTCGGGCCGGTCCAGGCCGAGCAGGGCCGTCCGCACCTCCTCGGCCGGACGCGGAGCGACACCGTCGGCGGGGCGGGTCGTCCCGGTCAGCTTGTCGAAGAGGCTCATGGTGTCAACCTAGGGCGGCCCGTCACGGCCCCGGCAGGGGCCCCTCGAGAATCCGGCAAGAATTTCTTACCTTGCCGTGCAACCCTTTCCGCCCTCCCGGGGTCGTACTAGGCGTCAGGACTTCTGGAGGGGGATCCGGGGGGATCGCGGGGGTTCCTGACGGGAGGGGAAAAGCCGAGGGGGCCCGGTCGACGGACCGGGCCCCCTCGAAACCGTTCGGAAGCCTTTCGCGGGTGTCGGAACGGCTGTCGGATCGGGTGCAGGAACGGCTGTCGGCACGGGTGTCAGAAGAAGACGCCGCACCTCAGCAGGACGTTCGCGTACGGCCGTGCCTCGCCCGTGCGGACGATCAGCCGGGCCCCCGCCGAGAGCTCCTTGAGCCGCTCGTGCGACACCAGGCGCAGCCCGGGAAAGTGCCCCTCCAGCAGCGACCATGCCTGCGGGTTGGCCTCCCGCAGCTCCTGCGCCGCCGTCGCCCCCTCGACCACCAGCTCGGCCAGCAGCCCGTCCAGCACCTCGGCGAAGGCCGGCACCCCTGCCCGGAAGGCCAGGTCCACCACCCGGGGGCCGTCGGGGATGGGCATGCCCGCGTCGCACACCAGCACCCCGTCGCCGTGCCCGAGTTCGGCCAGCGCACCGGCGAGGTGGCGGTTCAGTATTCCGCTCTTCTTCACCGGGCAGCGACCTCCGCCGCCGTCGGGAAGGACGCCTGCGCGCCCTTCTTCGTCACGGTCGCGGCCCCCACCCGCACCGCGTACGCCGCCGCCTGGGCCAGGGACTCGCCCGCCCCCAACCGCCAGGCCAGCGCGGCGGTGAAGGAGTCGCCCGCGCCGGTGGTGTCCACCGCGTCCACCTTCACGGCCGGGACACGCGAGACGCCCTCCGCCGACGCCACCAGGGCGCCCTGTTCGCCCAGCGTCACCACCACCGACCTCGGGCCCTTGGCAAGGAGGATCCGCGCCCAGTCCTCGGGGGTGTCCCCGACGGCGGAGGCGCCCAGGATCACCTTCGCCTCGTGCTCGTTCACGATGAGCGGGTCGCAGGCCGCCAGCACCTCCTGCGGAAGCGGGCGCGGCGGCGAGGGGTTCAGTACGAAGCGGCTCTCCGGCGCCAGGCTCCGTACGGTCTCCACCACCGTCTCCAGCGGGATCTCCAGTTGCGCCGACACCACCCGGGAGCCCTGGAAGAGACAGCCGGCCGCGCTGACGTCCTCCGGGGTGAGACGGCCGTTCGCGCCGGGCGAGACGACGATGCTGTTGTCCCCGGACGGATCGACCGTGATCAGTGCCACACCGGTCGGCGCGCCGCCCACCAGGACACCCACCGTGTCGACGCCGGCCTCCCGCTGCGAGTCCAGCAGCAGCCGGCCGTGCGCGTCGTCGCCGACCCGGGCCAGCAGCGCCGTACGGGCACCGAGCCGGGCGGCGGCCACCGCCTGGTTCGCGCCCTTGCCGCCCGGGTGGACGGCCAGGTCGGAGCCGAGCACGGTCTCGCCGGCACCGGGCCGGCGCTCCACCGAGATCACCAGGTCGGCGTTGGCCGACCCGACGACCAGGAGGTCGTAGTCGTTCATGAGTTGCTCCCCACGTGAGTGACATGGCCGGGCGGTCGCCCCACGCTGTGGACAACCGCCCGGCCGTTCCCCGATGTCAGCCGCTGAAGCCGGCCACGTTCTCCTTCGTGACCACCTTCACCGGCACCTTCACCGTCTCCTCGACCTTCTCGCCCTTCAGGGCCCGCAGGGCGTTGTCCACGGCGATCTTCCCCAGCTGGGACGGCTGCTGCGCCACCGACGCGTACAGCGTGCCGCCCTCGACCGCCTTCAGTCCGTCCGGCGTGCCGTCGAAGCCGACGACCGAAACCGACTTGCCGGCCTTGGAGCCCAGGGCCTTGATCGCGCCGAGGGCCATCTCGTCGTTGGCGGCGATGACGCCCTGGACGTCGGGGTGGGCCTGGAGCAGGTTCGACATGACGTCGAGGCCCTTGGTGCGGTCGAAGTCGGCGGGCTGCTGGGCCACGACCTGGATGCCCGGGAAGGCCTTGAGGCCGTTGGCGAAGCCCTGCGCGCGCTCCCGGGCCGCGGACGTGCCGGCCTGCCCCTGGAGGATCACGATCTTGCCCTTGCCGCCCAGCTTGTCGGCGATCGTCTTGGCGGAGAGTTCACCGCCGGCCACGTTGTCGGAGGCGACCAGGGCGTCCACCGGCGCCTTGTTGACGCCCCGGTCGACCGCGATGACCGGGATCTTCGCCTTGTCCGCGGCCTTGACGGAGTTGCTCGCCGCGTCCGAGTCCACCGGGTTGACGATGATCGCGCCGAGCCCGGAACTGGTGAAGTTCTGCAACTGGTTGGCCTGCTGGGAGGCGTCGTTCTGGGCGTCCGTGACGGTCAGGTCCACGCCCCGCTTCTCCGCCTCGGCCTCGGCGCCCGCCCGGATCTGCACGAAGAAGGGGTTGTTGAGGGTGGACAGCGACAGACCCATCTTGGGGCTGCTCGTGGCGGAGGAGCCGTTGTGCAGGAAGGACGTCGCGCCGACGATCGCGACGGTGACCACGGCCGCGAGCCCGTACGTCGCCGCCTGCTTGCCCCTGCCTCCCTGGGAAGCACCGGACACCGGCGTCGCCCCCGCCTTGCGCCGCAGCGTGTCGAACAGCACCGCGAGCGCGATGACGACACCGATGACGACCTGCTGCCAGAACGCGGACACGTTCAGCAGGTTCAGCCCGTTGCGCAGCACGGCCAGGATCAGCGCGCCGATGAGCGTGCCGGAGGCCTTGCCGGTACCGCCGGCGAGGGAGGCGCCGCCGATGACGACGGCGGCGATCGCGTCCAGCTCGTAGCCGTCGGCGGCCTGGGGCTGCGCGGAGGAGAGGCGGGCGGCGAGGACGACACCGGCGACGGCGGCGAAGACACCCGAGAAGGCGTAGATGGCGAGCTTCTGCTTCTTGACGCGCAGGCCGGAAAGCCGCGCGGCCTCCTCGTTGCCGCCGATCGCGTACATGGAGCGGCCGATGTAGGTCCGGCCGAGCACGAGGGCGGCGATCAGGCCCATGACGATCATCACCAGGACCGGCACCGGCAGCCAGCCGCCGAGGGTGTCGCCGAGGTGGGAGACCGAGTCGGGGAAGGCGATCGGGGAGCCCTCGGAGATGACGAGGGACAGGCCGCGGGCCACGGACAGCATGGCCAGCGTGGCGATGAACGGCGGCAGCTTGCCGTAGGAGATCAGGATGCCGTTGACCAGGCCGCAGACGATGCCCGTCGCTATGGCGAGGAGGACGGCGAGGAAGACCGGCACACCCGCCGAAGTGGCGCTCCAGGCCAGGACCGTGGCGGACAGCGCCGCGACCGAGCCGACCGACAGGTCGATGCCCGCCGAGACGATCACGAACGTCACGCCGAAGGCGAGGATGGCGGTCACGGCCGCCTGCACGCCGACGTTGAGGAGGTTGTCGGTCGTCAGGAAGTCGCCGGACAGCGCCGACATCGCGATGACGAGGACGATGAGCGCGGTGAGCGCGCCGTTGTCGAGCAGGAGGCGGCGCAGGCCTCCCGAGGCGCCACCCGCGCCCGTCGTGCTCTTGAGCGTGTCAGTGGCCACGGGAGGCCTCCGTTCCGGTGGTGATCGGGTTCGTGGTCGCCGGGGTGCTGACGGCGAGTGCCATCACGGCGTCCTGGGTCGCCTCGTCGGCGGAGAGTTCACCGGCGATCCGGCCCTGGGCCATCACCAGCACCCGGTCGCTCATGCCGAGCACCTCGGGCAGGTCGCTGGAGATCATCAGGACGGCCGCGCCGGCGGCGGTGAGTTCGTTGACGAGCTGGTAGATCTCGACCTTGGCGCCGACGTCGATGCCGCGCGTCGGCTCGTCGAGGATCAGCACCTTGATGTCGGCGAGCAGCCACTTGCCGATGACGACCTTCTGCTGGTTGCCACCGGAGAGGGTGCGCACGTGCTGGCCGAGGCCCGCCATCCGCACGCCGAGCTGCTTCGCGATCCGCTCGGCGGCCTCGCGCTGGCCCCTGAGGTCGACGAGCCCGCCGCGCGTGGCCGACCGCAGCGTCACCAGGCCGAGGTTCTCCTCGACCGAGGCGTCCAGCACCAGGCCCTGGCCCTTGCGGTCCTCGGGGACGAGACCGATCCCGGCGGTCATCGCCGCGTTGACGTCGTACTTGGCGATCGGGGCGCCGGAGACCTTCACGGTGCCCCTGTCGTACGCGTCGGCCCCGAAGACCGCCCGGACGACCTCGGTACGGCCGGCGCCGACCAGCCCGGCGATGCCGACGACCTCACCGGCGCGCACCTCGAAGCCGACGTCGTGGAAGACACCGTCACGGGTGAGCCCCTCGACGGACAGCAGGGCTGCGCCGCGCTCGGCCCGCTCGCGCGGGTACTGCTGCTCGATGGAGCGCCCGACCATGAGCCGGACCAGCTCGTCCTCGGGCGTGGAGGCGGGCACCTGGCCGACGCTCTTTCCGTCCCGGATGACCGTCACCCGGTCGCCGAGCGCGGCGATCTCCTCCAGGTGGTGGGTGATGAAGACGATCCCGACGCCGTCCTCGCGCAGCGTGCGCACGATCGTGAAGAGCTTGTCGACCTCATCGGAGGTGAGCACGGCGGTCGGCTCGTCCATGATCAGCACGCGGGCGTTCAGGCTGAGCGCCTTGGCGATCTCGACCATCTGCAGGCGCGCGATGCCGAGGTCGCGGACCCGCGCGCGGGGCGACACGGAGAGGCCGACCCGCTTGAGCAGGACCTCTGCGTCGGCCTCCATCCGCTTCCGGTCGATCATCCCGAAGCGGCGCGGCTGGCGTCCCAGGAAGATGTTCTCGGCGACCGTGAGATCGGGTACCAGGTTGAACTCCTGGTAGATGGTGGCGATCCCGAGCCGCTCGGAGTCCTGCGCGCCCTGGATGCGCGTCTCCCGGCCGCCGACCAGGATCCGCCCGGCGTCGGGGGTGTAGGCGCCGGAGAGCATCTTGATGAGGGTGCTCTTGCCGGCGCCGTTCTCACCGAGGAGTACGTGCACCTCGCCGCGGCGCAGGTCGAAGTCGACGCCGTCCAGCGCGATCACGCCCGGGAAGGTCTTGCGTATGCCCTCGATGCGCAGCAACTCGTCCGCGTCGCTCACGTCGTGCTCCTTTGCACTGGGGTGTGGTTCTCGCCGCACGAGCGGCGTACGACGAGACGGGCGGGGAGGGTGACGGACTCGCCGGGCCGCCCCTCGATGCGGTCGACCAGGGCCCGTACGGCGGCCCGGCCCAGCTCGCCTGTGGGCTGGGCGATCGCGGTGATCGGCGGATCGGTGTGCACGAACCACCGGATGTCGTCGAACGCGGCCAGCGCGAGGTCGTCCGGTACGCGCAGGCCACGCGCGCGTACCGCGTCCAGCGCGCCGAGCGCCATCAGGTTGTCGGCGGCGAAGACGACCTCGGGCGGTTCGGCCAGGTCGAGGAAGCCCTCGGTGACCAGTCGGCCGCTCTCGGCCTGGAAGTCACCCTGCCCCGTGTAGGCGTCGGGCAGTTCCAGCCCGTACGCGCCGAGCGCCTCACGGAAGACCTCCACGCGCTCACGGCCGGTCGTGGTCGCCGCCGGGCCCGCGATGATGGCGAGCCTGCGGTGCCCAAGCCCGTACAGATGCGCCACGAGGTCCCGTACGGCACCCCGCCCGTCCGACCGCACCACCGGCACGTCCACGCCCGGGATCCACCGGTCCACGAAGACCATGGGCGTCCCGGTCCGTGCGGCGTCCAGCATCAGCGGCGAGCCGCCGTCCGTCGGGGAGACGAGCAGCCCGTCGATCCGCCGGTCCAGCAGGGTGCGTACGTGGTGGTCCTGGAGGTCCGGCCGCTCGTCGGCGTTGCCGATGATGACGCTGTAGCCGAGCGAACGGGCCTCCTCCTCGACGGAGCGGGCCAGTTCGGTGAAGTACGGGTTCATCACGTCGCTGATGACCAGGCCGAGGGTGCGGGTCTGGTCGGTGCGCAGGGAGCGGGCGACGGCGTTCGGGCGGTAGCCCAGGGTCTCGACGGCGGCCAGCACGCGGGTGCGCGCGTCGGCGCTGACCGACGGGTGGTCGTTCAGGACGCGCGAGACCGTGGCGACGGAGACACCGGCCTCGGCAGCGACGTCCTTGATGCTGGCCACCGCCGCTCCACCTCCTCGTGGATCAGTCGGGGAGCACGGGTGAGTGCTCGTGGAATCGATTACATCGACCGGAGCATGGAATCGATTACAGCCGTCTGAATCAAGCCCCCGGCGGTACCTCTTGACCGGATCGTGATGTCGCGGGGCGCGGCCGGACGGGCCAGGCTGGAGGTACGGGGGTTTCACGAGGGGCGTTCGAGGCCCTGGCGGGCCGGAGCGGAGGAACCATGACGGCTGCGACCCGGAACGACGTACCTGTCGCCCTCCAGGGCGACGGAGTGGAACTGCGCACCAAGCCCATCGGCGGCGGCCTCTCGGTGGGCTACATCACCCTCCCCCGGGGCACGGACATGGGCCCGGCCCTCAAGGGCCTGCCCGACGACGCCTGCCAGTGCCCGCACTGGGGCTACCTGCTCAAGGGCCGGCTCCGGGTGCGCACGGCCGCGGGCGAGGAGGAGTACGAGGCGGGGCAGGCGTACTACTGGGGCCCCGGCCATGTGCCGGTGGCGCTGGAGGACAGCGAGCTGGTGGAGTTCTCGCCGAGTGAGGACTTCCAGCAGGTGATCGACCACGTGGTGGCGCAGGCCGGGTGAGCCGGGGGAGACCGCCGGGTCCGTGCCGATGAGTTTCGCCGGCCCGGGCGGTCTCCCTCTCGTCGACCTCTGGAGGAGCGCCGTGACCCAGCTGCTGCGTGTGCAGAATTTCAACGTCTCGAGTGACGGATTCGGGGCCGGTGAGGGCCAGAGCCTGGAGCGGCCGTTCGGCCACGCCGACCCGGGGACGATGTTCGCCTGGGCCGGCGCGACCGCGAGCTGGCCGAACCGCACCGACCCGGGCGGGAGCCGCGGCCTCGACGACTACCTGGTGCGCGACTTCCACCACAACATCGGCGCCGAGATCATGGGCCGCAACAAGTTCAGCCCGCAGCGCGGCCCCTGGCAGGACCACGAGTGGCAGGGCTGGTGGGGCGACGAGCCCCCGTTCCACACGCCGGTGTTCGTGATGACGCACCACGAGCGCCCCTCGTTCACCCTCTCCGACACGACGTTCCACTTCGTGGGCGGGGATCCCGCCGAGGTACTCGCCCAGGCCCGCAAGGCGGCCGGGGGCAAGGACGTCCGGCTCGGCGGCGGGGCGATGACCGTCCGGGAGTTCCTGGACGCCGACCTGGTGGACACGCTGCACGTGACCGTTTCGCCCGGCGTGGTGCTCGGATCCGGCTCACGGCTGTGGGAGTCGCCCGAGGAACTGCTCGACCGCTTCCACCGCGATGTCGTGCCGAGTCCGAGCGGGGTGGTTCATCACCTGTTCTGGCGGAAGTAGACGCGCGATCTGCTCCGCTCGGCGGAAGGGCGGCAGGTCAGGCGCCCTTTCCCCAGTCCAGCCGGTCGGCGAGCCCGGCTGCGGTGAAAGCGGCTTCCAGCGCGTCGCCGCCTTCGGTGAAGTGGGCCCAGCTGTCGTAGTGGACGGGGACGACGCGGCGGGCGCCGAGGGTCTGCGCGGCCTCGGCGGCCATCGCGCTGTCCAGGACGATGACCTGGTTGTCGAAGAGGACGGGGAAGCGGGGAGCGCCGGCGAAGAGCACGGCGGTGTCGACGGGGGCGAAGCGGTCGGCGATCTCACGGACCGCATCCAGTGAGGCGTTGTCGCCGCTGACGTAGACGGTGGGCAGGCCCTCGCTGGTCAGGACGAAGCCGACGACCTGGCCGGCAAGCTGCTCGACCTGCTCGCGCGGGCCGGGGCCGTGCACGGCGGGGACGCCGGTCACGGTGACCGTGCCGCCGCCGGGGCGGTCCAGCTCGACGGACTCCCAGTCGGCCAGGCCCCTGACCCTGTCCCCGAGGCTTTCGCGCAGGCGCTCACCGCCGCCGGGCGTGGTCAGGGTCAGGGGTATGCCGGCGAGCAGGGCCCGGCCGGAGGTGTCGAGGTTGTCGGGGTGCTCGTCGTGGGAGAGCAGGACCACGTCGACGCGGCCGAGGTCGCCCGGGCTGCCGGCGGACGGCGCGGTCTTGGTCAGGAGCGGGCCCTCGGGGCGGCCGTAGTCGCCGGGGGCGTCGAAGGTCGGGTCGGTCAGGAAGCGCAGGCCGCCGTACTCGAAGAAGGCGGTCGGGCCGCCGAGGACACGGACGGGGAAGTCGGTCGTCACGGGCAGGGAGGACATGAGGCACCTCACGGATAGGCGTGGTTGAACCGTGAGACGACCGTAGCCGCTTCTCACGGATACAAGCAAGCCGTACCATGAGAAGCATGGAGGAGCACGTGACTGAGCAACCCGCCCCGCCGCCCGCACAGGGCGAGGTGGAGCACCCCTCGCTCGCCCTCGCCAACACCGCGATCGCTCTGCCCGGCGGGCGCACGCTGGACCTCCTGGGCACCCCCGCCCAGACGAACCACTGGCTGACCCAGCGCGGCCTCGCCCCCGTCGACGCCGGCATGCGGGAGATGTGCGCGGCCCAACTGAGGTCGCTGCGCGAACAGATCAGGTCGCTGTTCGCCGCCCGCGCCGACGGCGTACCCGCCCTGCCCGCGGCGGTGACGGCCATCAACGACGCGATGACCAGGGTTCCGACGGCCCCGCTGCTGCGGTGGGACGACAAGACCGGCCCCTGCCGGAC